>JAAUSA010000170.1 GCA_012031975.1 Alkalinema sp. RU_4_3 | reverse complement strand
GAGGCTGAGGCAGCTGAGGTAGAGGATAATAGTGCCTGTGGGGTCGTAGCCTCGGACGGTCCAGGCGCTGTTGTCGGTGAGCAGGTTGAGGAAGGAGGATTTGCCGATGCCGGGGCTGCCCCAGATGGCGAGGTTGCCGCGACTGGTGATTTGGTCGAGGGCGGTGGCGATTTCTCCGGTGCGTCCGACGAAGGTGGTGGCGTTGGTGGGGCGACCGACGGTGAAGGGGTTGTTAATGTTAGGAACCATAGGGGGTTTATTTTAGGAGCGGCACTATCTATAGATACTTTCCAATTTAGCTTGTCTCAGGAAGTTTTGTAGGATAGGTTGTTGCCTAAACCGCACCGCGAATGATTCCGTTGGTGAATTCAATTTGGGTGCTAACTGATGATCGCATGGCCCACCTGGGATTTTAATCCCAGGCTAACAGTGCAAACCCGTTGAAACGGGTTACAATATCGAGCAGCAAGTGTTTTAGGTGTTTGAAGGTTGATTTCAACTCCTAGAACCTGCTTTAGCTGGTTTTAACTATTAGCCTTGGGTTTTAACCCTAGGCGGTTCAGTAGCGCAGTAGAAAATTTGTCAATACTCCCATGTTTGCAATCACAATCACGTTCTTCCGATCGATCGCTTCCTCACAAAATCAATGTTGAGTTTCACTGCGTTGCACCCAACCTACGATCGGTTCATCATCTCAATACCGGACATTAAAAATAGCGATCGCATCATTTTTATCAAACGCTCATCATCAGGCGATCACAGGTCCTTGGATGCGATCGCTACTGATTCTCGGCTTGGAGTGCTTGGATCCGAGCAAGGGGTAAGTCTGTCAGCTCAGAAATTTCCTCCAAAGACATATTTTTACTCAGCATTCGGCGGGCAGTCTGGATACTTTGTAGCTGCTTGCCCTTGATGATACCGAGTTTCTCGCCCTCCTTCTTACCCTCCTTCTTACCCTCCTTCTTACCCTCCTTCTTACCTTGTTCAACCGTCTTGGCGTACCACTCTTCATAGGCTGGCGCTAAGTTCATGATGACCTCCCGTAAATCTTTGTTCTTATTGTGCCTCATCTCTAGGTTTACCTGCAACATCGACAGATGGCGCTGGGTCTCTTCTCGGTAGGGATAATCCTCAGGCAAGGCCAGAAGCTCTTTGACGGCATTGGCTTGGACGGAACCTTTGCCGAGGAGGCGAGCCCACAATGTGTCTATTGTTACGGGCAATTGATGGACCACGACAATCCGGGTGAAGTCATTTTCCGGCAAGAAGTAAATCCCTTCGCCCCATTCTGGTTTCGTCACCATGCAGAAGGTTTTCCTCTTGATCTTGGACAAGGTGGGAGAGATGATCCAAAGGATGGGTAGATCCTCATCATGCAGTTTCCTGCCTTCCTGCTCAGCCTCTCGTCTCATTTCTCCGTGGAGGTCAGCAGTTTTACCTCGGCAGTTGGTGATTTCTTGGGTGGGGACGGCATTGCGGAAGAATTCGACGGGACAGGGTTTAGTCAGCATTCTGCCGAGAAGTCCTAGAGCTTCTAAATCTTGGATACGATCGTTCTTGGGATAAAAAACCAAATCAATGGTGCGGACTTCACTCGCCACAGGTCGTTCTATTTTCACTTCCCCAAAGTCTTTCAGGAGTTCTTTCATCCAGGCTTTCGAGAAGAAATCGTGACTTTTTCGAGGCATGACGATCGCAACATAACGGTTGCTGCACAATAAAATAGAGCACTACCGTGGGACATCTATCGAAGGGAATAGATTGGCGATCGCAGCGTTGAGTTTACGGGTGACTTAAGCTGCCCGACTTAAGGTAATTGCCGTCACCTCTGGCGGGCAAAACAATCGCCCCGGCGGATAGGTGCCTAAACCGCGATTGACATACAGTAAATTTGGCCTCCCAGGGCGATCGATCCGATGCAACCCCCTAGCCCAATCCCAGTTCCGCACCACCCGCTTCGTGGTGCCCAGCAGTGGGAAGCGCTGCTTGATCGCCGCTGGAATATGGTCAAACTCCCGCGACAAAACCCCAGCCAGGGTGCCAAGGCCGGGCAGGTAAATCTGGCCGCCGTGGGTATGGCCAGAGAGCTGGAGATCGACGCGCCACGATCGCAAATCCTCCGCCGAATCAGGATTGTGAGACAGGACAATGCGCGGCAGAGCTTCATCCAAATCCTCCAGTACAGCCCCAGCCCGAAACTCCCGATGCCAATAGTCCGGCAGTCCTACTAGGGCCAAGCCTTCGCCCCAAGGATAGGCAACTTCGTTCCAAAGCAAAGTGATGTCGCTTTGGTTGAGGGCGTTTGTGATGGTCTCCTTGGCCTTGGGATGGTAAAGGTCGTGGTTTCCGAGTACAGCGTAGGTGCCGTAGCGGCTGCGTAGGGCAGAAAGTTGTTTGATCAGTTTGTGAATGGGTTCGGGGCGGTAGGTAATGAAGTCCCCCGTAATCACGATCAGATCGGCCCGTTCTAAATTCGCCAGGGTGATCGCCTGTTGCAGTTGGGCATCAGTAAATTGCACCCCGTCGTAGTGTAAATCCGACAGTTGAACGATTTTGAGGCCCTGGTGGCGATCACTCAAATTCTGGATGGGAATGGTGAGGCGATCGACTTGAATCGCTCCAGCGAGCGGGTGGAACATAGATTAACCAAGATCGCGTTTTCTCCCCACCATTATAGTGGATCACTTCTGGGGTTGGATTTTCCCAGAAGTGTCGCATCCCGTTAGTAAACCGTGCAGGTGGACTGGTAGTGCGTCTTTTGGGATTGGCGAACCCTTCCCAATACCTTGTTAAAGGCCTTATAGGGCAAGGGAATCTGGTTGACCATAGGACCAATGGTTGCCATCCATACAGCAGCCCTTGGATGGGTTTCTGTCAAACAATCTAAGAAAGTTGTCCAGAAGGGCATCCACATCGAATTGTGGTAATGGATGATACAGGCCTCGCGCAGTCGAGATTCGTCATACCAATCCCCATGGGTCAGGGGACTGACGGGATAGTTGTGGGAATAGGGAAGCGATCGCCAGGACAACTTGAGCTGGGCCGCCGTCAATCCCAGGGCCACTTGGTCGGCAAAAAAGAAACCACAGACTGAGGACGAAACCCGCGCGTCTAGCATTTTCAAACAGTTTCTCAGGTATTGCTGGGCAAAATTGTGACCTCGGCGATAGACAAAAACACCACTATTGAAATAATAGCGAATCTTCAAACCCTCCTGGGCCGTCGTCACCCAAGGCAACTGCTCCAAGTCCAATCCCAATACCTTGCAAACCTCATGCCAGTAGGGTTCCATCTCATCACCGGGGCCTGTGGTGCCGCCGAGGCGATCGCTCGTGCAGGCCAGGAAATTCTCCCCATCGGCTAGGGCCAATTCGCCAGGTTCCCCCACAATTAATAGATCGCTATCGAGCCAAGCCACGGCCTCTGTCTTGCAGATTTGATCGACGGCTAAAATGGCGATGGGCTTATTGATGAAATGATTCCAGCGATAGCCGATCGAGGTTTCGTGGGGTTTTACAATGAGATGTCGAATGTTATGTTCTTCGAATATTTGTTGGGTTTTTGATGACAGGGGGG
The DNA here is from genome assembly GCA_012031975.1 of Alkalinema sp. RU_4_3. Classification (GTDB taxonomy): domain Bacteria; phylum Cyanobacteriota; class Cyanobacteriia; order Leptolyngbyales; family Leptolyngbyaceae; genus JAAUSA01. The sequence goes on along the minus strand of JAAUSA010000170.1, from coordinate 8,095 downwards.
CACCCAATCGCGGCGTAACGGCAAAAATTGGGGCATTTGAATAGCGGCCACCATAGCGCCGCAGACTCTGCACCATCCGTACGGTCTGCGCTTCCAAACTGCCGGACTCAATACAGCAGACAAAGGTAATCTGATCTTTCTCGAATCTCATGGGGCAATCTCACATCTCTAAATCAAAAGGGGGACTTAAAATCGGCTGATGCTTCCTTTATCTGAATTACTAATGAGTATCCGGAGAATATGCATGGATGAAACTTGAGTGTTTCTTAGAATGATTGCTAATAAACGCTATCGAAGGTTGGGCGACCTGGAAAATCTATCTGTGGATCAGGAGATATATACCTTTAGACGGAGGGCGATCGACCCCAATTCCCCACAAAACTCCATGATCATTGAAGTTGCTCTTGGATATCACAAACCTTGCCCTTCCTCCTCATCCCAACGGTGGCTTTATCTCTGTCCTAGGGATGATTTTCCATAAAGGTGCTACATCATTTATTAGTCCAATATGGCAAACCTTCACAATACAGTCCAATTTCAGAGTTGAGGATTAGTATGTGATCGCACAGATTGAGGACGCATGCAATGCGCCTGTACGGAGAAGTAGATTTGCAGGATGGTCTCAGATGGGTCAATTTTTCATGCCTGCCCTATGGATTACTTTCCAACGTAGAAGCAACTAGCAATTGGAACTCATCCCGCCCTGTGTTCTTCAATTCAACACTGACAATCAACCGCCTATTGTCAGCAAAACAGGCGAGTTTGCGTGCGATCATGCCATCAACCAGTTGACTAAAATCCTGCCTCAACACACCTGTTTGTGCGATCGCCTCTTCGATCATCCGCTCACGCATGACCTGTCGCTCAGGCTCAGGCAGCAATGCCAAATTCCAGGCCAGCATGGCAATGTCAAATATATTTTTGCGCTCCTGGGGGCCTCTGGTAAATTTGAGATAAGGATCCACAAAGTCTTCCAACACTTCTGACATCTTGACCGCACCAGCGGGGCTAATGACTGTCTTCGCAAAAGTCCCAGTCAGATCTTCCCGCACCAGCTTCTTTGACAACTTTTCCAGACTTTTCTGTAGGCTCTCATCCATCTGCTTCTGATGCAGTGATTTGCCAAACCCCTTTGGTTTACCAACCATCTTGGATACCTCCCTAATCTTCCAGTGATCGCCTTTGCTAATTTACTGCTTGATCTGAAGCTGTCGCTGCACCAAAGAATTCAGCCGTTCTTCAAAGTCAGCATCATCAGGATGAAAAGTTGTTGTCCCTTGGGGACGTTGGCTGCGGCGCTCTAAATAGGCCTCAAGCGCTAGCTTGTCTTCCTTATGACTCAACCAGTATTGGCGTAATTCCCGCTCGGACATGCTGAGATAGTTAGTCTGGCTCATCTTGGATTCTCCCATTAGGTAGGATCTCGATCTCGATCGTTTCATTATCCCCTGCAAGAATAAACAGGTTGCGCGTGCGGGCATCAACACACATCAGGACGATCGGCTGCATCATACGATAGGTTAGCCAGAAGCCGATCTCATACAGGGTTTTGAGTTGTTCCGTGGTGGGCATTGCCGATAGGTCCCATTGTAGCGCGTCATCTATTCACAAACACCCTGATTCAAACGTATCAAATATATGCCTCGCCCATATCTGTCCAGAGGATGATTTTAGGGTTTGAGCCAGTAGCTAGATAATCGCCCCAACAAAAAAGCCAGGCGATCGCCCGGCTTCTGTTCTAATCAGTCGTTGTCGAACCCCAACTAGATCGGCTGCAAACTATCAGACAGCGCCGACAGCGCCCCAGGCACCTGGTCAGTACCCGCATCGGTCGCCGCAATCAACAGCAGTAAGGCCCGATTCAGCCCCCCCGTCTTCACCAAAATCACCCCATTCATCGGCTGCGTCTGACCCCCAATGGTCAAACTCCCCGTCCAATCCAGCTTCAGTCCCCCAGGAATCGGCTGACGTAGCCCCATCGCGAAGCCCTCACCCCGACCAAAAGCGGCCCGAGCCAATTCCACTAAATAATCATCATTAAAGGCTGTCGTCCCACTCAACGGCTGGGACAGCACCGTATAGGCCAGACTCCCATCGGGGGCCTCCGCCATAAAGGTACCTGCCATGGGCGTGATCGTAAACCCCTTCAAAGTCGCCACCTGAAACTGCCCCGCACCATCCTTATATTCCCCCGCCGTCGGCAACGGCGGCGCCGCAGGAACTTGGGGGGCCAGAGGCGGCGGACTCGGAATCGCGATCGGCACAGGCACCCCCGGCACCGGCGGCGTTGGGCTAGCGGTGGGACTGACCGTTGGCGATGGACTTACCCCAGGACGGGGCGTAATCGACACCGTCGGACTGGCCGTTGGCGTCGGACTCGGCGGTAGGGTCGTCGCCGAACCCGGTAGGGGCGCCACCTCCACTGCGGCTGGCGGTGCTGGAGCAGGAGACTGGGCAAACGCCGCTAGCACTGCAAACAGGACAGAGGCGATCGCCACCCCTAACCATTGCATCATCTTCTTCATTAGACCGCCCTCCCAATAATGCTGCCATTGCCTGAATAAAACACCCCCGCCACGCAGCCAATCATCACCGTCGCGAGCGTCGCCGCCCATAGAGCCTTCCAGCCCAGTTCCGTCAAATCCTTGCGCCGACTGGGAATCAGACTGACAAAGGCCCCCACGAAAATGCCGTAGGAGGGCAGGTGGGCAAAGCCGCAGAGGATGTAGCTAGTGATGACTAGGGCGCGATCGCTAATGCCACCCTCCCCCTGCCTTGCCAAATCCGCCAGTTGCAAGTAGGAAGGAATTTCCGTCTCCAACAATCGACGGCCAATCAGAGTAGAGGCTAGCCAGATCTCCTGGGCATTACTCGAAATACCCGTCAGTGCCGTCAAGGGGAAGAACAAAGCCCCAAGGATGTTTTGTACGGTAACGACCTTAAATGCTTCGCCAATCGGTTTCAGCACAGGACTGTTACTGAGGCTCAGTCCAGCGAGGTTATTAAAGAACAAATTCACCAGGGCGACTAAACCCAACACAGCGATCAGCAGCGCCGCGATCGCCACCGCAATTTTCACCCCATCTAAGGCCCCGGCGATCACACTTTCCATGGGGTTGAGTTGTTCCTCTTCCTCCAATTCCGCTGGAAGACCACCGAGGGTCTCGGGTACGTTGGTTTCAGGGACTAAGATCTTTGAGATGACAAAGCAGGCGGGAATGGCCATGAGCGAAGCCGATACTAAATGTCCTGTAATGTTTGGGAACACTGGACGCAATAGCTGTGAATAAAGTGCCAACACAGTCGAAGCAATGCTGCCGTAGCAGGAAGCTAATACAGCACAGAGTTCACTGCGGGTCATGTTGGCGAGAAAGGGACGGATGACTAAAGCCGATTCAATGCCAACAAAAATATTGGCCGCACCGCTCAGGGCCTCCGCACCACTTAGCCCCATGGTCCTTTGGAACAGTTTGCCAAACACCTTTACCACAGGCTGCACCAACTTTAAGTTGTACAGCAATGCCATCAAGGCGGAGAAAAACACCACCGCTGGCAAGGCCCGGAAGGCCAGGATGTAGCCTAGGTTTAGATTTTCCGGAGAAAGGCGATCGCCCGGCACTGGTACATAGGGCGCCGCGATCGTCCTTGCCACCCAGCGACCCGCCGCCACAGGCCCACTGATTTGGTTCGGATTGGGCACGAGAAGATTGCCAAACAGAAAGCGAGAGCCCGCCTCCGTGGCATCGAGTACGGCATTGATATTGTCACTGACCAGCCGCATCAGCACCCGCGTCACCGGAAACTGAAACACCAAAACCCCACCAGCAATTGCAGGCCAATTCCCACGAGCATCACCTTCCAGGGAAACTGCTTGCGGGCCTCGGAGCCCGCCCAGGCGATCGCACAGAGCGCAAAAATACCGAAAAACGAGACTAAGTTTAACCAGGACATTACCGATACCGTCCAATCAGATCATTCCAACGAATTTGTAGCAGGTCTTTAAACATATATAGGGAATCACTTAGCAAATGAACCTTAGAGGTTTTCTGCTGATGCTGCTTGGACACCTGGGCTGGGATTTGGCCAATTCGGTAGCCTTGACGCTTGGCTAGATAAATCAGCTCCACATCAAAGGAAAAGCCCATCAGCGACTGCTGCCTAAACAACTCCTTCGCCACATCCCGCCGAAACCCCTTCAGCCCCGCCTGCATATCCCGGTAGCCCAAACCCAGGGCGAGCGCGAGATATCCAGTTATACACCTTCCCCGCCAGACGGCGACTCCAATGCAGCACCGCCGGATTCGAGGCCACCAGGCTCCGCGATCCGATCGCCACATCCTGGGCCTCTAAACATTCCACCAAGGCCCCCAAATGGTCCAGGGAATAGGCCAGATCGCTGTCGAGATAGCAGAGGTAGTCTCCTTCGGCATAGTCCATGCCCGTCTTAATCGCAAAGCCCTTGCCCGCCCGAGGACTGTAGGACAGCATCTGCAACTGGGGCATTTGGGCGATTTTCAAGCGATCGGCCAAAATGGCCCGCGTGTGATCGGTCGATCCATCGTTCACGAACAAAAAGGTATAGCTCGGATGCCTGCGGGCAAAGGCCACAATGGTATCAAAGGTCTGGGCAATGCAGGCCTGCTCGTTATAGACCGGCAGCACCACGGTGACCGCATCCAACCCAGGGGGGCGCTTCATGCGCCGCTCGCGCCCAGCGGCGGCTGGCCCTGGGCTAGGGGCAGCAGGTTTTGGGAGGGTGGCCGATGACCTCTGGTCGGTCTTCGACCATCGCGCAGATCGATTCCAGGGCGGTTTAATCCGTTTCATAGGGGATTGGGCGAGGCTTGGTTTAGGAACAGGGTACAGGGGAAAGGGTCGTTTGGGAGAACTCAGGGAGGATCCTCCGAGCAGAACGACCTAAACCAATGCCCTAGAACTTGGTGGGACGGCAGAATTTGCGATCGCGATCGGACTTGGGCTCCTGCCAGGAATAGGCAAAGTGACTCAGGGCATCAATCTGCGGCAGGCTCTCCCGCACCGCCTGGGTTTGGACCTCTAAGGGGGGACGGTTGCCCTCGGACTGCTGCCAGATGCCTGCGAGTACGGGCCGTATCGAGGTCCCCTGGGGGGCATAGCGGACGACGCGGTTGATTTCCCTCAAGATGCAGTCGGAGGTGCCGCAGGTGGCGTAGGACATGGGGTAGAAGGCGATCGTGTTAGAGAAGCGGTCCCAGGGCTGTAGGCGGGAGTCAAACCCATTGTTGACGGTTTGGTTGGCGCCGGGGAAGAAGACGGCGCCCGTGGGAATGCCCATTTTCTGGGCGGGTTCGGCGGCGGCCGCCAGGAAGTCCACCACCCCCTGCATGGCATGGGCCACGGAGAATCGCCACAGGTCATCGGAGAGGATGCGCTGGCGCTGGTAGGGGGAGAGTGCGTTTTCGTTTGGAGAGGGGTTGCGGCCTTGCCATAGGGGCGGGACGGCACTTTCCGCCGGGAACATCTGGTCCACTTCCGTCACATCCTCGGCGGACAGTTCGCCCTTGGTGACATAGCGCTGCATTAATTCCCGGCCCTTCTCATTTTGAGCCCGCTGCAACAGGGCACTGCGGGAACCTTCGCCATAGATCCACAGGTCCGTCACCTTACTGGCCACGGAAAAACGCCCCTTCAAGCGCGGATAGCGAATGTAATCGAACAAAACCCCATCGGGTTTGCGCTTCAGCACCGCCTCCATCATGCGGCGGTAGTCCTGCCGCACCTGGACATGGTAGGGATCGATAAAGGCTTCATCGGGGTTGAGAGAACCCAGGGTGGTGCCGAGGCCCGGTGTGGTTTCGGTTTGGGTGCTGGTTTGGCCGCGACCGTTTTTGATCAGGGTCTTTTGGTTGTCGGGCTTGATCGCGTAATTCCGCCCAAAATTCAGGCTGAACATCCAGCTATAGACCTTTAACCCCCGCGCCCGGCCCTTTTCAATCACCTCAGCCAGCAGATCGCGGTTCTCCAGTCCCTTCATCCGCAGCATCGGCTCGAAGGCCGTGGGGTTGTCATTGGCGGGCAGCATCACCTCACCGTTGAAAAAGGTCTCCACATAGACTTCGTTGTAGCCGCGATCGATGATTCGATCGAACACCTCATCAATCCGACCGGGCTCCACATCGCAGGGGTAGAGCCTGATCCACATACCCTGGGCTTTGATGGGGTTTTGCCTGCGACAGCGGGCCATCTCTTCGGCCTGGGCCTTGATCATCGCCTCGTAGTCCCGGCGATCGCTGCGATCGCCCTTGAGAAACCCCGCGCGCAGGGCATCCTTCTTGGCGATGGTGGTCAGATTTTGCTGGCAGTAGGGGGCGTATTCTTCGGCTTTGGCGCCTCGGGGCCAAAGGCTAGAGGTCATGGTCGCGAGGGCGAGACCAGCGCTAACGGATCGACGGATTAATTTTCTAGTCACCAAACTTTCATCCACAAATCCCATAGGAACTCACTCAACACCGCTAATAACTGAGAACAACAAACCTTGGGCCTCAGTATCCCAGGCAGTTGACGTAAAATCAATTGATTTTGTGCCAATTCTTGGCGCACCTAGGGCACAGCCATGGCTAGGGCGATCGCCTCCTGCCGTCGCGCTTGATCGCGCCTGATACTATCTTCGGTGTTGCCGAGTCCCGGTGCTTCCCAGAGGTTGGTGTCGGGATTGCGGTAGGCATTGACCCGCGCCTGGAGAATGGCTTCGTCGCCTGACCAACCCTGAGCGCGGGCCTCTAGGAGCCGTTCGATGAAGCCGCCGCGATCGGGCAGGGCCGCCAAGGGGGCCTGGTTGGCCAGATCGATGGCGTTGAGCTGCTCGGCGGGGGTGAGTTCGAGGTTAAGGCGCTTGGCTTGGCTGTGGATCACCTGGAATTGGAGTTTTAGGCGGCGGAGCTGCTTGCGATCGGCCTCTTCGGGGGTTTTGGCCCCATGCTGGTAGGAGAAGCTGCCCAGGTTCCAGGCACGGTTACCGGGATCGACATGGCCGTAGTAGGCGTTGTTTTTGCCGCCGTCGGGGCGGCGGGTGCCTTCGGCGCTGCCGACGGCACGGGCCACTAGGGAATGGCTGTCGCCGGAGAAGAGCTGTTTGAGATCTTGGGCAGGCAGTTCCGGGGCGAGGCTGGCGGCGGTGGCGAGTACGGTTTCACTATCGCCGACACCCGTGTTATGGGCCAGGGAACTGCCGACGCAGGTGGGTAGACAGACGAGGGAGGCGGTGCGATCGATCCAAGGCGCTTCCTGGAATTTGGGGGCCACCTTGGGGGTATGGCCCGCAAACAGACAAAGGATGGCGATCGCGCCCGATAGGAGACCGAGTTTATGTTTTGGGTTGCTGGCCGAGGGCGGCGGCGGCGGCGGCGGCGGCGACGATCGGCGGCGACGGGGACTGGTGGTCATCGGCGAATTACCCCTCCTTGAGAATTTCCTCCAATACCTTTTTGGCGGGTTCCACCACGGCCCAGGTGCCATTGGACTGCTGTTTGAGGGTGGCAAAATGCAGCAGTTGCATGGCCAAAAAGGGCACGCCCCGGTCCTCGCCCACCTGGTAGATGGTGACGATGTGGTCGTGCTCGATGGCGGCGGCCGACTGCGCCTCGCGCAGGAAGCGCTCCAGCCACTCATTGATATGCTTCGCAGGAACCACCCACTCGGCGCCTCCATGGAAAGGAGAGAGCGCCCTCCCACACGACCTAAGGCCCACGCTAGATGTGTAGAGACTCCACCGCGCTCCATCCGCTCTAACAGCTCTTCTCCTAAAGAGCGCTTCTTGGCGGGGTCTACCTTCTCTAAGGTCGCCATAAAACGAAGCATCTCATCGATGCCCTCGGGGGCCTTCTGTCCTGTCTTTCGCAGCATCACCTGACACGACTGAAAGAAGGTCTCTTGTTGAGTAATCGGTAAGCCTCCCGAGATCCTACGCCAGAAGATCCACCACTCCACCCAGGAGCGCTTCTCCTGTCGAAACTGCGGACCTTGAATAAACATCGGAGTCACTTTTGCCACGCGCTCTTCATCGAGCGGATAGCCAAAGCCCGGACGCAGACAAAAACCAGCCAGGTTCAGCCAGGCC
>JAAUSA010000169.1 GCA_012031975.1 Alkalinema sp. RU_4_3 | reverse complement strand
GATCCACCCCCCATCAACTCATCCGCCCACCCGTTTTCCCCCCACAACCGCAACGTCTCCTCCTTCACCCGCGCAAAAGGCAACCGCCGCAACCGCTCCCCCACATCTCCCCAATCCAAATCCGGCACCAAAAATGCCTCAAAAGTCCGCAGCGATCGCCCAAACCGTTGCCACACATCCGCATCAATTCGATCCAGTATTTCCTGGGGCACATCCCGCAGCAATTCCGCTGCCACTTCCTCCTCAATATCCTCAGCAATCTCGCGATCGATCGTCCTGACCAAAGCCTCCCGCACCCCCGGCTTAAAATCATAGACCTGATCCTCCTGACCAGTCACCACTTCCAATAACCCACTCAACACCATCTCCGCCAAATATAAAGCCGCAGGCTCCTCCAAAATATTGCGCTGAATCAATCGAATAACCGATCCATTCAATGGCATCAGCGCCAAAATCTCCGCCAATTCCTGGGCCTTCCGAGAAGCCGTCCGTAAAAACTGTTCCACCAAGTCTCTCGGTGCCAATTCCTGGGGGGCGATCGCCCCCTCACCCATCTCCATACCCATCAAAAAGCCCGCCGCCACAGCCCCTGGCTCCGCCGCCACAGCCTTCGCCCAGGCCCCCATTGCCCCCGGCTCCAGCACCGTCATCGGCACCCGAAGCCCCTCCGGCTCCAATTCCCGCAGCCGCGCCAACCGCAGCGCCGACAGCCCCATCATCTGCCAATCGCCACTCAAAGTCCCCGGATACTGCGCCTGTATGACTTAATACTTTTGGGAATTGGCCCTTCAGGCCAAGCAATCACAATATTATATTTTCCGCTCTCTGGATTCGTTGGTGATACTTTAATTCCTAAATATTTTTCACAGCCAACTTCTTTGGAGCAGTCTTTACTTTTAGCCTTTGTGCTTTGGACTCGATCGCAATACTTCTCCTTAAAGTCTTCATCATCTAGGTCCGCAGCCGCTATTTCCTTCCCGGATATCTTATCTACTGTCGATACAGCAAGCTCGTCAAAGGTATTCCGCCATGTCCCAATATTGGCAGCATGATCTCCACACAAAATCTGCTTTGCAGTTTTGGTGCTCACACCTAGAAGCTTCGTTTTCTGGGCCAAGGTTGGCTTTTTACGCTTTGGAGCATCATCATGTTGATTCTCAGCATTGATTGCTCTCTGTAAAGCCTCCATTAGAGACTTGTATCCCAGAGGGTTGAGTTTGTAGGTATGTTTTACTCTATCCACCCGCGTTACTCCTCAAATGGGGAATTTCTTACAAACAAGGAAGTTCCTCATGGTTAGGAAACTTCTCATTGGGAAGAACTTCCCCGTCTTAACTACAAAATCCCGATTCACGATCGCCAAACCCCTTTCAGGAAAGCCTTACAAACTTCATCAAAAAAACTTTTTGGGAAATGAGGATGTTCCTCAGTACCCCTGTTCCGGTATGCCAAATTGGGTTTAACCAAACAAAAGGTACCTTCCATGACCACACCAACCTCTCAAAGCTCCGCCATCAATACCTCCACCGATCCAGTTCGCGACCCATTGTATCAGGAAGAACAGCCAATGGCACCCCATACCGATATCCCCGAAGCCGAACTCACCGCCAATAATGAAGGCGTCACCGTACGCTTTCGGATTCCCTGGAAGAACCTCCGCCCGATCGCAACCCATGCTGCTGCGATCCTAGCCCCTTGGCTGTTCACCTTGCCCCAACCCAGCAAGGTCTTCCCTGTCCCCCATCCCAACCCAGCCCACCCATCTGCTTGCCGATGGATACCCCAACCGCCCATACAAAGCAGACCCCTCCATCCAAGTTCGAGGATTGAGCCCCCGTTCACTGGTGATTCACCTCCCCCACCCAAAGATGGCCTGGCACGGCAACCCCATTGGAAACCCACGCTAGGCCATCCTCTTTAACCTGCGAAGGCAGGTTTTGCTTGTGTAGCCGCGATTTCAATCGCCAGGGATTAGTTTGTAATCAGAACATCGATCGCCCCCAGCAAAGATTCATCACCCTGTCGAATAGCCTGCCCATAGGCAAGCAGCTCCTCAAAAGCTGTCTCATCCTTAAATGACCCAGTAATCTGCTGAAGCCAATTATGCGTCGGTGCGATCTGCCTTTGTAGTTCAGCGATCGCCATCTCCAACCTAGCAAGCCTTTGTTCTACAGAAGCGGTGGATTCCATGGACTTCTCCCTGGGCGATCGATTCCCCCCATGCTACCAAGCATCGGAAGATCCAACAACCGGAGCGGCGATCGCCCACCCCTTCCACGCCCAAAAAAGTACGATCGATCTACCCATAGACAGATGCCAGTCCACCCATCCCCCCAAGCTACAATCAGAACAGCCCAATGTCGAAATCACCCATCCCCTCAAACCCCATGACCATCCCCACCACAGAACTCCCCGAAAGCCTCCAAACCCTCTTCCTTGAAGTAGAGCAGACCAACCAGAGCGTCACCGTCACCCACCAAGGCAAACCGATCGCCATCATTACCCCCGCCAACCCGCCAAAACCAAACCGTCCAGCCTTTGGCTTCATGCAAGGCCAAGGCGAAATTCTCGGCGACATCATCGCACCCATTGAGCAACCCTGGGAAGTCCTGCAATGAAAATCCTGCTTGATACCCATATCTGGCTCTGGTACAGCTTAGGTAATCCCAAGCTCACCCCCAATCTGAAAGCTGCGATCGAAGACCCCAATAACGAACTATGGCTCAGTCCCATCAGCATTTGGGAAACAATATTGCTAGCGGAGAAAAGCCGAATCTCGCTGCCACCCGATCCAATCACATGGGTGAACACCGTTTTAACATTATTTGAAACCCGTGAAGCCCTATTGAATCACGAAATTGCCATCTTAAGCCGTCAACTGGCTTGTCCCCACCAAGACCCCGCCGATCGCTTCATTGCCGCTACTGCAGTGCACTACAATCTCCAGCTAGCCACAATGGATCACAGCCTGATTGCCACACCTTCCCTCCAAACAATTAATTGAGTTGCTACCAAGCCTCGGAAGCCCCTAGCCAAGCGCGAAAATCCTTGGCTGGCGATCGCCGGAAAGTATGCAGACGACCCAAATTGGGATGAATATCAAGGGGCGATCGCGACGAATCGACGCGAAGTCAATGCCTCTGAGGGAATTGCCTTAGAAAGATCAGTTTAGCAGCCCAGCAATTTTAAACCCCCAGTCAAGTACTATCGATCTACCCATAGACAGAGGGGATTCTCCACACCCATCCGTTAGAATGAAGACATCATCCTCCCCAGACCTTGAAGCCCATGACTGCTTCCATTCCCCTATCTGAGAAAAAACTATCGATCGCCCCCCAGTGGAAACCTGCCACCTGGGCTGACTATGAGCGCTATCGAGATGATCCAGATATGCCAGAGCGGGTGCGTTTATTTTTCCATGATGGCTATTTGAAGGTAAACGCAATGGGTTGGGAAGGGATCGTCCATTCTGAGGTCAATCAGTTGTTCACGATGCTGATTGGCGTTTGGTTTATGGTCCATCCAGAACAGACGGCCCATCTCCTGGGTGGCTGCTTGATGGAAAAACCGGACAAGAATGCAGCGGCTCCCGATGTGATGCTGTACATCGGTGAGGGCGTGCCCCATTGGTCCAAGGGAGAATCCCGGCGGATCGATCTGGAGCGATGGCGGGTGCCGGATTTGGTGGGAGAAGTGTCCGATACGACCTTGGCCAGTGATTTGGATGAGATGAAGCAGTTGTATGCGGCCTTGGGTATCCCGGAATATTGGGTGATTAATGTCCAGGGGAGACAGGTTTTGGCCTTTCGACTCGTGGCGGGGAAATATCAGGAATGTGATGTTTCGATCGCGCTCCCCGAATTACCGATCGATCTACTGGAACAAGTGCTCGATCGATTGGCTGAGGGTACGAATATCAGTGCTGCAAATTGGTTCATGCAAGCGATCGCGAAGTTGTAGGAATCGATTCCCCCATGCTACCTATGTCCGCTACTATGGTACTAATCAACTCGGAGATTGGGTACCTATGGTGAGCAAGCATTTGGGATGGAGCGCGATCGCAGCTACAACGATTCTGACTTTGAATCAGGGGGCGATCGCCGCTACACCAGAGGTTCCGTCGGTTTTGAAGCTGTTGCCGTCGGATACGGCGGGGGTGGTGCTGGTCAATACGGAGCGGAAGGCTTGGGAGAATTTGGCGCAGTTTCAGTTGTTTCCAGTGGATATGACGGTGCCGGGGGCTATGGTTGGGGGACTGTTGCCGGGTCCAGAGCGCTATACAATGCGGAATGCTCGGTCGAGTCAGCGGCCCTTGGCAGTGATGAATTTCTATGTGGATGTGTTGCCTTGGCTGGGCGATCGCGTGGCCTATGCTTCCTTTACCGATGGGAGTGCGGTCACTGTGGCGGCGGTGGGGGATGCTAGCAAGGTACAGCCTTTTCTCGATCGCTTAGCAAACTCTCGCTCCAAACGGCCCACGACATTGACCTACAACAATGCTCAAATCATTGCTTGGGCACCGGAACCAGTCGCTAAGATAGCCGCTCCTAAAACAACACCGACTCCGTCTATGACGCCTGGGTTTGCTCTGGCTTATTTGCCGGGGAATAAGGGGCATGTGATGGTGGCTCCGACGATCTATCTGTTGAAAAAATTGCTCGATCGTCAAGCAAACTCCAGTCTTTCCGGGCGGCCTGACTTGCAGAAGACGATCGCTGATCCGAGGTTTTCGTCGGCGCTGTTTGTTGGGTTTGGGGATTTTGCAGATGTTTTTTCTGTGTCTCAGAAGTCGCCTAGCAATACGATCGGCAGGGCGATTATCAAGCCGCTGGCTGTGAGCGATCGGGATATGCAAGCAATGCTGCGGCAGGTCTATGGCAATTTAGAAGGATTTGTCTGGGCGACGCCGGAGGGTTTGTCGGTGGAGGGGAGTCTGGCGTTGACGCCTATGGCTTCTAAGGTTTTGACAGATCTGTTTAAGAAGTCTCAAGTAGAGGGACAGGTTTTGAAGCAGATTCCTGCTGTTACCTATGGTATGGCAAATAGCGCTGTGCCACCTTTTTTACAATCTGGTTTGTCGGCGATGAGTGTGAATAAACAAACCAAGGTGTTTTTAGACAATTTTCGTACCTCGACCAAAGGGGTTCTGGGGTTTGACGATCGCGACATCCTACCCTGGATGAATGGTGAATTTGCGATGTTTGCGTTTCCGACGGAGCAGGGCTTTTTTGCGAAGCAGTTGGGGGCGGATTTGGGGATTGGGGTTTTGATTCAGACGAGCGATCGCGCCCTTGCTGAGGCCAGTCTGAAGAAGGTCCAGGAGGGTATTAGCAAGAAAATTGGTGCGAAGACTACAACCCGCACGGTTAATCAAACGCCGTTTGCCAGTGTGGATGGTCCTGATGGGAAGAGTTTGCTGGCCTATAGCTGGGTTAGTGCGGATACGGTCTTGATCGTCACTGGGGCAGAAACGAGCGATCGCCTAGTTCCCAAACCTTGGAATCCGATTACAGAATCACCTGCGTTTAAAGAGGCGATCGCGCCTTTGCCTAAAGAAAATATGGGCTATTTCTACATCGATGGCAGTGCGACATCGGCGTTGGTGTTTAATTCAATTTTACCAAAGATGTTTGGGGGGAAAGCGGTTGAAAGTGCTTCGGCTAGAGATTTTAAAGCCAGTGCTGGTAGCATTCGCCATATTGTTGCGACTTCGGCTGTGGGTGACGATCGCCTGAAAACTATGGCCACGATGAAATTGGGTCGAGTGGCAAGACCTGCACCTACCGTAACGTCATTACTTGAGAAGTATAAACCTGGTGGCACGGCTTCTAGATTTCCTGGCAAGCAGGGTATTACTGATATGAGTCGGGCGATCGCGATCGATCCCACGGCAGGCGAAGCTTATTTTTACCGTGGACAGATGCGTGTGATGGATTCCGACTACGCAGGCGCTTTAGAGGACTTTGAAGCTGCAACTGCCCGGAACACGAAGCCAGTCACGCTACCTAGATACAAAGGTATTGCAAATTATTATCTCCATAATTATGAAGAAGCGATCGTAGACCTACAGAAAGCGAACGCACTGGCTAACTCTGAGAATTCACCACTAGAGAGAAATCTATTCCCATTTAACAATGATATTGAAGATGGCGATATCATCGAAGATTTGTTGTTTGAGTCCTTTATGCAAGTGGGGAACTACAAAGCGGCATTGAACTTGGCAGCGATACATATTAAAGGAGGGTTAGACGAATCGAAATATCGCTATCGAAGCTGTGCAGCGAAGGCTAGACTGGGCGAGTTCAAAACAGCTTTAGTTGATTGCGATTTAGGCCTTAAGGATGAAGCTGATATGGACGATCTTGGACAGCATTTCTTAGAGGAAGTTAAATCCAAGCTAAAAAAAAAACGACGAGCCGCGAGAAGGCCAAAAAACCGCCTGTTAAGCAACCTCGCCCAGAAATATATCTTCCGCAACGATGCTATGTTCGTGCCGCCCTAGGAGAAACAACAGCCCTCCAGGAATGTGAGAGCGCAATCGCCCAAACCCCCCACAATGCCGAAGCCTACGAATATCTGGGCCTAGGTCGTGCTGCCTTAAAACAAACCGGAACCGCAAAACAAGCCTACCAACAGGCGATCGCCCTCTACGAAACCATGGGAAATCAAGTGGCTGTAAAACGGGTGGAATCCCTGGTTAAGTTGTTGCCTAGGTAGTAATATGGTCTTAACTTGACTTGGAGACCTGGAACTATGGTGATTCGGCATTTGGGATGGAGCGCTCTAGCAGCCCTTGGAACTGTTTTGGCGTTTAATCAGGGCGCGATCGCCGCCCAGCCCGAAGTTCCGTCAGTGCTGAAGGTCCTGCCCTCGGATACAACGGGGATGATGTTGGTCAATACTGAAGCCAAGGCTTGGGAGAACCTGGCGCAGTTTCCCTTGTTTGGGGCCTCGATGACTGTGCCGAGCCTCCTGGGGGAAAGCTTCCTGGCCGAAGCCAGCGTGGGCGATCGCATCCTTCGCGACTTCATGGGCAAACCCAACCGTCCCGTAGCCATCCTGAATTTCCATATTGATGTGTTGCCCTGGCTGGGCGATCGCACTGCCTATGCCATGCTACCCGACGGGAGTTTTGTCACAGTAGCATCAGTCAAAAACGACGTCCAAGCCCAAGCCTATCTTCAACGCCTCCAAACTTCCCGCCCTACGAAACCAACGCTGCTCACCTACAATAATGCTCAGATTATTGCTTGGGCTCCCCAGCCTATAGTAGACAAAACGCCTAAAGGTGCCGTTCCGCTAGAGTTTAAGCCAATCTTGGAATTGCCAGGTCCAGAGGCTCCTGCCACCAAGAAGTCTACTCCGCCCATGACATCTGGTTTCGCACTGGCCTATTTACCGGGGAATCAGGGCCATGTGATTGTTGCACCGACTGTCGATGTCTTGAAAAACCTGCTCGATCGCCAGAAAAACACCAGTTTCTCCCAGCATCCTGACCTGCAAAAAACGATCGCCGATCCAAGGTTTGCGACAGCCTTGGCGGTGGGGTTTGGGGACTATCAGGCGCTGATGGCGAGCTACAAGAAGACGCTTGAAGGGTTCCCGATGATCTTTCAGCCCTTTCAGTTGGGGGGTGATTTGAAGAAATTGGAAGAGGGCTATGGCAATATGGCCGGATTCCTCTGGGCCACACCACAGGGCTTGGAAGCTGATGCCACCCTTGCCCTAAAACCCACCCTCGCCCCCGAATTGTTGGCCATCTTAAAAAGCAATGACAGCAAAAACGATATCCTCAAACGCATCCCCGCTGTCACCTATGGTTTAGTCAATAGCAATAATCTCGCCTTGCCCATGGCTAAATTGCTAGAATCCGTCAATCAGGACAAACAAGCTAAAACCTTCTTAGACGGTGCAAGGAAGTTTACCCAGGGATTTTTGGGGCTCGACGATCGCGACATTCTCCCCTGGATGGATCGCGAATTTGCGATGTTTGCTTTTCCCACGGAGCAGGGCTTCTTTGCCAAGCAGTTGGGAACTGACATGGGGCTGGGGATCTTGATTCAGACGAGTAATCGCACCCTCGCCGAAGCTGGACTTAAGAAAATCCAAGCCAGTCTTGTAAAAGGTCTAGGCAAAGGGATTAAAGTCGCTCCTCGCACCGTAAACAACACAACTTTTACCAGCATCAACACCCCCGACGACAAGAGTTTGTTTGCCTATAGCTGGGTCAGCGAAGATACGGTTTTACTGGTGACTGGGGCCGAAACGAGCGATCGCATTGTCCCCACACCCTGGAAACCCCTGGCGGATTCTCCGGCGTTTAAGGAAGCGATCGCGCCCTTACCCAAGGATAATGTTGGCTATTTCTATTTGGATGGCAGTGCGACTGCGGCATTGATCTTTAATTCAGTGGTTCCGAAGCTGTTTGGATCGTCAAGCGAGGAGGGGAAGGCCGAAATGAACGACTATCGCGCTAGGGCAGGTAGCGTTCGCTATATCGTCGGCACGACCACAGTGAGTCCGGAGAAGATGTACAGTGTGGGCGTCATGCAGCTCGGTCGTAGCGTCCCATCACCTATCACCCCCCAATCCCTCCTGGAAAAACATCGAAAAATCAGCAGCTTTTCCTTCGAGGCCCCCGAGGGTATTGCTGATTTAAGTCGGGCCATCGCACTCGATCCCAACCTAGGCGAAGCCTATTTCTACCGGGGGCTTTTGCGGTTGAAAACCTTTGATTATGCTGGGGCCTTGGGTGATTTGGATGCAGCGACAGCGCGGAAGTTTCAGTCGCCATTGTTTGCTGAATCCCGAGCCATTGCCTATTACAATCTCTATGACTATGACAAAGCGATCGTCGAGTTAAAGAATGCGATCGCCGCCAAGGTCCCCAACACAGACTCCCTAGAGGAAGACCTAGAGGAACTCCTATTTGATACTCAGATGCAGTTGGGAGATTATAAGGGTGCATTGAGCCTAATCAATATTCAACTTGAGGATGACGGAATTGCACCTATAGCCCTATACAAACGCTGTGATGCCAAGGTCAGACTGGGGGATTTCAAAGCAGGACTAGCGGATTGCGAAGCAGGTTTAACAGCGGTGCGGGCCTTGAATCAAGAGGCCCAGAAGGAAGCTGAAAAAGAAATTGCCGCCCAGCTTAAGGCCAAAACCATCACGAAGGAAGAAGCCGATGAAAAACGTAAGGAGCAGTTTACGTCACTCCCTTCACTACCCCAGCGTTGTTATGCCCGCGCAGCATTGGGGATCGCTACAGCATTGCAGGAATGCGAAGCTTTAATTGAAGCCGATCCAGAGGATGCCAAAGCCTACGAGTACCTGGGTCTGGGACGGGCTGCCCTGAAACAGCCTGGGAATGCCAAACAGGCCTATGCGCAGGCGATCGCCCTCTATGAAGCCCTCGGCAATCAGGTGGCCGTAAAACGGGTGGAGGCCCTAGTGAAACTATTGCCTCGCTAGTATGGCGATCGCCCAGCTACAGGCGTCTTGGCCTCTACCCAAATGCATAGACCGAAAGGTAGAGATCTAATTAATACCACCCCCCACCGAGGACACCCGTCCCTCAGACTGGCTAGATTGGGAGCAGAGTTCCCATTAAAACTGGATCTATGCTGCGATCGCTCCTCCCCACCACCCTCACCCTCCTCCTCCTGGGTGTCCCTGCGCTCACCCCATCCATTGCCACCGCCCAAACCCAACAAAACGACCTCGAAACCCTCCTGACCCGTGCCAGCCAACTCCGGGGCCAAGACAATGCCCAAGCCGCTACCCTGGCCCAGCAAGCCGCCACCACAGCCCGCAGCCGCAAGGATAGCTATCTCCTCGCCAAGTCCCTCTGGATTCTGGCCCAAATCCAAGACGATCTCAAGCAATACGAAGCCGCCCAAACCTCGATTACTGAAGCCCTCGCGATCGCCAAAACCAATCCCCAGGCGGCAAAGCTGAAATCTGTCATGCAGATTAGCCAGCGGATTACCTTGATCAACCTGGCCCGCGCCGCCGAAGGGCAGCCCGAAAAAGCCGCCCAGCTCTACAAACAATCCCTGCAAGTGGCCAGGGAAATCGGCGATCGCACCGGACAATCCCTCTCCTATCTGGGCCTCAGCCAAACCTACTGGCGCCAGCAGCGGTTCAATGACGCATTGCCTGAAGCCCAAAAAGCCGTTGAACTCAGTCAGGACGATCCCCTGTTTCAGGTTACAGCCCTAATGAACCTGGGCCGCATCTACGACGATGCAACGGATTTCAAACAGGCGACTCAAACCTATCAGCAGGCCCTTGATCAGGGTCAGAAAATAATATCGATCGCACCTTCCAAGCGGCCACCCAGAACAATTTAGGGCTGCTTTATCTCCACCTCGGCGATGTCCAAAAGAGCGAAACCCTGATCACCACTGCCCTCACCACCGCCCAACAGACCCAAACCCAATTTCGCAATCCCCTGACTACCGCCACGATCGATCGCGCCTGCAAAGAGGCCCCCAGTGACCCCAATATTCTGCCCAACCGACTGCTCACTCAATTCTGCGGCAAAGTGCCCCAGTCCTTTCTCCTGCAAAATATCAACCAAGCGCGATCGCAATATTTCCAATTAGCCCGCAAACTCGAAGCCACCAGCCGCAACAACCTGGGCGTTTTCTATCGAAATGCTGGAAATTATTCCAAGGCCCTAGAGCAGCAGCAGTTGGGCCTCAAAATTGACCAGGAAATCGATCCAACGGGCGGTGCCACGGGTTTAAATAACGTCGCAAACATCGCCATTTCCACCGGGGATTATCCGGGCGCAATTGCCACCTTCGAGCAAAGTCTGGTGATCAGTCGCCGCAACAAATCCGATGCCCTCACGGGTCGTACCCTCAGCAATTTGGGTTTAGTTTACGCCGCCCAAGGGGACTACGCACGCGCGATCGCCACCGCCGAAGAGGGATTGAAACTCCTGCGGGGCGCGAACGATCGC
Source organism: Alkalinema sp. RU_4_3 (assembly GCA_012031975.1). Taxonomy (GTDB): domain Bacteria; phylum Cyanobacteriota; class Cyanobacteriia; order Leptolyngbyales; family Leptolyngbyaceae; genus JAAUSA01. The sequence goes on along the minus strand of JAAUSA010000169.1, from coordinate 727 downwards.
GTCGGGCAAGCGATCGTCCTTGACACCCTCGGCAACCACCACCAGCAACTTGGTGACTACTCCCAGGCCCAGGATAGCTATAACCAGGCCCTCGCCCTCCACAGAGCCACGGGGAGCAAATCGGGAGAAGCAAATGTCTTGGAAAACCTCGCCGTCCTTTCCGACACCAAAGGCGACTATCCCACCGGACAGCAGCTCCACGCGGCCTCCCTAGCGCTGTTTCGATCGATCGGCGAACGCGAAAAAGAAGGCGGTACCATCGCCAACCAGGCCCGCGCCGCCGAGGACCAGGGCCAATACGCCAAGGCGCTCTCGCTGTATAACGAAGCCCTGACCATTCATCGGGCGATCGGCAACAAAGACTGGGAATCCACCACCCTTAGCAACCTCGGCGGCCTGCACCGCGCCCTGGGCAAACCCACCCAGGCCCTGGACTATTACAGCCAAGCCCTCAAAATTGCCCAAACCCTGGGCGATCGCGCTACGCAGGCCAGCATCCTGACGGGCCTGGCCTCCACCCACCAGGACCTGCAAGACTACGCCGCCGCCAAAACAGCCCTCGACCAGTCCCTCCATCTCAACCGTCAGATCGGCAGTCGTCGCCCAGAGATCTACGCCCTCCGCAGCCTTGGCCTCCTCTACGGCAAGCAGGCCCAAACACCCCAGGCCATTGAGCAGCTCACCCAAGCCGTTGCCAATAGTCGCTCCGTCGGTCTACCCCCCGAGG
>JAAUSA010000168.1 GCA_012031975.1 Alkalinema sp. RU_4_3 | reverse complement strand
TCGACTAGGTTTGCAAAAAACTCGGGATTGGGTTCGATGCAGAGGCCGCGCCAGTCCAGTTCGGTTTCGAGGACGTAGCAACTGCTGCCGGAGATCCCATTGGTGGCGCCCGCTTCAATGAAGTAGCCCGATCGCTTCCCTGGAAACATATATTCAACAATCCAGCGATCGTTGCGGGTTTCGTTGTGGTACTCGTATTGGGGTGCGAAGGCGGCGGGGTCGGCAGCGATGGCGCGGCGTAGGTCGGTGAGGGTTTGCATGGTGTGGTTTGGGTCAGTGTGGTTTAGATCAGTTTGAATAGGCGTGGGAATAAGCTCACTAGCTGGCTATATCTTCCGATAGATATCCATACAGAGCGATTTCATCTATTCTAAAGGCGATCGATCGCTGGAAATTTGCCGTGGTTCGGACAAAACATGATCGCTTCTCGAAAGAATGGATGAAGGAACTCCTCCGTGATTTTGGCGAAGTGAAAACCTCACGGGAAGTGAGTGGGGAAGTGCGATCGATCGATTTGCTCGTTTCTCCGCATCCCGATCGCCTAGACAGTCTTCAAGCGCTTGGCCTGTTAGGTCGGATCTTATCGCAGTCTGCTTGCCCGATTGAGTTTTTCCGCAACGCTGTCCCGGCGGCGGAAATCGCTAACTGTCGAGATAAGGGGGCGGATCTGCGATCGGAATTTCGTCGATTAGCCGAGCAAGAAGACAAAAAAGTGCGAGTAGATTCGCCCATACTGTGGATTTTCACCCCGACGCTTTCGGAGAAGATGCAGAAGATCTTTCAGATGAGGTCTAGGCCAAGATGGGAAGAAGGGATTTATTTCCTGCCGGAGAATGACTGGACAGCGATCGTGGCCATTCATCAGTTACCTGTGTCGATCGATACGCTATGGATGAGGCTCTTGGGTCGGGATGCTGTTCAGGCGAAGGCGGTGCAGGAGTTGCTGGATCTCCCCAAGGACCATGCCTACAGACGAACCACATTGCATCATCTGGCGATCTTGCAGGTGAACTTAGGAATAGGGCAAAATAGAAGGAGCAAAGATCTTCAGGAGGTCATGATGAACTTGATGCCAGCCTATGAAAAGTGGGAAGCTGAGAAGCTTGCTGAAGGTCAGAAGCTAGGGGAGAAACTGGGTGAGAAACGAGGGAAACAGCGGGGTCAGAAGTTAGGGGAGAAACTCAAGGGAATTGAGATCGCTCGTCGGATGCTAGCGAAGAATATGCCGATCGCTGAAATTGCCGACTTAACGGGTCTGACGATTGCCCAAGTGGAAGATGCCATTCCAGTAACCCAAGCGTTACAGGAGCCATAGGAATGGCAAGTGTGTTTAGGACTGGGTGGAGGTGGTTTCGATCGCTGGGGTGCTGAGGCTAATTATTTGCCACTGTTTGGGGGGATTGAGCAAACTCTGTTCTTCGGGGGTCCAGCTAATGCTGAAGGGATGCTCGTTCCAGTGGTAATCGTAGGTTTCGCTCCAGTCGGGGGCGTAAAGGCCCACATTGACGAAGTAGTCGCCGCCGGGGAGATCGAGGCGATCGATCCTCAGATTCACCTTGCCCAAACCCATGGGCGCTGGAATGTCTAAACCGACGGTGCCGCTGTTGGTGTTGAAGTAGATCTGGCCGTCAATGTCGCTGATGCTGAGGCCGATGGTGATGCGATCGAAGCCCTGGTGGGCGTCGTAGGTGATGTCGATGGACAATGGATCGCCGGAGTTGATCTCTAATTGCCCTTCAGATTGGCCGAACTCCACCTGGCGAATTTCCACCTGCTGGGAATAGGTACGGGTCTTTGGCTGGCCACTGATCGCTTCCATTTTTCCGGCATAGCGACCTGCCACCACCTCTGGATCGCCGTAGGCCTTCAATCGGCCCTGCTCTAGCCAGATCGCCTGATCGCAGAGCTCCTGGACCTGTTCGGCATTGTGGGAAATCAAGACGATCGCGCAGCCGTTGTTTTTGAGGTCGAGGATGCGATCGAGGCATTTGTTCTGGAAGGCCAGGTCGCCCACGGAGAGATATTCGTCTACAAACAGCACATCGGGGGTGGTGTGAATCGCCACGGCAAACCCCAACCGCATCTGCATTCCGGCACTGTAGGTGCGCAAGGGGTTGTCGATGAAGGCGCCGATTTCGGCAAATTCGACGATCGAATCAAACCGCCGCTCTGCTTCCTTGCGGGTTAGACCACCAACGACGGCGCTGATATGGGCGTTTTCGCGGCCTGTGAGATCCGGGTGAAACCCCGCCCCCAGATCGAGCAATGCGCCCATGCGTCCGATGATTTCGACGTTCCCTTCGTCGGGGCCGACGATGCCGCTGAGGATTTGCAGGAGGGTGGATTTGCCTGCGCCGTTATGGCCGACGACGCCGACCATTTGGCCGGGCATGACGTTGAAGGTGACTTCGCGTAAGGCCCAGAAGCTTTCCTCCACGCCCATTTTTCGGAAGCCCGCCAGGGCCGCTTCCATGATTGTGCGGGGGCGATCGCGATGGTAGCGCGAATAGCGTTTGCCGAGGTTTTCAACGATCACAGCGGGTTTCATTTAGACTTCCTCCACAAACTTCGCCCCTTGGCGCTTGAAAATTTGGTAGCCGATCGGTAGGATCGCCAGACAGACGGCGGATAGGCCGAACATGGCGATCAGACTTGGGCGATCGCCTCCGATCAACACGTAGCGATAGGCATCTAGGAGGACAACCAAGGGATTCCAATGGTACAGTTGAGCCAATGCTGGGGGAATCGTGCCATCACCGACGGCGTAGAAGATGGGCAGCATATAGAACATCAGTTGCAGAATCACGCCTAGGGTATGCTGGGTGTCGCGGAAGGTGACGTTGAGGGCGGCGAGTGGGTAGGCAAAACTTAAGGTGAAGATAAATTGCAGCACCCACAGTAAGGGTAGAAAAACGATCGGCCAGCCAATCTGTACCTTATCGATCACCATGATGATTAACAGCGCTGGGAACGCCAATAGAAAGTGAATCATTCCGGTGGTCACAGTGACGATCGGTAGAATTGCCGTAGGGAATGACGGTTGGCGAATCAGAGGACGATTGCCAGTAATCAGGCCCGTCGCCTGAAACAGCGATGTTTGCGTCCAGCCCCAAATGAGCAAACCACTAAAGGCGTAGGCTAAATAGTTGGGAATGGATTGCCCCGTTTTGAGGACTAGGCGAAACACCGTAGAAAACACCAGCAATTGCAGCAGCGGATTGAGCAAGGTCCAGAACACGCCCAGGAGCGATCGCTTGTACAGCAGTTTCATTTCGCGGCTGACCAATTCCCACAGCAGATCCCGATAGTAGGTGATCTGCCTACGGGAGAAAGGTTTAGTCGCTTTTTGGTGGATGTACATAGCGCGTTAAACAGTCGTTTCAGTTTGGGTCGGAAGGTCTTGAATGGACTGGCCGGGCGGACGATCCTTGGGGGGAATGTAAGGGGCACTGCGACCGAGTTGTTTGACGCGATCGACGCTTTGTTTGTAGCCCCAAAATCCCGCAATGTAGCCCGTTAGTTCGCTCCACATTAGGCGCCAGGGGGTTTTGTGACGCTGGAGGAGGCGATCGCGGAAGTAATCCTTCAGGTAGAGCGGCATCTGAATCAAAATTTGATCGCGCCCCCGCTTGTCCTTTTCCTGGAGCCACAGCAGCAAATGGTAGGCCGTGCCGCCCTTCATATGGCCGTAGACCTGTTTGTAGAAGGCTTTCATCTCCCGACGGTGACGGTGCCAGGCGTAGGCTTCCGGATGGTATACCACCTTATAGCCCGCCCGCAGCACCTTGTAGACCAGATGATTTTCCTCCCCACCGACCGTGGGTGTCCCCGGCCCCAAAACCTCGTCCATCATGCCGATTTGTGGATGGTGGAAGATGCTCGATCGAAACGCCGCATTGGCCGAAACCCCTAAATCCCAGGTGGGGGGCGATCGATCCGTAAAGGAATCGAGCCAGGCGCGATCGGCCTCGAAGGGCACAAACCCTTCGCCCAATCCTCCTTTGAGGGTTTCAAACATCACCTGAGCTGGGGTTTCCAACTCCAAGGGCAGCACATTCCCCGTCACCACCATCACCTCGGGGCGCACCATTGGGGCGATGAGTTTTTCCAGCCAGTCGAGGGGCACGGTGACATCATCATCTACGGTAACGACGATATCCCCGGTGCTTGCCACAAAGGCAGCGTTGCGACCGTAGGACCCACCCGCGCGGGCCTCTGGCACGTAGCGTACGGCGGCAAACTCCGAGACCACGGTTTTGGTCAAGCCCGAGGCCGGGCGATTGTCGGCGACGATGATTTCGACCGATCGATCGTTTTTGCGCGATCAAATTCGTCAGGCAGCGGCGCAGATCGTCGGGGCGATCGCAGGTCGTGATGATAATGCTGACCGGAATGCGTTGATCCAGGGGGCTATAGTTTGAACTCGCAGGAATGGCTTCCATCTGGGGCCGCCAATGATTTTCCAGGGCGATCTGGGCTTGGCTCCAGGCCTGGCCATGGTTGTGGCCGTAGGGAATGGCGAGCAGGCATTTGTGGAGCTGGTGGGCGATCGCTTCTGCTAGCTGGCTCGGACCCACGCTCTGGCCCCGGTGAGCAATTGTCACACAGCCGATCGGCCTTGAGCCCTGACGCACGTAGAGACGTAGAGTCTCGTAGTCGCTGATGTCGGTGATGGGTGACAAACCTCGATCGAGATCGACTTCCCTCACAGCCATGGGTTTGAGCGGTCGATCGGGCGCTTGCAACCCCGGATTCGGTGGCAGGGCATTCATCCGCGCCAGGGCCTGACGATATTGTTTGCGTCCGACCCTGGCCCCTTTAATTTCCGAGGCGATCCAACGGCGTGGCACCCCCCAGGAGCGAATCAGCGCCAGCCCCAACCAGGCGGATTTCCAATTTGTCAGCTTGGACCAAGGGGCCTGGGGAAAGCGATGGCGTCCGGCTTCTAGGTAACTGTAAAACGCCGTCATATTGCGGTTGAGCTGCGATCGAATCTCCCCCTCTTCGATTAAAAACCGCGTCGCCATTGTCACCTGGGGCGCATACAGAATTTTCTCCCCCGCCAGCAACAGCCGCGCAAACAAATCCCATTCGCCGCCGCCCCAGGTCAATCCCGGCAAATCCAGGGCCGGATCGAACCGCCCGAGGCGATCAAACAACCCGCGACGAAACGCCATATTCAGACCCGAACCCACCTGCATGGTGCCGAGATCCATCCAGGTTGGCTTGCCCACCAGACCGTAGGTTTTGGACTGCAACCCCCGACCGGGACTGTAGCTGCGATCGAGCACCGCCTGGGATTCGCGATCGATCGCCTCCGGAATCACTAGACCCGTCAGGGCCTGAAGCTTGGGATCTTCCCCAAACGCCACCGCGATGCTATCGGCCCATTTGACCGTAGGGATAGCACCGGGTTGGATAAAGGCGATCGCTTCCGTGGTGCTGGCATCAATTGCAGCGTTGCGGGCAGCGTTACGGCCAGGATTGTTGGTGCTGATGTATTGGAGATTCCCCGCCCAGGTTTTGACGCGATCGTCCGGGGGCAGGGCCTCTGCGATGACAATTGGCTGCGGCAGTTTCCGCAGCGCCTGAATCGACAGCTCCACATCCTCGGGGCGATCCATGGCCATGTCAATGCAGAGGGCGATCGTGATCGTTCGTTTTCCAACAAGCTGGGGTTTTGGCAGCGTCAGCAGGCTGGGCATGTCCCAGGGTTTGCCGGGTTGGAGAAGGCGATTGGCGATCAAGGCCTGGGCGATCTTCTCCTGTAATGGGGAAACATCGCCTGGCAGATCTGACTGGCGGAACATCGATCGCCATTGATGCCGAGCCAAACCCAGTCGATCGGCTGCCCATGGAGTTTGACCAAAAGCTGGAGGGTATTGTAGCCCGCGAGATCGGTGAGGGTTTCGATCGGCGCGGCTAGGTCAAGTTCGAGAATTTTTGTACGGTGGGCCATGGGCTGCAATGGTTTAGCAAGAATGAATAGTAGTTAGATGCGCGATTTATCTTAGGTTGCCCTGGGTAATCGCGGAAACCGCCCAATTTTGCGGATCAACCAGTAGGACCGCCACAGTCCCCAGGGTCCCGCCAGAATCCCCCTAATCTCAACCAAAGTCAGATTTAGGGGATAGTCACGATCGCCCCAGACCCAGCGCAGCAGCCGCTTGGCATAGTAAATCGGCAAAAACACCAGCACCGTCGGCAAGACCCGCAGGTCCCGGTCCCGTAGCAACACTGTTAATGGTAGCCAATATTTCCCTTACTGTAGTTAAAAAGCTGCCTCCGCAGTTCCGGCATGCTGCGGCGATGCTCATGCCAACCCCAGGCGCGGGGCTCGTAGACCAGACGGTGCCGGGCTTTCAAGATACGGTAGAAAAAGTACAGGTCTTCCCCGGCCCCACTGGGTACACCGGGACCGAGCATCTCATCCATCCAGCCCACGCGCGGATCGTCCAAAATAGAACTGGCGCGAAAGGCCGCGATCGCCGTCGCCCCCAATTCCCAGGTCGGCACGGCTAAGAAACGCTGGCTAAACCACTGATAGTCCGCCTCAAAGCTCGCAAACCCCCGGCCCAGGCTGCCATCATAGATCTCAAAAATCTGCTGGGACGCGGTTTCCAACGCTAAGGGCAGGAGATTCCCCGTCACCACATCAATCTCGGGTCTCGCGAAGGGCGCCACCAGATTTTCCAACCAGTTCGGCGGCACCACCACATCATCATCGAGGGTAATCACAATCTCCCCCCGACTCGCCGCAAACCCCGCATTCCTAGCAAAGGACCCACCGGGCCGCGCCTCTGGGATGTAGCGTACGTTTGGAAACGCCGTTGCGATCTGTTCTGTCTGGCCCTGGGTTGGGCGATTGTCAATCACCAGGATTTCCACCGCTCGCTCGCTCTTCTGCCCCATCAAACTTTCCAGACAGCGCTTCAGTGCCTCGGGCCGATCGCAGGTCGCGATCACAATCGAAACTGAAACCTCGGGATCGAGGGCGATCGGCATCTCTGGTTTGGTCCAGACCGCATTTTTAATTGCCGTTTGCAGCAGTGGGGGGGCGATTGTCGCTGCACCATCATGGGCTAGATCTAGCCAGCCCACGGGCATTCCTTGCCACATCAAGGCCAGGCGCACCTGGTCATAGGTTTCGAGATCTCCCACGCGGAGGAGGGGCTCGCTTAACTCAAGGGCACGAACGGCGATGGGACCCTGGCCGATTTGGAGGCGGTGGTGGTTCATGGCTGGGGCGATCGCTTAAGTCCAATCATTTTAGAAATGCATAGCAATAGGTAATGAATAATCTGGGTCAAGATCACTTTTGTCCAGACTGTTGCCCAAAACCTAAGCCCTATCGGAGGTTTTGTGGGTTTTGTGGGTTTGGTTTGATGCTTTGGGTTCCGTAATGATCCATACCAGGATGGCCGTAGGACCGTTGCCCATCGGTGGGCTAGCAGTGCCTGCTGTCGCCAATAATGCATCGCCTCGACTTGACCGTACTGCTGACCCTGAAGTGCCAAGTATAAATAAAAACTGCTCCTAGAGAGTCCGTAATACCAGTCAGGAATTTCGGGATGGCGCGATCGCACCTTATCCAGCATGATGCCCTGGGACCTGGCCATGGTGTGGCCATCGCCCGACATGCTGTTTTCGAGTTTGCGATAGCCCACCAAAAGCTCCGGAATCACCGCATAGTCGTAAGACTCTGCCAAACGCAAATACAAATCCCAGTCCTCGCAGCCCTGGGCCTGGGCCGCGCGCAATCCACTGTCATAGCCGCCAACGCGGTCCAAACAGCTCCGTCGAATTACGGTCGCACTGGCATTGCCAAGAAAATTATGACACAGCAGCGTTGCGTAGACATTGCCTGTAATCGCCGCGACATGCACCCCAGGAATTGGCTGATCGCGATCGTTAATATTTTGAGCCCAGCTATAAATAACGCCAACAGAATCGCTGCAAAAAACAGTGCGATCCACTACTTTTTGGATAAATGTCGGATCCCAAATATCATCCGCATCCACAAAGCCGATCCATTCACCTCGGGCGCGTTGAATCCCGAGGTTGCGGGCGGAGGCGACGCCGCCGTTGGGTTTGGGGATCAGCCGGATGCGATCGTCCTGGCCAGCCAGCGCTTTGACAAGCTGGGCAGAATCATCGGTGGATCCGTCATCTACCACGAGAATCTCTAAATTTCCATAGGTTTGGGCCATCACCGATCGCAGGGTCCGCTCGATGAACTCAGCCCCGTTATAGAGGGGGATGACCACGGTAATCAGGGGTAGAGCATTGGGCGACATGGCAGGCGGTGCAATGGGGAAATCCTAGGGAATCCTAGGGAATGACTAAAATTTGTTCGTAAAGTAAATATAAATCTCTGGTGAGAAAAATCTATGAATCTAACAGTAGATGATCAATATTGTGCCCTGGGGAATATTCCGGCGATCGCCAGGCCTATCTAGGTGGATTGACCCATCTTTAGTTTTTCACCCCTCAATAAAAGCTTGTTAAGCTGTGATTAGGGGCCGAAAGTCACGTATTTCCTTGGAGAAGGCAATTTTAGACTTCATAATTACTTCTTGTTTCCACTGTAAATCGGAAACTCAAAATAAAGACTCAGTGAAGATGCTGAGTAGGGCCTGACTCTGGCCCGTAAATGCCCCTACCATGGCGAACATAGTCATAGTTCTTAAGGCGTACTTCCCTGGTTCAGGGTTGATGCCTGCGTTACTAGAAAGGCTCCGTGCATTTTGGTTTTGAGATCGTTAGTCAGCATCATAAAATTTGTCTGCAATGCAACCTAGTCTTTCCATAATTATTCCTGTATACAACGGTGGTCCTGCCTTTCGGCGATCGCTCGATAGCGTCATCTCCCATGCGGATGCATCCGTGGAAGTCATTGTGGTGGTCGATGGGGGCGGTGTCCGGGATGACTCGGAGGCCTATGCGCGCCAGCTAGGTGCCCAGGTCCTCTGCATGCCCCACAACCGAGGCCCAGCACGGGCTCGCAATGTGGGTGCCCAGGTGGCTAGGGGCGAAATATTGTTCTTTGTCGATGCGGATGTGACGATTCAACCCGACACGATCGCCTCGGTGCAGCAGATGTTTCGGATCAATCCGGATTTGGACGCGCTGATCGGATCCTATGATGACCAGCCCGGTGCCGCCAACTTCCTATCCCAGTATAAAAACTTACTCCACCACTACACCCATCAGCAGGCCAGGGAAGAGGCCTCCACCTTTTGGGGGGCCTGCGGGGCGATAAGGCGATCGCTCTTTCTATCCATGGGTGGCTTTAATGAAGCCTACCGCTATCCCTCGATTGAGGATATCGAATTGGGCTATCGTCTGCGGGCCGCAGGCTATCGCATTCGCCTATGCAAGCATATTCAAGTCAAGCACCTGAAGCGCTGGGGGGTGCGATCGCTGCTGAAAGCCGAGGTCTCCTACCGGGCCTTGCCTTGGACGGAGCTGATCTGGCGCGATCGCAATTTTGTGAGCGATCTAAACCTAGATACGAGCAGCCGCCTGAGCGTGGTGTCCGTCTATGGTGCGGCGATCGCCGTGCTGGCCTCGGCCCTGGGTTGGCCGTTGGTCTGGCCGTTGGTTTGCTTCTTTACAGCATTATTGCTCCTATTGAACGCCCCGGTGTACCAGTTTTTCCATCAAAAACGCGGATTTTGGTTTAGTCTGCAGGTTTTGCCCTGGCATTGGTTTTACTACGCCTATAGTGGGTATGCTTTTGTAGTTGGGACCTTGCGCTATTGGCTGAATTTTTCGACGATTCCACCGATTTCCGACAACACTCCCCTACGCGTTCCTGAACTGCTGGTTCTATCAGACCTATCCCCTGAACTCGCTGGGTCTAACTTCCCGGCCAACAAATTTTCTGCGCCAAACAAACGTTAGAGGTCGTCTCCATGGTTAAGTCCGTTCCTGTTGTCGTGATTGGCGGTGGTCCTGCGGGATTAACGGCTGCCTATGAGTTGGCCAAGCATGGTCAGCGGACAGTTGTATTTGAGCAAGGAAGCATGGTCGGCGGCATTGCGCGGACGGAGGAATATAAGGGCTATCGCTTTGACATTGGCGGCCATCGCTTTTTCACCAAGGTCGAAATAGTCCAGAAGCTCTGGTATGAAGTGCTGGGGTCGGACTTTATTAAGGTGCCCCGTCTGTCGCGGATTTACTATGACGGCAAGTTTTTCAGCTATCCCCTGCAGATTAAGGACACCCTCGCCAATTTGGGCATCGGCGAAAGTCTGAAAATTATGCTGAGCTACGCCAAGATTAAGGTGCGACCCTGCGAACAGGAAGAAACCCTAGAGGAATGGGTGACCAATCGTTTCGGTCGCCGCCTGTTCCGCACATTTTTCAAGACCTACACCGAGAAGGTTTGGGGAATTGAGTGTGACAAGATTGAGGCGGATTGGGCTGCCCAGCGCATTAAGGGTCTGTCCCTGCGCAGTGCTGTGATGAACGCGATGTTTAATGTCAACAATACCAAGACCCTGATTAAGGAGTTTGACTATCCGCGCCTCGGGCCGGGGATGATGTGGGAACGCTTTGCCGAAGCGATCGCCCAACGCGAAGGCGAAGTCCACCTGAATGCTGGGGTGGTTCGTCTGAGCCGTACTGGCAAGCACATCGACAGCATCACCGTGCGCCAGGAGGGCGAAACCCGCGAGGTGGCGGCGGAGCAGTTCATCTCCAGTATGCCCGTGACGGCCTTGGTGCAGCGCCTCGATCCGCCCGCGCCGGACCATGTGCTGAAGGCTTCGCGATCGCTCAACTACCGCGCCTTTATCATTGTGCCCCTGGTGATTAACGATCCCCATCTGTTCCCCGACAACTGGATCTACATCCACAGCCCCGAGGTGACCGTGGGCCGGATTCAGAATTTTAAGAACTGGAGCCCGGAAATGGTGCCCGACGCCAGTAAGACCTGTCTGGGTATGGAATATTTCTGTGATGAAGGCGATGCGCTTTGGAACATGTCCGATACGGAATTGCTGGATCTGGCCACCAAGGAAGTGGCGCAGCTAGGGTTGGCCACGGTGGAAAGCGTTGAAGATGGCTGTGTGATTCGGCAGCCCAAGGCCTATCCGGTCTACGATCGCGACTACCGAGACCATTTGCAGGTGATCCAGGACTACCTAGAGCAGTTTGACAATTTGCAGACCACGGGCCGCAATGGTATGCACCGCTACAACAACCAGGATCACTCGATGCTAACGGGCTTTTTTGCAGCGCGCAACCTAATGGGCGAGTCCCATGATCTATGGGATGTGAATGCGGAGCGCTCCTACCACGAGAGTTTCTCGAAGGAGCAGTGGAATGAAAAAAAGGGGAAGGAAGAGGCTGAGAAAGCTGTTGTAAGCTAGGGGGCACCTGCTGGTAGATAGCCAGTTTTATACCTCCGGTTTGACCGTGTGGTCTCGCCCATGCTGTATTTTCTCAATCTCTGGTTGTTCCTGCTGCCCTGTTGTGGTTTGCTAGGTGCCTATTTGCTGTTGCGCTTAGAGCGATCGCCCGACATCTCCCCAAGGGGCCGGGCGATCGCTTCGCTTTGGCTAGGGCTGCTGGCTTGGGCGGTGGTGTTTCTAGCCCTGTCGCTCTATCGCCCTCTGTCCTTAGGCCTGGGTATAGGGGTGATGGGGCTGGGGAGTGGGTTGTGTTTGTTGGATAGCAAACTCCGGCGACAGGTGCGGTGG
>JAAUSA010000167.1 GCA_012031975.1 Alkalinema sp. RU_4_3 | reverse complement strand
TTCTTACGGTTTCGCCGAAGGCGATCGATTTTTCTTGCTGCGATCGGTACGGCAAGCACCACGAATGAATTGCGGTCTAGTTGGGCCGTCCCTACAGGACTCTGACTGGTCGGGGGAATTTGGGATTTCTGGTCGGGGGCGATTGTCTAAATTTTTGGTTAAAATTTGGCCGAAATGAGGGGAATGCTGTATTCTGCTGTGGATTGAGAGAAAGTTTTATACTTGAAGATAGATGAGAGGGCGTTATGTTGAGCTTGTCGAATGGCGATCGAAAGCAACTGCGGGAGGCGATTGAGTCTGCTTATCCTTCTCCATCTGATCTGAAGTTGTTCGTGAGTGAATCCCTGAACCAAAATCTGGCGCTGATCTCGACTGAGCCGTCGCATCAGATAGTCATCTTTGACTTGATTAAATGGGCGATCGCGAAAGGCTGGATTGATGATTTGGTTTTAGCACTGAACAATGACACAGAGAATCCCCACATTCAGCAATTCTGTGGGCGTGTCTTAGCTGAACGCTTGTGGCTAGACAAGGGCGATCGTCCTCTGCTGTCTACCGCGCTCCAGACCGAGCTAGCTGACTGGGACCTAGAAATTAGTAGCGCAGAGCTTCAGAACTTCCTTCCTCGGCGGTTTAGCTTTGAAGCTGATGTGGGTACGCTTCAGCGGGGCTTGGCGCTAGCGAATGCTGTCTGCAAAGTCACGTTTGCCGATCGCTCTCCGAAAGAGTCTGGTACTGGCGTGCTGATCGCAGAGGATCTGGTCTTGACGAACTACCATGTGCTGAGTCATGAAACCGGGGCGGACCTGAATGCGATCGCGGCAATGATGCGGTTTGAGTTTGGCTATGTTAGCCCGAAGTTTGGGGAACGGCCAAGGACTCAAGTTCTTAAGGCTGCTGGGCAGCAGGCGATCGTAGCATCCAGTCCGATTAAGGAGCTAGATTATGCTTTGGTACGATTGCAGCTTGAGGATGATTGGGCGATCGAGCCTGTAGTACTCAATCCCAGCGAGGAGCTTCGGCCTCACGATGCGATCAATCTTCTTCAGCATCCAGAGGGCGAGCAGATGAAGGTCTCTGGATGCCATAACGGAATTGTGAAGACAAATCCAGCAAAGGGGTTAATATTGTATGTGAACCCAGCGGAATGTGGTTCGAGTGGATCACCTTGCTTCGATCAAGATTGGCGGCTTGTGGCCTTGCATCACGCGGGACTAGCCACTAGTTTTGGGAGTGTGCGGGAGGGCATTCTATTCAGTGCAATTTACAGGCAGATTTCACCTTTTTTATAATTTAGCTAGGGTATTCAAATGGGACGACGGATTGTTACGAAACAGATGCACAGTCTTGGAACAGAAACGCCTGCCAAGGAAGATGATTATGCAACACGCTTGATGAAATATGTACCGACTGAGAGTGTGGGATTTTGGCTTGCGGTGAGTGGAATTATTCAGAGTGCAGAGAAGGATGTGCCTAAAGCTGGGTTACTTTGGGCCTTCTTTGTAATTGGGTTGGTGTTTACATATTTTTGGATCGATCGTGAGACCAAAGAAGCAGGCTCAGAAAAGGCTTGGACACAAATTGCAGTTTCTTGCGGTGCTTTTGTTGTTTGGATATTTGCTTCAGGTGGAGCGATCACTGAATCATTGACATCTTATAAGCCAGTATACGGCTCATTGCTATTGATTACCTATACGGCTGCAATTGGTTTTATAATTCCTCCTGAGAAGTAGCCGTGGTTGATTGGAATGGCAAAAATCGTAAAGCGCTGCGGGAAGCCATAGAGAAAGCTTATCCTGAGCCTGTTGTCCTCAAGATTTTCGTTAGTGAAGAACTCGACGAAAATCTTGCGGTGGTGGCTGGTGGCGATAATTTGCAAGTTATGGCATTTAGCTTGATCGAGTGGGCAAGGGCGAAAAACCAATTAGATAATCTTTTTGATGTTTTCAAACGTGATAGTCCGAAGGCTGATATTGCTCAGATTGAACAAAAGCACTTGATTCCGCAGTCCTTTAACTTGAGTCGAACTGACTGGGAGTCATTATTTGAATACTTTCAGTTGGATGATTCTGCTGACTTGAGAAGAGCCTTATACCGAGGGTTTAAACAAACCTTTGAAAATGAGCTTCAGGTGATCCTTCCCAAACCCCCACCCCTTGGAGAACCAGCCCAGATTCGCGAATTCCTAGAGACCTATGATGTGAATCAGGAGGGCGCAACTTTAGTAGTTCGTTTTGTCGAATGTGCGATCGCAGAAATACACCGTTCTAATCAGAAAAGGGATGTAACTGTCTTGCAGCAGTGGCGCGATCGGATTGCACAGCAATTTAATATTCCCTTTCTACAGCCTGAAGAGGAGATAGTTCGTCGTGCCTACTTGCTAGTAACGCTTGAAGAAAGTGGTCCCGATGTGATTGTCCATCCGGAGCTACATATCGATGGTCAAATAGGCCCGGTTGGCTTTGGTGTCACACCCATGACTTGCTCCATTGATGAAGTGGCAGAACATATTTCTAAATGGATTCATGGGGCAGAAAAATTACTAGTTGCTGAGAAACGAGATGATGTCCAGGTGACGCTGGAGATATTTTTACCCTGTCGGTATTTAGGAGAAGATATTTCAACCACCTGGATTGTTCGGAATAGACGCGGGGAAGAGGTTGAACTGGGGCGGCATCGTTGGTTCTTGGTGCGATCGACCGATCGTATCCGCGATCCCCAAGCTCAAGTTATACTCCGCAATAAGTGGCACCAGCTCGAAGCCTGTACAGACGCAGGCGATCCCTGTCGTAAGTTTCATCAACAAGACACTTGTCCGGAAACAAAAAGAGGAACGTTAAAGATATCACTTAAAGAAAAAGTAACAGGACTAAAATTCCTTGCTCAGTTGCCCGTGGACCGAGATCAGCAAGAGATATTACTCTATGACATTATTGATGCAGCGATTCCAATCGCACTCTGGACATCGGAAACAGATCAAGTTGATCTGGGGATATTAGCCACGGAGTTCGATCGTATATTAGCGGGTTCTATCACTAACTTTGCTGAGTTGGCTTCGCGCTGGCAGTCCCGTCGAACCGCGTCTGATGTGTCAAAACAGATTAAAATTCTCTGTGATCGCCCTGATCGAATCCCCCGACTACCCGATCTAGCCCAGCGCGAAGATGATGACGCGATCGTTGCTTAAAAGTCCTCTACCCCTCATTTACCGATGCCTTGGAAATACTTTCACGGAAGAATGGATCAGTCAGAACCTCAAGCGATGCTTGAGTTGCCTGATTGTCCCCCTTGGCGACAGTTCTTGCCCAAGGAAGAAGTAGACAAAGCCGAAGATGAAAAGTATCAGCAAGATATCCTTCGATTGGCAGCAGAGGACGCCCGATCGAAGGAGCGAGGTCAGAGCTTTCGAGTCCAACTCGACAAAAATGGTGCCTCAGACCTAGTGGATGCGGTCAATGCTGCGATCCACCTCCGTCGGCCATTGTTGGTTACAGGGTCCCCAGGGTCAGGTAAGACATCCTTAGCCTACGCGATCGCCCATGAATTGCAGCTCGGTCCAGTCCTCACCTGGCCGATCACGGCTCGATCGAACCTACTCGATGCAGAATATCGCTATGATGCGATCGCCCGTCTACAGGATGCTCAACTCGACAAGACGCGCAAGGGTAACCAAAGTAGAGAGGAAGGCGATCTAGGGGACTACATTCAGCTAGGGCCTGTGGGCACTGCCTTTTTGCCCTCTCTCCGACCGAGGGTCTTGCTGATCGACGAAATCGACAAGAGCGACCTAAACCTGCCGAACGACCTACTCAATCTATTTGAGGAAGGAGAATTCGACATTCCGGAGCTGGTGCGTCGAAAGCGCCGTCGAGAGCAGACAGAAAATGCTGACAGTACCATCATTGTTCGGACTGCTGATAGGGATCTGGAAGCTTCTGTCACGAATGGCCGGGTGAAATGCTGTGAATTCCCGATCGTAATCATGACCAGTAACGGAGAGCGAGACTTTCCGCCAGCCTTCTATCGGCGCTGTCTAAGAGTACAGATGCCCGATATCACAGATGTTTCCCTGCTGCCGATCGTGCGATCGCACTTTGTCACGGCGGACCAAAATGGTTGGACCAAGACGGAGGAGAACCTGACGAAGCTGATTGGTCAGTTTTTGGATAAAGGGAAAAAATCCGATCGGGCGACTGACCAACTTTTGAATGCGATTTATCTGATGACGCGCCAGGAACAACCCAGTGAAGAAGAGATAAAACGATTGCAGGGTCTACTATTTCGCCGCTTGAGTGAGGGCGATCGATGAGCAGTTCAGGGGCATCATCAGAGTCAGTCAATCAGCTAATTCAGTGGCTGTCTGAGCAGCGACAGGCTTCTACTAGTGTCGAGATTGCTGAGACATTGTGGTTGGCGATGCGGATTGAGCCAGCGGTGGATTTTGTGCCGGAGTTGCCTGAGAGTAAGGTTGCGATCGCGCCGAGGGAGCCTTTAGAGCTAGGAGCACCTTCTGATGTGATGTCACTCCCTGACTTTCCAGCACCGCTACCTAGGGCAAAGATTGCCGCGCCTACGGTGGAAGTGGGTGTATTGCCTCCACAGACGTTGCCTGTTTGGCTGACGGACCCGTCGATGCTGACGGATTCACTGGCGATTATTCGGGCGTTAAGACCCTTACTTCAGAAGGTATCGGCGGGGACGGGAAAACGACTGGATGAAGCCGCTACGGTGGATCGAATCGCCCGGACACAGTTGTGGTTGCCGATTTTGAAGCCTGAGCAGGAGCCTTGGTTTGATGTTGTGCTGGTGGTCGATCGCGGCACCTCAATGCATATCTGGCAGCGCCTCATCAAGGATATCGTGCGGATTCTCAGGAGCTATGGGGCCTTTCGGGATGTGCAGGTCTTTGACTTGGTGGTGGATGGGGATGTCCAGCTAATTTCTAAGCTCGATCGGCCTGGTCATCCACCCAGCGAGGTGATCGATCAGCGAGGACGCCGTATTGTGATTATGTTGAGTGATTGTGCGGGCAAGTATTGGTGGGATGGAACACTATTGCCAACGTTGCAAGCCTGGGGGCAGATTATGCCGACGGTGGTGTGGCAGATGTTGCCAGCTTGGATGTGGCGGCGGACAGCGCTGGGACGGGGGACGCCGATCGCGCTTGCCAATGATATGCCGGGTGCAGCAAATCATGGCTTGAAGGTGCGGATTCAGGAGCGGGAGGAGCCTGATGATGCAATGCTGCGCTTGCCTGTGCCTGTGGTGACGAGTGAGGTGCGGGATTTGGAGCGATGGAGCTGGATGGTGGTGGGCGATCGGCGGGGGGTGACACCAGGGTTCTTATTGCCTCAGGGTGGTGGTGATGTGCCTCGATCGAAGAGTATTGAGGAGCGCGCTGAAGATCAGGTGCCGCAGGATGTGGAGGATCGCGATACTGCGGTGAATCAGGCGATCGAGGCGATCGCACGGGGACGGGTGCAACGGTTTACTGAGTTGTCTTCGCCTGAGGCACAGCGCTTGGTGATGCTGCTGGCGGCAGCTCCAGTGATCACGCTGCCTGTGGTGCGATTGATTCGGGATGCCATGTTGTCAAATGTTACGTCGCCGTTGCCTGTGGCGGAGGTGTTTTTGAGTGGGTTGTTGCAGCGGTTGCCGGGGCAGGGGGCTGACTATGAGAACGAGGAGATTCGTGCGGGTTTATTAGCGTCACAGGATTTTGTGCAGTACGACTTTGTTGCTCGGGTACGGCAGGTTTTGTTGGAGTTGTTGCCGTCGGTGGATACGATCGATGTGGTTAATCGAGTTTCGGCGGCGGTGGAGCGGCGGTGGAATCAGGTTTCAGATCAGGATTTTCAGGCGTTTTTGATGAATCCCAATGTGGAAGTTTCTGAGGATTTGGTGGGGTTGCGATCGTTTGCTAGTGTGACGGCGGATATTTTGGAGTCGCTGGGTGGGGATTATGCTAGCTTTGCGCAGCAGTTACGGGTTGGAGCTGGGGGAGGTTCTGCTGGGGAAAGCTCTGGCGAAGAGGAATTTCCCTTTGAGGATCTGGAATACGAAACGGCTAAATTTATTAATTTCCCGCAGTTGCAAAGCTGTGAGTATGAGGTGGCAACGATTACGGCGATTCTCGATCGCGTTGATTTTGAGACAGCGACGATCGCCCGGAAAAAACGCCGCTTGAGAAAGGAGATCTGGCAAATCGATCGCCGATCGGCCAGCACTTGGTGCTATACGGAAGTTTTGGGTGAGGAGGCCAGTCTAAGTATGATCGCGATTCCGGGTGGAAGCTTCACCATGGGTTCTCCGAAGACTGAGCTAAAAAGTAGAGATAGCGAACGGCCTCAGCATGAAGTATGGTCCAGCCTTTCTATTTAGGGCGCTATGCGATCACTCAGGCCCAGTGGCGGGTGGTGGCAGGGTATGGGAAGGTCGATCGCGATCTAGATCCAGATCCGTCTCGCTTCAAGGGAGATCATCTTCCTGTTGAAAGGGTTAGCTGGGATGAGGCGACTGAGTTCTGTCAGCGGTTGTCTATAGCGACAGGAAAGGACTATCGGTTGCCGAGTGAGGCCCAGTGGGAATACGCCTGTCGGGCTGGGACGACGACAGCGTTTTCCTATGGGGAGACGATCGCGCCGGACTTGGTGAACTATGACGGCGACTATACCTATGGGGATGGTGTCAAAGGGGAGTATCGTGGACGGACGACAGAAGTTGGGATCCTGCCAGCGAATTCTTGGGGGCTACATGATATGCATGGCAATGTCTGGGAATGGTGTGAGGATGATTGGCATAGCGACTATAAGGGTGCTCCAGTGGATGGAAGTGCTTGGGTGGAAAGCGATCGAAAAAGCTCAAATCGGCTGCTGCGCGGCGGTTCCTGGTACGACACTCCCGAGGATTGCCGCTCTTCTGTGCGCGACGACGGCGCGCGCGATGACCGCAGCGACTTTCTCGGTTTTCGAGTGAGTTGCGTTTTGCCGAGAATTCTTCTTAGTTCCTTAGGCCCTTAAGCCCTTAGCACTTTTCTTTCTTAGCACTTCTTCTCCTCTCGCCGAAGGCGATCGATGACAAGTGAGCAGCAATTCCAAATTCAAGCGCCTCAACGACAATTTAGAGTCCTGTAGGGACGATCGTACTAATCCGCAATTCATGATTCTGTTGGCGAATTCATCTGCGGGTCTCATCGGCGATCGCATGGACCGCCTGGGGTTAAAACCCAAGGCTCATAGCCAAAACCAGCTAAAGCAGGTTGAGAAGATGAAGATTTCCAATTGCCAATAATGCACCTTCAAGACCCATGTTTAACCTGCTTTAGCTGGTTTAAGCTGTTAGCCTGGGGTTTTAACCCCAGGTGGGCCAGAGCGCAGTGGGGGAGTTCGCCAACAGAATCATGAATTGCGGGCTATTGAAACCCCGTCCCTACAGGACTCCGAACCCTCGCAGAGATTAATTCCTTGCAAGAGGATAGTTAAATTTGGAATTGCTGACAAATGAGTTGCCGATCGCACAAAAAACCTACGACCTGATAAAATGGTATGTACCGATATTGAAAGACATAGCATCCGAACATCCCCCGCGATCGCATAGCTTAGTAAGGCCTGATCTAAACCATTAATCCTGAACAGTCATGCGATCGCACTAAAATTAGCCGTCAGACCCATGCCAGACAAAACCGCTACCCCTAGCAGACGCCTCGTGATTAGCCGTCAGACCCATCAAGGGCAATACTTTAGGGAGCTGCTTGACCCGGCGACACCGCTCGATATGGTGCTGATTCCTAGCGGTACCTTCATGATGGGGCAGACAGAGGCAGAAAAAGAAGAGCTAATTCGTTTGAGAGGAGAAACTGAATATCAGGAATATTTCACCGATGAGCTGCCAAGACATGAGGTCACGGTGCAATCCTTTTTTATCGGGAAGTATCCGATCACCCAAGCCCAATGGCTTGTTGTGGCAGGCTATCCCAAAATTGAACAGGAATTAGATCCTGACCCATCTAATTTCAAGGGTAGCAATCGTCCAGTGGAAGAAGTCAGTTGGGATGATGCGATTGAGTTCTGTGGTCGTCTTTCACAGCATACAGGTCGCACCTACCGCTTGCCCAGTGAGGCCGAATGGGACTATGCCTGTCGAGCTGGCACCACTACTCCATTTCATTTTGGTGAAACGCTCAGTGATAAGTTAGCTAATTACTGTCCCCAAGATGAAGAAATTGGTGGGACGCTATACAAAGGTGTATATGGTCGTGGCATCGAAGGGACGTATCGTGAAGAAACAATGGATGTGGGTAAATTTCCAGCCAATCAGTTCGGGCTATACGATATGCATGGCAATGTCTGGGAATGGTGTGAGGATGATTGGCACAGCAATTATAAGGGTGCTCCAGCGGATGGGAGTGCTTGGGTGGAAAACGATCGAAAAAGCTCGAATCGGCTGCTGCGTGGCGGTTCCTGGCTCAACCTTCCCGAGTATTGCCGCTCTTCTGTGCGCTTCGACAACGCGCGCGATAGCCGCAACTACAATCTCGGTTTTCGAGTGAGTTGCGTTTTGCCGAGGATTCTTCTTAATTCCTCAAGCCCTTAAGCCCTTAGCCCTTTTCTTTCTTAGCACTTCTTAGGGTTTCGCCGAAGGCGATCGATTTTTGTGGAGGTCAAGAAGCAAAGAATACGCTACACTGGGATGATTAGCTCAAAGAAAAGGCTTTTGTACCCATGAACATTACCCTCACCCCAGAACAGGAACAGTTCATCCACCGCAAACTCCAAAGCGGTCAATATAGCGACATACAAGATATTCTAGGCCAAGCCTTTCAACTCCTCGACGAATCAGAAGAAGACCACCACCTCACCACCTCACAACAGCAAGAACTCGATCGCCGCCTCGATCGCTACGAACAAGACCCGACGATCGGGATTCAGTGGGAAGACCTCAAGGCAAGCCTACTCAATCGCCCATCATGACCTATCAACTAATCATCCGCCCGGAGGCTCAACTTGACATTGAGGAGGCCTTCGCATGGTATAACGCCCGAAATTCAAATCTGGGTTCGGAAGTTGTGCGCGCAATTGACATAGGACTCTCAACGATCGCTAAGAATCCCTTAGCCTATCCCACAATGTTTCGACAGGCTCGCCGCCTGAGGCTCAAGCGGTTTCCTTACATTCTTTTCTACGCTGTTAATACGGATGAAAATGTTATTTCGATCGTCTCCTGCTTCCATAGCAAACGCGATCCAACAATCTGGCAAGATCGATTTTAGCTAATTACTGTCCCCAAGATAGAGAGATTACTGGGACGCTGTACAAAGGTGTACAAATTCACGTCATCTGTCGGTTTCGTGAAAACGGTAGCCTCATTGTCATTACTGTTTACGCCATCGGTGAAAATGTATGATTTGCGAATTTTGCAGCGGCAACACGATCACGAAGCATGTTAAGCGACAGCACTGGCTAAATGGCCAACTGTACATCCTGGAAAACGTACCTGCGGAAGTCTGCTCAGACTGCGGTGAGCGTTACTTTCACGCAGTGACCCTAGACAAAATTGATCAACTTTTACAGGCAGAACATCCTGTCAAGAAGACCTTGAATGTTGAAGTCGTGACGCTAGCATAACCTCACAAACCCCATGGTCTACAGCCAGTTCACCATCGAAAAAATCAAGAGCGAACTAGGCTATCAGGTCATCGAGAGCTTTGGTACCTTCGCCAGCTTGCCCCTCGCTGTAGTCAGTCCATTCCTCACCGATCTATTAACCCGATTCACCCCCCTCGCCCTATCCATCGACACAGAAAAAGCGCGATCGGAATATATCGTCGCACCCATCCTATTCGAGCTAAAAAGCCAGCTTAAAAATCAAGTCAGCCTATTCTCCGGGCGTGAATTCAACGTCAACGCAGACCTTGGCCTAACCGGATACTGCGACTTTCTCATCAGCCAATCCACCGAACAACTTCTAATAGAAGCCCCCGTCCTCACCCTAGTCGAAGCCAAAAACGACAATATTGCCTCAGGTCTCGGCCAATGCATGGCAGAAATGATCGCCGCCCAGATGTTCAACCAACAAAAGGGTCAGGCCCTAGAATGTATCTACGGCGTCGTTACGACAGGCACCAACTGGAAATTCCTGCGTCTACGCGATCGCGCCATCGAAATCGACCTTAACGAATATTTCCTCAGCGATCTCGCCAAACTATTCGGCATTCTGCAACATTGCGTCGGCCACTAACTATTACCCCCATGCTCCAATCCATCAACACCATGATCGCCACCGTCACCGTCTACACCGATCGCGCCCTCATCACCCCCCGAGGCACCATCGCCCTCACCGGAGCCGAAACCGCCCTCACGATCGCCCACCTCCCCACCACCCTCAACCCCGACTCCGTTTAGAAGGTGCGCAACTTGCCTCTGGAAGCTAGATACCATGGGCGTCTTGCCGACTTCTGACTAAGGGATAGCTTTTAACGGGGGATTTAGGGGGATCGCCCCTCCACCACCACAAGATCGCTCTCTACACCCCATCAAACCCATCACCACCATGCTCCCAAAACTACTGCGCTACTCAATACTCGCCTTGGCCCTACCTCTCTTAACTTCTTACGGAATATTAGCCATGACGATCGACCTAGGCTGCCTACTGGTATTAGCATTGTGGACACTGGTGTTAAATCACACACCTGCGATCGCCCGGATGAGAACCCTGGGCGTCAAGTGGGGCATGAGCAACCGGGAGGAAACCCCCATGGTCGCCCCCTGGATTGGCCGGGCCGATCGTGCCCAGCGAAACCATTTGGATAATTTGCCAATGTTGGCGATCGTGATCTTGATCGCCCATATCACGGGAAAGCATGATGGCATCACAGCTGCGGCCTCTGTGGTGATGGTAGTGGCAAGGGTATCCCATAGTTTGGTTTATATTTGCGGCATTAAACAGCTACGACCCTTGTTCTATCTATTGTCGATCATAGCTATGTTAGCGATCGTGCGGCGAATTGTTTTTTAACGCGATCGCTACCGCGACAAATTCGGCCCCACCACCTCCGGGAAACTCTCAAAATTGCGCCGCACCCAGTTCATTCCCACCTCATTATTGAGCTTAATCTTTTGGGAATGACCTGCGTAGATCTTACCCAAAATGTCCGCATCCTGCTCCACCACAGTTTTTGCCAAATTCAAAATATTCTGCCGCGCCAACCGAAACACTGGGCTCAAGGGTTTACCAAACATCAACACATAGGTTCGAGTCCGAGTCAGCGACTCCGGAATAAATAGATGCACCTGTTTAACAATGCCGATCGCCGTCGCCCCATGAAAAATCACCAAACTCGGAAAGAAATTCTCCAAATGGGCCTCGATCGTCTGCGGCATCGCCAGCACCGCCGGATTACTCAAAACCTCCTTAAATGAGGGCTGACTGCGCGGCATATTATAATAGGCATGGGAGTGCAGCCCCTCATCCTGAAAGGATTGAAACTCCACCGAATTAATCGTAAACAGCGATCGATGGGTGCCATTTTGATGATTATAATCATGCATATTCAGCAGCATCGACAGCAAATCCGTCTCCACCGTCACATCCCCCGTATGCCCAATAAATTCATAATCCCGCGCAAACCCATTCAAAATCTGCGGAATCGGTAGCCTCGCCTCCGCCCCGCCATAGCACCAAATAAAATCTCCCTCGACTCACCAATTCCAAACGGCTCCATCTGCGGCAGCGTCTTCTTACCCACCCCGGCAGCACCGTACAA
>JAAUSA010000166.1 GCA_012031975.1 Alkalinema sp. RU_4_3 | reverse complement strand
CCTGGAGCGACCATGGCCGGAGCTGCCACGGGGACCGCAGCGCACGCTTGAGATTTAGCTCAAAGTCAGCGGTTTTGAAATGTAGCTCGGCGATGTCGGTCTGATTGAGGGTCAGTAGGATTTCGCGGAGTTCGTTGGCGTCCAAAGGCACGATCGTCTCTTCTCCCAAACGTGATGTGTTAAAAGTCCAAACCCAAACTTAGTCCTTGTCCCGGCCCAGGTACTTGTCCTCGCGGGTATCGATCTTGATTTTCTCGCCGATACTCAGGAACAGCGGCACCATGATGGTGGCTCCGGTTTCGACCTTGGCGGGTTTGGTGCCGCCCTGGGCCGTGTCGCCCTTTAGGCCTGGATCGGTTTCGATGATTTCCAGGGTGACGGAATTGGGTAGTTCGACTTCCAGTACCCGTTCATTCCAGGTGACGACGCTGACATCCATGCCTTCCTTGAGGTATTTGACGCGATCGCCAATTTGGGTGGCGCTCAACTGGGTCTCATCGTAGGTGTCCAGGTTCATGAAAACATAGCTTTCGCCGTCCTTGTAGGTGTGTTGCATCACACTCTTTTCCAAGGTGGCCTGGGGAACGCTTTCCGCCGCTCGGAAAGTTTTTTCGACGACGCTCCCGGACTGGACATTCTTGAGCTTAGTCCGAACGAAAGCGGCGCCTTTACCGGGTTTTACGTGCAGCGACTCGACGACCTTCCAGACGGAACCATCTAGCTCAATACTGACACCGGGGCGAAAATCGTTACTAGAAATCATGGATCTACGGCTTTATCAGAACATTCGGCAACTCATTCTACCGCTGCATGGGGCGGCTTTTCGGTCTGGCTGTTTTTTTTTCAAAAATCTCAGGTTGCTTTTTATCACAGCCAGCCATGGGACAATTGGAAGGGAAATTTGGCACAAGCAGAACTTTAGGCGGTAATCATGGTTTTTTGGAATCGCAGGATCCTTGGGCGATCGCATTGGACAGCAGCACTAGGCTCTGCACTGGGCGCTGCGCTGTTGTTTTGTCTCCTGATAATCGGGCCAAACCCAGCCATGGCACTGCCCCAGGGGAACGCGATCACCGATCCAAAGGCATTGCTGCGCTATTCGCTGCCCATCGACAATCCCACGGTGCGCGAACTGCAAAAGTCCCTCGAAGATGTGGCGGCCCAACTGCGGGGGGCCAGGCGCTGGGGTGGGGTGAATGGCGATCTGAAAAAGGCCGATCTAATCTTGCTGCGCCAGCCGGAGAAAATTCTGGCCTCTATCCCCGAGGAGAAGCAGGCCCAGGGTCAGGCCTATATCGCTGACATCCAGGCGGGCATCACCAACCTCAAGGCCCTCGCTGACGCCCAGAATCGCCAGGGGGTCCTCGACGCCCGCAAGCCAGTCCTCGACATTGTCACCAACCTGGAAGAACTGATGCTGCCAGCAGAGTTCCCCTATGAGGTTCCCGCCGAGTTCAGCAACCTACCCCAGCTCAAAGGAAGGGCCACGATCGCCATTTCTACCACCCAGGGCGATATGACGGCGGTGGTCGATGGCTATAGCGCCCCGGTGACGGCGGGGAATTTTGTGGACCTAGTCCAGCGGGGCTTCTATAACAAAATGCCCTTCGTGCGGGCCGAGGATTTCTATGTATTGCAGTCGGGGGATCCAGTGGGTCCAGAGGAGGGCTTCATCGATCCCAAGACCAAGCAATACCGAGCGGTGCCCCTAGAAATCCTCGTCCAAGGAGACAAGGAGCCCACCTATGGCATCACCCTAGAAGACGCGGGTCGCCCCCTCGATCAGCCCGTGCTGCCCTTTTCCTCCTACGGGGCAATAGCCATGGCCCGGCCCAACGAGGAAGCCAATGGGGGTCCTCGCAGTTCTTCTTCTTCCTGTTTGAACCGGAGCTGACCCCGGCGGGGATTAACTTGCTCGATGGTCGCTATGCGATTTCGGCTATGTGACCGAAAACAACCGTCTGCTCGGCAAGCTGGGCCAGGAGGACCAAATCCTCTCGATGAAAGTCACCAGCGGTTTAGAAAACCTCGTGCAGCCGAAGTAAGCGCCATGGAAACGGTGGGCGATCTGCATGAATCGGGTCTACTGGAACTGATCCGACCCTACTGCTCAACCGTTGTCGGCGATGACGGCGCGGTGCTTGGATCGATCGCCCCTCACCGATCGTCACCACCGATGTCCTCGTCGATGGGGTCCATTTCAGCGATCGCACCACCCCGGCCAAGAGCGTCGGCTGGCGATCGGTGGCGGCCAACCTCTCGGATCTGGCCGCCATGGGCGCCAGCCCCATCGGCATCACCGTCGGCCTCGCCCTGCCGCCAGAAACCCCCAGCCTATGGGTGAAAGAACTGTACCAGGGCATGAAAGACTGTCTCGATCGCTTCGGCGGCACCATTGTCGGCGGGGACCTCGTCCGATCGCCCTTGCGCATGGTTTCCATCACGGCCCTAGGTCAGGCGGCTCAACCTGTTTTGCGATCGACGGCCCAGCCGGGCGACGTTTTGGTCGTAACGGGTTACCACGGGGCCTCAAAAGCTGGCCTAGAGCATTTACTCCATCCTGACAAAACACCAACCTCGGTGGACCCAGCCCCCTTGATTCAGGCCCATCAATACCCGATTCCTCGGGTGGATGCCTTGCCCTATTTGCCCGATCGCGTTTCTGGCATGGATTCCAGCGATGGCCTGGCCGATGCCGTCATACAACTGGCCCGTGCTAGCCATTTGGGTGCGCAGCTTTGGGGCCTGCCCATGCATCCGGAACTAAACGTCTACGATCGCGCCCTCGCCTGGAACTGGACCTTCTATGGCGGTGAGGATTTTGAATTGGTGCTGGCCATGCCCCCAGCGGCGGCGCAGCGGTTTGTCCAAGCGGTGCCGGGGAGTTTGATAATTGGGGAATTGACCCAGGCGCGGGCGATCGTTTGGCAGGGGGATGGGCGATCGCGCCAGCTAACCCAATCCGCTTTCCAACATTTCTAACATTATTTCAAACTGAATCATTAAACAAAAAAGGAGGCAGTCCTTAGACCACCTCCCTTCCCAATTAAGCACCCATTAAAATAAGGGGCGCTTAACCTTACTTCTTCCAATTCCGAGCAACCACTTCAGCCAGGTCAACCACGCGCTGACTGTAGCCCCACTCGTTGTCATACCAAGCCATGATCTTAATCATGTCGCCGCCCATCACCATGGTGAGGGCTGCATCGATGATCGCCGATTCATTGGTGCCGACGTGATCACTGGACACCAAAGGCTCATCGCAATATTTGATGATGCCCTTCATGGATCCCTCAGAAGCCTTCTTCAGCACTTCATTGAGCTGTTCGGCGATCGTAGCTTTTTCCACCTGGGCCACCAGGTCCACCATGGAGACGTTAGGCGTTGGCACCCGCAGGGCCAAACCATTCAGCTTGCCCGCCAAATCAGGCAGCACCAGGGCCACGGCCTTGGCCGCACCCGTGGAGGTGGGCACAATGTTGGTGGCAGCGGCTCTTGCCCGACGCAGATCGCGGTGGGTGGAATCGAGAATCCGCTGATCGCCCGTGTAGCTGTGGGTCGTGGTCATCATCCCTCGGATAATCCCAAACTCCTCATGGATCACCTTAGCCACGGGCGCGAGGCAGTTGGTGGTGCAGCTCGCATTGCTGATGATGTGGTGAATATCATGCTTGTAATCACCATCGTTGACACCCACCACGAAGGTGCCGTCATCGTTCTTACCTGGTGCCGTAATCAGCACTTTTTTGGCGCCAGAGTTAATGTGCTTCATCGCCCCATCGCGGCTGGTGAAGACACCCGTAGACTCGATCACGAGATCGATATCCCACTCTTTCCAAGGCAGATTCTCGGGATTACGGTCCGAGCAGCACTTGATCGTATTGCCGTTCACTGTGATCGTACTGTCGGTGGCGGATATATCACCTGTGAAGGTGCCCATCACAGAGTCATACTTCAGCAAGTGCAAACTCGTCT
This sequence comes from Alkalinema sp. RU_4_3, assembly GCA_012031975.1. Taxonomy (GTDB): domain Bacteria; phylum Cyanobacteriota; class Cyanobacteriia; order Leptolyngbyales; family Leptolyngbyaceae; genus JAAUSA01. The sequence continues at coordinate 7,795 of JAAUSA010000166.1, read as the reverse complement.
TGGGATCGGAAGTGGCATTCAGGCCCACGACCTGAAAATCACTGTTCTGCCGTCCCGCCCAGCACCGCAAAAACATCCGTCCAATCCGTCCAAAGCCGTTGATCGCAACTCTTACTGTCACTTCGCCATGCCCTCTGTAACTAAAATGGAATAAATACCTATTGCGAATCTAATCATACCCTAAGGGGGTGTCGCAACCATCCGCTGATTTTTTCCGCACAGTGGCGGGGATCCCTCAAAGCGCAAGGCTTAGGGCGGCAGACTGGGGCCATGGGCAACTGAGAACTTGGATCCAGCCCGATCGACCCGCCCCAATCCCTTTGACGGCGTTCTACTGGAGGCCGCCGGGCTTAAGTATTTAATCTGTTCAGTAAATAATGTATGGATCTTATATTTTGAGTGGAATTTCCCAAGTCAATCGATCGCCCTAGGGATTTACGCAACCTAGTGATTCCAGGAACTCATTTTTAAGCTAACGCTTGCAATCGTCAGAGATGCGCTAAAAAGAAGTTGGAAAAGTTCTTCAGGCGACAGCTTTCAACGGGTAAATCTGCTTTAACTTCCCCAGAAGACAAAAATCAAGATATGCTGTCGCCAAAAAAGAAAAGCCTGATATGATAGCCCGTGTTACTGGTGTGACTGATGTGTGAGGAGCTGTAAATGCTGAATTCAATAGATTTCAGCGGTAAACCATTCCATTTTCTTGGGGTGGGTGGTATCGGAATGTCGGCCTTGGCCTACGTGCTTGCCGATCGCCAATTACCTGTGTCTGGATCTGATTTACGTCTAACGCCCATTACTGAACGCCTCCAACGGATGGGGGTCCATGTCTTCTTGGAGCAAGCGGCGAGTAACCTGAGTTTTTTCCAAGGTGAAACCCAGGGCGGCGGCCTACCCCAGGTGATCTGCTCCACGGCAATCCATGGCGATAATCCTGAATACAAAGCAGCCCTGGATCTAGGCTGCCCGATTTTCCACCGCTCCGATGTTTTGGCGGGCCTGATCGCCCAGTATCAAACGATTTCGGTTGCTGGTACCCATGGCAAAACCACGACCAGTAGCCTGATGGCCCATATGTTGGTGGAGGGGGGCTTGGACCCGACGGTGATTGTGGGGGGCGAGGTCCAAAATTGGGGCAGCAATGCAAGGGTGGGTCGGGGGCCATATCTGGTGGCCGAGGCCGATGAGTCCGATGGATCGCTCGTCAAGTTTAAGTCAGCGATCGGCATCATTACCAACATTGAGCTAGACCATATTGACCATTACAGCGGCGGGCTGGACCAGGTGGTTGAGACCTTCCAGCAGTTTGCCCAGGCCAGCCAAAGGGTTGTGGGCTGCATCGACTGTCCGATCGTCCGGGACCGGATTCGTCCCGCTGTGACCTACAGCCTCGATCCAGAGAGCGGTGCTGACTACATTGCCGATGCCATTGAGTACGGCGGCCATGGGACCAAGGCCATGGTGAGTGAGCGCGGCGAGCGCCTCGGCGAAATCGAACTCCAGCTCCTCGGTGCCCATAACCTGAGTAATGCCCTGGCGGCCGTGGCCGTGGGGCGGATGCTGGGGATGGAGTTTGGGGCCATTGCACCGGGTCTGGCCACCTTTCGGGGGGCCAGGCGGCGCTTTGAGCTGCGGGGTGAGGCTGGGGGCGTGCGATTTATCGATGACTATGCCCACCACCCGAGCGAACTGCAAGTGACCCTTGCCGCCGCAAAGGTGCAAGCCGAGAAAGACGATCGCCGACTCGTGGCGATCTTCCAGCCCCATCGCTACAGCAGAACCCTGACGTTTTTGCCGGAATTCGCCCAGTCCTTTGTGAATGCAGATTTAGTCGTGATTAGCGACATCTACAGCGCCGGGGAAGCAAATCCGGAGGGCATTAGCGGTCAGGTTTTGGCCGATGCGATCGCGGCGCATCGTAGGGATGTGCACTACCAAGCCACATTGCCAGAGGTTCGCACCTTCCTAGGCGCGACTTTGGCGTCAGGGGATCTAGCTATTTTTCTAGGAGCAGGGAACCTTAATCAGGTGATCCCAGATTTGATCGCCGATCGCGGTGGGTAAGGTAGCATCTACTCGCTAAAGATTAGGACATAGGATTTTGAGATTTGACGATCGCCCTTGCTGCACTTTATTTGTTGCAACGCTTGTTACGTTTTCTTGCCAGCGCCATTTTGAGAATTGACCAGTACCATGACGCTCAGTAATTCGATGTCTCCAACTACAATCACCTGTAATAAGACCGTCAGCCCTATCGCCTCCCGCAGCAAAGCCTACGGGGTGCTCGATCTGGTCAAGCCAGGCCCGAGCCTTCCCGGTTCGGACTGCCTAATACGGCCTAATGTTTCCCTATCCAAACTGACCTCCTTCCAAGTGGGCGGCCCCGCTGAATGGTATGTGGCGCCCCGTAACCTTTCTGACCTCCAATCGAGTCTGGCCTGGGCACAGTCCGAAGGCCTGGCCGTGACCCTGCTGGGCGCGGGTTCTAATCTGTTGGTCAGCGATCGCGGTCTCCGTGGTCTAGTGGTCGGCACCAAGCACCTGCGGCAGATTGAATTTGATGAGCAGAAGGCCCAGGTCACCGTGGGGGCGGGCGTCATGCTGCCGAGCTTGGCCAAGCAGATTGCCAGCTTCGGGTGGCAGGGCTTTGAGTGGGCCGTGGGGATTCCGGGCACCGTCGGCGGCGGTGTGGTAATGAATGCGGGCGCCCATGGCGGGTCCATGGCCGATATTTTTGTCGAAGCCCAGGTGCTACTGGCCGATGGGACTGTCCAGACCATGACCCTGGAGGAGATGCACTACGCCTATCGCACCTCGATTCTGCAGAAGATGCCGCGCTTTGTCGCCCAGGCCACCTTCCAGTTGCAGCCCGGTGCGGATCCAGCCTTTGTGCAGCAGGCCACGACCAAATGCCTCCATCAGCGGCGCGACACCCAACCCTATGACATGCCGAGCTGCGGCAGCGTCTTCCGCAATCCGGAGCCGGAGAAGGCCGCCCGGTTGATCGAGCAGGCGGGTCTCAAGGGATTCCGCATCGGTGGCGCCCAGGTGGCCAACCGCCATGCCAACTTCATACTCAATGCCGATGGCGCCACCGCTACGGATATTTTCAACCTGATCTACCACGTACAGCAGGTCGTGGCCGATCGCTGGGATCTCCACCTCGAACCCGAGGTGCGGATGCTGGGTGAATTCAACGCGGCATAGGTCTGGGAATTAGCCTGTTTTTGACCTGTCGTTTTTGATACGGGCGTTGCGGAGATTCTGTGCGATCTAGCGGCCACAGGTGGCATAATGTAGGCTGCGCAACGCCCCCCAATAGAAAATTTAGAGAGCAATATGGCACAAGGACAGGGATTTGGCTTCGGCTTAGGCAAAATGAAGGAGCTGACCGAAGCGATTAAAAAGGCTCAAGAGGTCCAGCAGGGTGCTGCTCGTCTCCAGGAAGAGCTGGAAGCCATGCGGATCGAAGGTGAATCCGGCCAGGGCTTGGTGAAGGTGGTGATGAATGGCAACCAGCGTCCCCTAGATGTGACCATTTCCGAGGAGGCCATGAAAGAAGGCGCGGATGTGCTTTCTGACTTGGTGATGGCGGCGGTGGTTGATGCCTATGAGAAGTCCACCGGGACCATGCGCGAGAAGATGGAAGACTTGACGGGCGGGTTGAATCTGCCTGGGTTTGGTTAATCCTTGGCTTGAAGCGCCAGTTTTTTCAACGGAGGCGTTCCCCAGGGGGAGCGCCTTTGTGGTTTTGGCGGAATGATTTTGGGTGGAGACCTATGGTGTATCGGATTGTGTTTGTCTGTTTGGGGAATATCTGTCGATCGCCTTCGGCGGAGAACATTATGAATTTGCAACTGCGGCAGCGGGGCCTGGCCCATCGGGTGAAATGCGACAGTGCCGGGACCTCCGGCTACCACGTCGGATCACCGCCCGACAGCCGCATGAATGCTGCCGCTAAGCGCAAACTCAAAATCGAATTAGAGGGGCGATCGCGGAAATTCCAGGCCTTTGACTTCGATGAGTTCGATCTGATTCTGGCCATGGACCGGGATAACTATCGGCAAATAGCCGCCCTCGACCCCACGGGCGGAAAACATGCCAGCAAGGTGCGCTTAATGTGCGAGTTCTGCACCAAGCATAGCCTTAAGGAGGTACCCGATCCCTACTATGGCAGCGAAGACGGGTTCAATTTTGTCATCGAGCTACTGGAGGATGCCTGTAATGGCCTGATTGACCACCTGCTAAAAACTGAGGCGATCGCCGGAGCTTAGGTCCCCCAGGGGCTAGCTGTTCCCCGTTATCCCCCAATCGGTGAGCCCATGCTCCAGGGCATAGCGCAGCAGCTCCGATCGATTGTGGGTCATGGTCTTACGCAGGAGACTGCTGACGTGCTTTTCCACGGTGCGGTGGCTCAGGTGGAGATGTTCGCCGATTTGGCTATTGGAAAGGCCGTCGGCGAGGTGGCGGAGCACCTCCTGCTCCCGCAGACTCAGGACTAAGCTAACATCGGGCTCCAGGCGATGGATAGGAGAATGGGGGGGAACGCCCTCGGATTTAGGACCGTCCGATCGCTGAAACTGAAACTCCTGGGCGATCATCTGGGCGCGATCGAGCAGATTGCGCACCACGGCCCCCAGTTCCACCAGTTCAAAGGGTTTGCCCAGGTAGGCATCGCAGCCAAGATTGTAGCCCTGGACGCGCTGCTCGGTTTCCAGGCGCTCGGTCAAAAACACCACGGGCAGCAATCGCAAGGGAGGGCGCGATCGCAACTGCCGCACCAATTCAAAGCCGTCCATACGCGGCATGTTGATATCCGTAATCAGCAGGTGGGGGCGATGGGCCTCAACCATTTCCAGGGCCGCTTTTCCGTCCCCCGCCAGCACAACATGGTAGCCCTGGATTTCCAAGTAACCCATGAGCGCCACTCTAGTTGCATAGTCGTCGTCCACAGCCAAAACCGTGAGGGGCATATTGCCAGCCTCCAAGGAGAACCACAAATTTATGGAGAGTAGGGTTTGTTAAGTGTGGTTTTAATCCGATCGCATGGGCCTTTGGGGGAAAACTGAGTGGGGAAACTGAGTTCATCAGTGAATTCATTCAGTGAGTTCATGCAACTCGTTACGTACAGCATACTCCGCTAAAGCCGCGATCGGATCATTTGGGCAGTTGGGGCCGGGGCTCGGGGCTCAGGCGAGATTTTCAGCAGACGATTGGCCCGATCGAGGTCGTAGGGAAAGGGCTGGGGCCGGGGCTGGTAGTCGCGATCGTCCGGTGCCCCATGGAGCCGCACCGCATTGACGATATGGCAGGATTCCCCGAGATTGATCGCCCCATGTAGCACCCCCGGCGGAATCGTCACCAGCATGGGGGTGCGATCGCTCAGGGCAATGTACTCGTAGCGCCGATTCTGCAAAATCACTAGGACAAAACTCCCGCGCACCACCAGGAGCTGATCGGTCTGATGCCGATGGACAAAGAGGTCATCTACCGTGTCGCCTGGGAGCTGAACCAGCATGGTTTGGTCGCTCTGTTGGGGCGTAAAGAACTCGGCGTTGCCGCCTTTGAAGGACTGAAGCGATCGAATCTCAACTTGTTTGACCAAACCCATGATGCGAACTCCTTGGTTGAAGAAAGATCGAGCCTTGAGCGAGATGGAATATTCACCTAATCTAGTTCGCCATTCTGTAAATAAATGTGTCAAACCGGACATTCCGCTCAAATTATGTGATTGCGCAATCGGCTCCGCCAAATCACGGATTCGGACCCGCCCTCGGCCATCAATTTGAAACAAACGAACTAAAACTTCCCAAAACCCCTAGTCAAATCAACATTGGCTTTGCTATAGTACGATCGAACTAATACGAGAATACTAAATCAACATTCGCTCCACCCCTAAAGAGGACGTATGGGAAAACACAGCACAGCCCCAATCATCACGCGGATTGTTCCGATCGAGCCAGCGGGCCAGGCGGAGACAGCTATTCCAATGTCGCCCGAGGTCTATCAGCTACCCGAAGCCAGTCAGCTCACATTGCTCAGCATGAATCCCGCCACAGCGGCGCCCCTAGGCCCCGCCCAGACCCGCCTGGCGGCCCAACAGGCAAGCGAGGTCAATCAGACCACGACCAAATCCACGGCCAAATCCACGGCCAAATCCACGGCCAAATCCACAGCCAAAACCACGACCAAATCCAGCGCTGCCAAGCGCAACAGCCGCACTGCGACTAAGGTGATACCCATGGAAACCAGCGCTGCCGAGTTCCATGATGCCTATCCCGACGCCAGTCGGTTGCAGAACCTAGAGGAAGCCATCGCGCGGCTCAACAGTCAGTCCCAGCATGTGCGCCATACCCTGGAGGAACTGCAAAAACTCTCCGAAGCACTGCCCAAACCCCCTCGGGCCTTAGAAATGCCCAACTTTGGCCGTAGCCGCCTGGCCACCTGGGAGGCGGAACCGATCGATCCGCAGCTCACCCTCCAGGAGGCCCAGCAGCGGCACCAGGCCGAAATTCCCCTGGCTCGGCGATCGGTCGAACCCACCCTGCCCCTGCCTCCCCTGGCTCGACCTTCCCAAACCATCCCCGCAAGGCCCACCCAACGGCCCGCTGTTCAATCCGCTCGGCGGCGTCCCATGAAACGGGTCTGGACAGGGCGATCGCTCATCCAGGGTTTCGTCAAACTATGGAACCAGCGGTTACCCATCCCGCAGAAATCTGGGGCTAAGGCCATCGACGGCATGCTGTGGCTGGCCGGGGCGATCGGCCTGCGTTGGCTGGTCGGCATGGCCGTGGGGTTTGTGCCAGGTTTGGGATGGGTCCTGCCGATCCTCATGCTGGGGCCAGGGATCTATGCGGCTTACCTGGCCTTTTGTCAGCCCGATTCCCGCACCGATCAGGTCTATCGTCTTTCCCTACTGACCCTCGGTTTCTTCCTTGGCAGCAAAATTTAGTTGCCTGATTGAATTTGATTGAATTGTGCAACCCCATCCGAGAGTGTGACCCCATGACCACCACCTTTCCCACCCGCAATCTCCTCCACCCGGCCGGACTGCACGAGCCGGTGAAGGGGGTCGGTGTCGCCATTGGCGGTGAAGCCGAGAAAGCGCGTCTTGCCCTCCTGGCGCAGCTTGTCGAACGTCGGCAGGATGTCGTTCAGCACCTCGTCCACGGTCACGGCGTCGTCGGCAGGGGACGCTTCGAGCGTGTTGTGCAGCTGGAACAGATCGACATGATCCTGCCGCAGGCGCTTCAGGCTCGCCTCGATCGAGGCGCGGATCGCGGCTGCGAACTTGCCGCGGTCGCCGCCGGAAAGACGCACCTTGGTACTGACGATGACATTGTCGCGCCTCTTGCCGAGGGCGCGGCCGAGATTGGTTTCCGAGGCGCTGTCGCCGTAGGACGGCGCCGTGTCGAAATGGTTGATGCCGTGGTCGCGCGCCCAGGCGACGGCGCGGTCCTGGTCACCGGGGTCGCCCTTGGTCATCAGCCCGCCGACAGCGCCGCATCCAAAGGTCAGGAGCGAAACGTTCAGTCCTGTTCTGCCAAGCTTTCTGGTTTCCATGGGGCACGCCTCCGTTCTTTTCTCAGATTGTCGTTGCAGCACCTTCGCCTTCGGCGAGCCATCGTCGCCGCAGCGGCACTTGGCCCGCCTCGTTCAGCTGCGATCGAGCACCTCGACCGACAGGATGGTCGGCAGATGGCGCGCGATCTCCTGCCAGCTTGCGCCTTCGTCCAGGCTGGCGAACACCGATCCGCTGTTGGTGCCGAAATAGACGCCGGCGGGATCGCGGCGG
>JAAUSA010000016.1 GCA_012031975.1 Alkalinema sp. RU_4_3 | reverse complement strand
GATTCCGAAGTTTACGAAAGACATTTCTAGCGATCCGTTCTACCGCTTCTGCGATGCCTTTTTCTTCCCGATTCAGGTGGCCCTGGGCTTTTTGCTGTTTTGGCTGGGTGAGCGGGTGCTCGGTGCGGGCGGCGGCTGGAGCTTTGTGCTCTGGGGGACGTTTGTGCGGTTGGCCTTTGTCTACCACTGCACCTGGTTTGTGAACAGTGCGACCCATATGTTTGGCTACAAGAGCCATGAGTCTGGGGACAATTCCCGCAATTGCTGGTGGGTGGCGTTGGTCACCTACGGCGAGGGCTGGCACAACAATCACCATGCCTACCAATATTCGGCCCGTCATGGCCTGCAATGGTGGGAAGTGGATCCGACTTGGATGATGATTAAGGCTCTCAAAACCCTGGGTCTAGCTACCAAGGTCAAGATCGCTGAGATCAAGTAGTTTTTTGCTGTAAGGATTGACAAGCAAAACCCCGCAGATGCAAGTATCTGCGGGGTTTTGTCTGGAATATGGCCCTAGTACAGCGTCATCTTGTTGACCAAGAAAGGCGGTAGCTGATCGGACTTTCGCTTGTAGAGTTCCAGTTCGCGGACCTGCTTCGAGGCAATTTCGTTCATCTGCTTGCCAAATTCGGAGGAAAACGCCTGCCCATCCATAAACTCAGCGGTTTGGATGGTCACCTTGACGACGCCATCGGCATATTCGACAAACGGGGTCATTTCTGGACGATCCTTCAGCAAGGCCTCCACAAACTGTTGGATCGCAGCGGTATTCCCCTGTTTGGCCATCCGCTTATAGTCTCCAGCTCCGAATTCTTCCGGGCCGTCCGAGGCTCCAGGCGAAACCTCTAGGGGTGCGACACCCGCTTCACTAATGGTGAAACTAGCGGTCCAGGCAGGCTGTTGAGCGCCAAACTGACGTCCAAAGATCTGGACGTTGGTCGCCAATCCTAGTTTTTTGACTTCTTGGGTAACAATATCTGTCATCCGCTTTTCGATCGGCAGATCCAATCCTTCCAGCATAATTTGCAGAGATTGTTGCGTTTTGGCGACCTGGGCAGTAACGCCCTGGGGCTTGAGATGACGGTTCATCAATGCCTCGATCGCTTCATTGTCCCCCTGCTGGGCCAGTTCGAGCACTTGTGACATATCCGACCTACCAAAATAAGGTGATGACGTTTAGGATTTGACGAGAGATGAAAGGAATGCCCCCCTCTTTGTAGTCTTAAAGTTACCAGGTGTATTCCTCAAACAGCAGGTAAATTAGGCTTTCTTTTGGGAAGCCCTTGAGACTGGCCCTGGGTGATGGGGGTTTGTTGATCGCCACGAATTCGTCTCAATGACTACTCAAAGGCTTCACGGGTTTGGATCAACGCTTTGATGACATAACCATTGATCGAGATTGCCACAAAGCTAAATATATTGAATCTTGCCAGTGACGAAAGAATCGTCAGCACGGCAAGGCCAAAGGCTCCATACCAAGCCCACTTCTTCATTTTGAGCATTCCAACACCCACAGTAAGCTGGCCAGCTCCGATCACTAGCGGGATACAGGCAATGATCATGACGATCGCCCCCACCCCTGCGACAGCTCCAGCCTCTTTGCTGGTGATGCCAGCTTGAGCCAGCTCAGCACTCGATTGTGCCATCATTGCGCCAGCTGCCATGATGCCCATCACCATCAGGCCACCTACTACGAGACTAAACGCGGCACTAACAAACAGCAGGACAGCAATCACAATCACGTCCCCAGGCATAGACCTACTGCCCATACCCACGGCCCCACCTGCCATCGGAGGCGGATTCATGGCCGAACTATGACCATTGGGCCGCAGTTCGCTATTGCCCTCGGGATGCACTGGAGTCGGCGCTGCCGAAACACTGCCGCCCGCCGCCAAGGTCATCTTCTTGACCAAGAAGGCATTGTCTTTTCCGACTTACGCTTGTACAGCTCCACCTCGCGCACCTGCTTCGAGGCGATCTCATTCATCTGCTTGCCAAAATCCGAGGAAAAGGCCTGACCATCCATAAACTCGCTGGTCTGGATCGTCACCTTGACAACCCCATCGGCAAATTCAGTGAAGGCGGTCATCTCGGGGCGATCCTGCAGAATCTCTTCCACAAACTTCTGAATCGCCTCAGGATGGCCCTGCTTGGCCATGCGTTTGTAGTCCCCGGCCCCAAATTCCTCGGCCCCAGGATTTGCGACCTCAGCGATTCCTTCTAGGGGCGTGATGCCATTTTCGCTGATCGCAAAATTAGCAGTCCAGGCGGGCTCTTTGTCCCCCACTTGGCGACCGAAGATCTGGACATTCGATCCAAGGCCCAACTTTTGAACCCCTTGGGTGACAAAGGCCGTCATGCGTTGTTGGTCTGGGAGATCCAGGCCTTCGAGCATGATTTGCAGGGCATTTTGAGTTTTTGCGACCTGGGCGGTGACCCCTTGGGGCTTGAGATGACGATTCATCAATGCCGAGATCGCTTCAGTGTCCCCTTGCTGGGCAAGTTCGAGCACTTGTGACATATCCGACCTACCAAAATAACGTGACGACTTTCAGGAACCAATGAGACCTGAAGGGAATGCTCCCCTCTGTAGTCTTAAAGTTGCCCGGTCTATTCGTTAACTAACAGGTAAATCACGCCTTTCTAGGGGAAGACCTTGGGAAGCTGGCCAGTTAAACCCGAATTTCCTCGGATGACGCAGTTTTGCCTTGGATCAAACCGCCACCGCCACCGCCCGCCGCAGATCGCCACCATTCCCCTCCAGCAGCTTCTGGCCCGAGATCGCATCCACCTTTCCCCAATGCATCAACAGCGCCAGCTTCACCGACTTGCCACTGGCCTCAAGCAAGCTCTCCGCCGCCGATCGCTCCAGCCCCGCCAGGTCCTGCAAAATACTGAGGGCGCGATCGTGGAGTTTAGTATTCGTCACCGCAACATCGATCATCCGATTGCCGTAGACCTTGCCCAGGCGGACCATACTACCTGTCGAGAGAATATTCAGCGCCAGTTTCGTCACGGTGCCCGACTTCAATCGAGTGGATCCAGCCAAAACCTCGGGGCCGACCAACAGCCGCAGATTGATATCCACATCCAAGGGCACCTGCTCCTCGGGCACACAGGCAATAAACACCGTTGTTGCGCCCCGTTTTCGACCTTCTTTGAGCGCACCATGGACGTAGGGCGTCGTTCCACCCGCCGCAATCCCGACCACCACGTCCTTTGGGCCAACGTTGCGATCGGCGATCGCCGCCTCCCCATCACTGAAAATATCCTCCATCCCCTCGGAGCTACGCACCAAAGCCGCATCGCCCCCGGCCAGAATCCCCTGGACCATCTCGGGGGGCGTACAAAAGGTGGGCGGACATTCGGCGGCATCCAGCACGCCCAAACGGCCACTGGTCCCGGCCCCAATATAGAATAGACGACCGCCTTGGCGGAGAGAATCAGCGGTGCGATCGATCGCCATCGCCAGCTTCTCCTTCACCGCCGCAATGGCGCTAATGGTCTTGGCATCCTCTTGGTTGAACAGCTCGACGATCTCCAGGGACGACAGCGCATCGAGCTGGGCACTGTTTGGATTGACTTGCTCCGTGAGCAGATGGGCACGGGTTTCCATGGTTTAGACCATTCTTACAACAGGCCCTCTAGCTTACGGCGAATTCGATCGAGTTCGTCATTGGACATGGAGCTACCTTCCTCGTCCGGAGCCTGACCCTTGGCATTGGCCTGTTCCCAGTCGGTCATCTCCCGATTGCGCTCCGGGGGAGAGAGCAGCAGCCGCTCAAAATCATTGGCCGGGCGGAAATCCTGGGGAATAAAGTAACTGCTGTAGCCCGAGGCCTCGCAAAATTCTTCAATCTCCTCGCGATCGAGGGCTTCTACATTCAAGAGGGCTGGGAAATCCTGGGCTTCCAGCAGCATCGCATAACGCAGGGCATCATCTTCCTCCTCAAACATCAAAATGATGTCACGATTGCCCATGTTGATGGAGTGGATGCCTTCGTTATCAGTGTTGGCGTTGACCAGCAAGACGAAGATTCTCATGGGACAAGCATCAATGAAGACAATAACTAAAACTACCTTACCCATATTACAGGGTTGTTTCAAACCCAGCGCGACCCAAGGGGCAAAATCTTCACAGACAGTTACGGGTCAAGGCCTGGATCGGCCTCGGATCCCCTATCACCCACTCCATCTACAGAACTTCTTCAGAACAGATCTATCCCGGAGCTAGGTCCTTCGCTTAATATGAATGTTAGAAGCTGTAAAGTTTCTTAACCTTTATCAGCCCGCTGGTCGGCGATCGCCTATGACCTCCATTGTGAAACCGCTTTTTTCTCCTGTCGAACAGGATCTCTCGACCCTCACTAATAATCTTAAACAGCTCATTGGCGCCCAGCATCCCATACTCTACGCAGCAGCGGAGCACTTGTTCGGTGCGGGTGGGAAGCGGATTCGTCCGGCGATCGTGTTTTTGGTGGCCCGCGCGACCATGCGAGACCAGGATATTACCCAGCGCCATCGGCGGTTGGCCGAGATCACTGAGATGATCCATACAGCCAGCCTGGTCCATGATGACGTGGTGGATGAGGCCGATTCTCGCCGTGGGATTCCCACGGTCCATAGCAACTTTGGCAATAAGATTGCGATCTTGGCCGGGGATTTTCTGTTTGCCCAGTCCTCCTGGTACCTGGCCAACCTGGACAACTTGGAAGTGGTAAAACTCCTGTCTGAGGTGATTAAGGACTTTGCTGAGGGAGAAATCCGCCAGGGCCTCAACAGCTTTGACACAGGCTTTACCCTCGAAGCCTATCTCCAGAAGAGCTACTACAAAACCGCCTCCTTAGTTGCCAATAGCGCCAAGGCCGCCGCCATCCTCAGCGACACCTCCGCCGCCCTCGCCCAGCAGATGTACAACTACGGCAAGCATCTGGGTCTGGCCTTCCAGATCGTCGATGATATCCTCGACTTCACCGCCTCCGCCGAAGTCCTCGGCAAGCCCGCCGGGTCCGACCTCGCCAGCGGAAACATCACAGCCCCGGCTTTGTTCGCCATGGAAGAGAAACCCTACCTGACGACCCTACTCGATCGCGAGTTTGCCGAGGAAGACGATCTAGAGCAGGCCCTGGCCCTGGTCAAGGATAGTCAAGGGGTGGTGCGATCGCGGGAATTGGCGTCCCACCATAGTCTCTTGGCTCGGGAAGCTTTGGTCAATTTGCCCGGTTCTGAGTCGAAGGAAGCTTTGATGGACCTGACTGAATACGTCCTCAGCCGCCTGTATTAGGTGCAATCCAACCCGTAACAAACCCCCCTCATCTCCTGGGAGACAAGGGGGGTTTGTTATTTAGATAGAGAGAAAAGAGGGCCTATTTCTTCCAATTCACCCAATCCTGGGGTTTGAGATAGGTTTCGTACAGCTCGGCTTCCGGGGTGCCAGGCTCGGGGTGGTAGTCGTACTCCCAGCGCACCAAGGGCGGCAGCGACATCAAAATAGATTCGGTGCGGCCATTGGTCTGGAGACCGAAGATGGTACCGCGATCGTAGACCAGATTAAACTCCACATAGCGGCCCCGACGGTAGAGCTGGAAGTCTCTTTCGCGCTCCCCAAACGGCGTATCCTTACGCTTCTCGGCGATCGGCGTATAGGCGGGCAAGAAGGCATCGCCGCAGGACTGGACAAAGGAGAAGATATCCTCCCAGCTGCGATTTTCCACGGGACCTGCTTCTGCGCTGCGGTTGGCCGCCGGGGTGTACATTTGCGATCCAGGGTAGGAGATCGGGTACAGTACGCCGCTGGTGTCCTGGTAGTCGAAGAAGATCCCGCCGACCCCACGGGTCTCGTTGCGGTGTTTCAGGTAGAAATATTCATCACACCACAGCTTGTAGGTGGGGTAATAGTGGGGATTGTGCCTGTCGCAGGCGTTCTTCAGTGTGGTGTGGAAATGGACCACATCTTCTTCAAAGGGATAGTAGGGCGTCAAATCGATCCCACCACCAAACCACCAGACAGGACCTGCCTCAAAGTAGCGATAGTTGAGGTGCACCGTCGGAATGAAGGGATTGTTGGGGTGCAGCACCATGGAGGTGCCTGTGGCGTAGAAGCTATGACCCTTGGCTTCGGGACGCTGCACGAGAATGGAGGGAGGCAGATCGTTGCCCCAGACCTCGGAGAAGTTCACACCGCCCTTTTCAAAGACCTTACCGTTCGACAGCACACGGGAGCGGCCACCGCCACCTTCCTCGCGTTCCCAACTGTCCTGCTTGAACGCACCACCGCCATCGACCTTCTCTAGGCCCTTGCAAACATTATCCTGAAAGCTCTTCAACCATTGACTGACCTGCTCGCGGGAATCACTGGGCGGCAAGCCCTGTTGATCCTGGGTCGCCAAAGACTTGCGATCGGTAACTTTAGCCGAACTGGTAAAAAATGCGGTCATAAACTACAAACCAAGAATGTTATAGCGGTTGGGATGGGCGGTGGCCCGGCGGATCACGATATCCAATGGGCTATAACCAAAATACATTGAAACCGGGTTCCATCCAATCCGCCAGATCCCACAAACCCTCGGCTATGGTGCTCAAAGGCCGATAGGGCAGAGTCTTGCGGTTTGTTAAATTGTGCAACGAAGCGGGGCGATCGTCCGGGCGGGTGCGGTTTTGCCGCAGAGCACGATAAAATACAAGCCTTGATTCAAAGTTTCTTAAGATTTCCCCAGCTTCATACCCCATGGCCCTAACTCCCAGCGCGATTCTCGAAGTCCTCCAACCCGTCCAAGACCCAGAACTCAAGAAGAGTCTGGTCGATCTCAATATGATTCGGAATCTGAAGGTTGAAGGCGGCCAGGTGAGTTTTGACTTGGTGTTGACGACGCCTGCCTGTCCCCTGAAGCACTTCATCATGGACGACTGCACCCGTGCGGTTAAAAAACTGCCCGGTGTGGAGGCCGTCAATATAAATGTCACGGCGGAGACCCCGGCGCAGAAACCCCTGCCCGATCGCACAGGCATCGACGGCGTGAAGAACATCATCGCGATCTCCAGCGGCAAGGGTGGCGTCGGCAAGAGCACCGTGGCGGTGAATGTGGCCGTGGCCCTGGCCCAGATGGGCTCGAAGGTGGGGCTGATCGATGCGGATATCTATGGTCCCAATGCGCCAATGATGCTGGGCTTAGAAGGCGCCGTCATCGAGGTCAACCCCGGCCCCAATGGCGAGGAATCCATGGTGCCCGCCTTCAACCATGGCGTCAAGCTGGTGTCCATGGGGTTTCTGATTGACAAAGATCAGCCTGTGATCTGGCGTGGTCCCATGCTGAATGGGATCATTCGGAAGTTTCTCTACCAAGTCGCCTGGGGCGATCTGGACTACTTAATTGTGGATATGCCGCCCGGAACAGGCGATGCCCAATTGACACTCGCCCAGGCGGTGCCGATGTCGGGGGCCGTGGTGGTGACGACGCCCCAGAGTGTGGCGCTGTCCGATGCCCGGCGAGGTCTGAAGATGTTTCAGCAACTCGGCGTTTCGGTGATGGGGATTGTGGAAAACATGAGCTACTTCATCCCGCCGGATATGCCCGATCGCCAGTACGACCTCTTTGGCTCCAAGGGGGGAGAACGGACCTCCGAGGAACTGGGTTTGCCATTGCTCGGCTGCGTGCCCCTGGAGATGCCCGTGCGGGAGGGGGGCGATCGCGGAATTCCGATCGTTTTGGCGGATTCTGACTCAGCCTCGGCGAAAGCATTGATAGCGATCGCCCAGCAGATTGCCGCGAAGGTTTCTATAGCTGCCCTCACCTAACTGTCCTCTACCTCTCTCCACCCATGATCTCTAAATCCTTACCCCGAATTCGCTGGAGCCAACTGTTTAAGCCCTGGGAAAACATTGACCCCTGGTATCTGTTGTGTGCAGTGGCGCTGATGCTGCTGGGGAGCTTGATGATTGAGAGTACGGAGCATGGGATTGCTGACTTGCATGATGGCAATTTTTGGCCTTGGCTGTTTGCCTCCTTCAAGGCGAAGTGGTTTGTCCATATCAGTACGGGGATTATTGGCCTGGGGGCAGCGCTGGCCCTACCGCTGTTTCGCTATGAGATTTTGATGCAGTGGCGCTGGATCGTCTACGGCATCGTGAATGTCCTGCTGGTGGCGGTGATGTTTTTTGGCCAGGAGGAGTTAGGTGCCCAGCGCTGGCTGAATATTTTTGGGTTTTACTTGCAGCCGTCGGAGTTTGCCAAGTTGGGGGTGATTATTGCCCTGGCGGCGACGCTTCAGGATCGGCCGGCTCGTAATCTGGGGGCGATGTTTCAGGCGATCGCCGTTGTGGCCTTTCCCTGGGTGCTGATTTTCTTAGAGCCGAATTTGGGGACGTCGCTGGTGTTTGGGGCGATTACGGTGGCGATGCTCTATTGGGGCAATGCCAATCCGGGCTGGCTGCTGTTGATGGCTTCGCCGTTGATTTCGATGCTGTTGTTTAATACGCTGCTGGCGATGGGTTGGGGATATCTGGCTCTATGGTTTGTCTGGGTGCTGGGGATTGGCTATGTGGGTTGGAGGACGCTGCCTTGGCGGATGTGGGGTGGACTTGGGGCCTCAGTAGTGAATTTGGTGTCTTCGGGATTGGGTGGGTTTATTTGGAATAATCTGCTGCGGGACTATCAAAAGGGTCGGATTACGATGTTTATGAATCCGGAGCAGGACCCGATGGGCGGTGGCTATCACTTGATTCAGTCGCGCATTGCCATCGGAGCTGGAGAACTCTGGGGACGCGGGGTGAATCAAGGGACCCAAACGCAACTCAACTTTATTCCGGAGCAGCATACGGATTTTATTTTTGCGGCGGTGGGTGAGGAATTGGGGTTTGTGGGCTCGATCGCCGTCCTACTGATTTTCCTAACCATGTGTTTTCGTTTGCTGGTAATTGCCCAGAATGCGAAGGATGATTTTGGATCGTTGATTGCGATCGGTGTGTTTGCGATGGTGTTGTTTCAAACGGTGGTTAATATTGGGATGACGATCGGCCTGTCGCCTGTGACGGGGATTCCGCTGCCGTTTTTGAGCTATGGGCGATCGGCATTGATTATGAATTTTCTGGCGGTGGGGCTGGTGCAATCGGTGGCGAATGCGCGGCAGAAGGCTAGGTATTAATTAATCTGGGGGAAATGATCTAATGGCGCATTATCAAAAACTACTGGCGATTCGCACACAGCCGAAGGCGTTTCGTAAAATTACTTCGACCATTCAAGATGTGGTGGCGGAGTCGGGGATCCGGGTCGGAATATGTCATTTGTTTTTGCGTCATACCTCGGCGAGTTTAACGATTCAGGAGAATGCCGATCCGGATGTATTGACGGATTTAGCTAATTATTTTGCCAAGCTGGTGCCGGAGGATGCCTACTATATCCACAATGCTGAGGGGCCGGATGATATGCCTGCCCACATTCGGACGGTTTTGACGAAGACTTCTGAGCAGATTCCGATCGCCCAGGGTCATTTGACGTTGGGGACTTGGCAGGGGATTTATCTATGGGAGCATCGGGATATGGGCCACAGCCGGGAACTGGTGGTGCATATTATGGGGGAATGACCATGCTGACGACTGTTGAAGGCGAAATTACCTAATACAATACCAGGGGTATAGATGATCTATTCCTTAGGTTAGATGCCAACATGGGCGTAGAGAAGATATTCTGCGATCAGTCTTCAGTTTAACGATCTCCTATGCGTCGCGATTCCATCTTTTTCAGACTGTTTCAGCAGTTTCCGATGCTGCTGTTTGAATTGTTGGATGATCCACCAGAGAATGCTGATCGCTATCGGTTTGATTCAGTGGCGGTGAAGGAAACGAAGTTTGAAATCGATGGGGTGTTTTTGCCGCCAGCGAGGAGAAAGGGCATCGTTTATTTCTGTGAAGTGCAGTTTCAGCCGGACCAAAAGCTGTATGAAAGGCTCTGGAGTGAGTCATCACGATACTTCTACCAAACTCGGAATCGGTTTTCGGACTGGCAGGCGGTGGTGATCTACCCGAGACGGAGTATGGAGCAGAAGAATTTGCATCCCCATCGATCGCTCCTCAACGGTGGCCAGCTTCATCGGATTTACTTGGAGGAATTGGGGGACATCGAGGCTCTACCTTTGGGATTGGCAGCGATGGCGCTGACGACGAAAACGAAGAAAGCCATGCCGAAGGTTGCTAAGGGGTTGGTGGAAAGAGCCCAGCAGGAGGTTGCCAATCCGGAGGAAAAACGCGCCATAATGGACATGGTCAGTACGATTGTTGTTCACGAGTTCACAAACTTGACTCGCCAGGAGGTAGACAAGATGCTGGGTATTCGATTGGAGGAAACAAGAGTCTATCGGGATGCAAAGGAAGAGGGGCTGGAAGAGGGTCTAGAACGTGCAAGGCAACAAAACTTAGATCGGCAACGATCGCTCACCCTACGTCAACTCACCCGCTATGTTGGTAAAATCCCCAAGAAAGTAAAATCGCGAATCGATTGCCTGTCCTTAGATGATCTAGAGGGTTTGGGAGATGCATTCTTAGATTTTGAGTCGATCGCGGATCTTGAAGCCTGGTTAGATGCGAATAGTTGATGGGGAATTGGCGATGTTTCATCAATCTTCTGAGAGATGGCGTCGCGATCGAGATCATTGCTAGGGCTACGGGGCGATCGTTCGAAGACCTGACGAAGCTCAAAGAAGAACAGGGATTATAGACCTCAATTTGATCGGCAAAACCACCGGCCTCTCAATCCAACCCATCAAAAAACGGCAACTGGACCATCGATCGCCCCTATTCAAAAACTACCCCTCACTCGACCCAATCTTCGGCACCCGATAAAACTCCCCATCGCGATCGGGCGCACAATCCAACAGATCCTCCCACCCTTCCCAAGGCTTGAGCCGATCGGCCCGTATCGCATTTGATTGGTCGATCGCCGATCCCCATTTCTCTATCTCTAGACAGATGTCAAATTGCTGCCCAAAAAGTACTATTGAACCATTAAGATGTTTTATGCTCACGTATGTCCCAGTTTCCCCATGACGACTTTGCAAAAGCCTATCTGGCAGAACTTTTAGGTAGAATTGGTACAGCCATTCCCAATCGTCCCTTCAAAAGCGAAACCCGTTTAACCGACCTGTGGTTCCAACTCAAACCTCATAATGAGGCTCAATCCCAACAACTCGGACTCCTAGGACAGCTTCTCATCCGCGATAGCCTGATTGAAGTCTTTCGCAACGCCCCCAACCCCATAGAAATTCGCGCCTGCCAAAGTAAACTCTCCCACATCGAAACTGAACTCACTCGCAAAGCCAAGCGCCGTAAGATAACCCTTGCCCCAGAGAAATTCCCCTACCTATGGATCATCACACCAACAGCCTCAGACCAACTCTTTGAACAATTTCAGGCGAGGCCCACCGAACATCTTGGTGTCTACCAATTGCCCAAAGGTCAGGAAGCCGGACTGATTGTCACCCATCACCTAGTACCCACCAAGGAGACTCTATGGTTAAGAATCCTCGGTCGCAACGGCAACCAACAAAACGCCATCCGAGAATTCGCTGAAATCCCTATCAGAAACCAGCTTTATGTTAGTATAGAGGCACTTCTAGCCGATTATCGTTCCAACCTAGCCAGTCGTCACGAACAAGATCAAGAAGATGAGGATCTGATCATGCAACTATCCGCACTGTACCAAAAGCAACAGCAAGAATGGCTTCACACAGGTAGGCAAGAGGAGAAAAAAGAAGTCGCGATCGCCCTCCTCAAAGAAGGCGTCGCCATCGAAATTATCGCCAAGACAACCGGACTATCGATCGAGATGATCCAGCAACTACCCCTCACTTGATCCAATCTTCGGCACCCGATAAAACTCCCCATCGCGATCGGGCGCACAATCTAACAGGTCCTCCCGCCCTTCCCACAGCTTGACCCGATCGGCCCGCACCACATTCGACACATCGATCGCCCTTGTCGTCGGCGCTACTCCATCCACATCCAGCTCATTGAGCAATTCCACATAGTCCAAAATCCCACTCAACTGCTGGGCAAACTGAGACTCCTCGGTCTCCGTTAGCTGGAGCCGCGCCAGAAGAGCCACCTTATGGACTTGTTCACTATTGAGCATGGAACTACTACCACCTGAGAAACATTGTTTGCCGCCCTCCATTCTAGGGGACCATCGGCCTTCATGAGCAGAGATTCAAACAAGCAATCCTCGTACATAATAGGGGGGCTCAAGACAGGTCAACATCAGGCGATTCAATTAGGCATGGGACGTATCTTCATCTCCGCCGCCCACGGCGGCAAAGAAAATGGACTCTTGGATCCAGGCGCAGTCGTCGCCGGGACCACCGAAGCAAGGGAAATGATCCTGATGCGCGACCTGCTTGTCGCCGAACTGCGATCGCGCGGCAGCGAAGTGCTGGCCGTACCCGACGACCTCAGCTTCCAGCAGACCCTCGACTGGATCAACTTCCGAGGCCAAGCCGACGACATCGCCCTTGAAATCCACGCCGACTCCGCCAACAATCCCCTCGTCCGGGGCTGCAGCGCCTTCTACATCGCCAACAACGAACCCCGCCGCACCCACGCCGAACTCCTCCTCCTCGCCCTGACAAAACGCCTACCCAAACTCCCCAATCGCGGCGCCAAACCCGACACCAGCACCGGATTCGGCAATCTCGCCTTCTGCCGCCAGCTCAAAACCCCCTCCATCCTGCTGCAAATCGGCTATTTAACCAACACCGACGATCGCTTCATCATCCAAAACCAGCGCCGCGACATCGTACTTGGCCTCGCCGACGGCATGGTCGCCTGGCTCCAAGCGATCGGCGGCCCCACCATCACCTACCCCTCCATCAGCATCGAAATCAACAGCCAAAACTACGGCGAACAGGGCATCCTAGTGAGCGGCAACGCCTACATCCCCATCGACTTGAGCGATCGCCTCGGCGTCGATCTGACCCAAGTCCCCACCGTCCGCCGCCTCTCCTACCGCAATGTGGTCTTCGTCAAAGCGATCGAACTCAAGGACTACAACCTCTCCGTCGGCTGGAACAGCAACACTCGCACTGTCCTAATCAAGACCATCCTCAAAATCTGCCCCGGCTCCATCGACTACATCATGGACCACGGCAAAACCACCGAACTCCAACTCCAGTTGTTCTTGAAAAACAACAACGCCGCAGGCAGCAGCCAATACCCCGATATTGCCAGTCTCTACCGGGAAGAAGCCGCCATCGAAGGCGTAGACTACGACATCGCCTTCAGCCAAATGTGCCTCGAAACCAACTTCCTGCGGTTTGGCGGCGCGATCGCCCCCTCCCAAAACAACTTCGCCAGCCTAGGTGCCGCTGGCAGTGGCCCCGAAGGCGCCAGCTTCACCAGCGCTCGCCTTGGCGTCCAAGCCCACATCCAGCACCTCAAGGCCTACGCCAGCATCCTGCCCCTCGTCCAGCGAGAAGTCGATCCCCGCTTCCAATTCATCCCCAGAGGCATCGCCCCCCTAATCGGCAACCTCAGCGGCCGCTGGAACATCGATCCCAGCTACGGCGACAAAATCCTCGCTATGCTCCGCCGCCTCTACGAAAGCTCCGGCCTACTCTAGTTGAGAAAGGCCAACTGCGCACTCGGCGGCTCAAAGCCCATATGCCGCCAAGCCGCAGGCATCGCCACCCTCCCCCTAGGCGTCCGACTCAAATAACCAATCTGCATCAAATAAGGCTCATAGACCTCCTCGATCGTCTGCGCATCCTCCCCAGTCGAAGCCGCCATCGTCTCCAACCCCACCGGCCCCCCATTAAACCGCTCAATCATCACCGTCAACATCCGCCGATCGGTCCAATCCAACCCGCAAGGATCGACATTAAACAGTTCCAAGGCCTCCGACGCCACCGATCGATCGACCAGCTTAAACCCCTTCACCTCCGCATAGTCCCGCACCCGCTTCAGCAGACGATTGGCAATCCGGGGTGTGCCCCGCGATCGCCGAGCGATCTCCTCCGCCCCATCCTCACCGATCGCCTGGTTCAGCAAAGCCCCCGTCCTGAGCACAATCTTCGTCAGCTCATCCACCTCATAGAAGCGTAGCCGCTGGATTAAGCCAAAGCGATCGCGCAAGGGAGACGTCAGCGCCCCCACCCTGGTCGTCGCGCCCACGAGGGTGAACTTGGGGAGTTCTAGCGATCGCGTCCGGGCACTTTGGCCTTTGCCGATCGTGATGTCGAGCCGATAGTCCTCCATGGCCGGGTACAGAATCTCCTCCGTCACCTTGGGCAACCGATGGATCTCATCGATGAACAGCACATCTCCGGCTTCCAGGTTCATCAGCAGACCCACAATATCCCGAGGTCGCTCCAGGGATGGCGCGCTGCTAATCTTGCAGTTCACCCCCATCTCCTGGGCCAGGATTAGGGCCATGGTGGTTTTACCCAAGCCGGGGGGGCCGTAGAGGAGCAGGTGATCGAGGGCTTCTTCGCGGGCACGGGCGGCGCGGATCGCAATGTCCAGGACATCCTTCAGGTCCTTCTGGCCAATGTACTCATGGATGCTCTGGGGCCGAATCTTCTCATCCTGGCGGCTGGTTTCCTCCGGGGCTTTTTCGGGTTTGAGCAGGTCGGGATCGGTCTTGTCAGATTTCTTAGTTTTTTCCGGGGGCGCATCCAGCGGAAGCTGGGCCTGAACGTCGTCCAGGTCGGGTTTGCCCTTGTGCGAGGGGGGTTGTTTTGAGGAAATAATGGCCATAGGTACAATCATACTCAAAAAGATCGCCGCGTTTCTTCCATTTTAGCCGGGGCCTTTGTCCGCCATACTGGCAAGTAGCCTATGGAGCGATATCCCATGACAGACCTGCAATTCACGATTCCCGAAGACATTACTTTCCCTGGGGCGATCGCCCTAACCCAGGAAATTTTGGATCTCAAAACCCCAGCCCCCGAGGTTTTAGAATCGGCGATCGGAGCCCTAGTCAAAACCTCCAACGGCGCACGCGGGTTCTTTGTGTCCTTTTTGAGTGGGGATTCGGATTTGGCGGATGCGCCTCCGGATGCGATCGTTCGAGCTTTGCAACAGTCCCCGGAGCTGGTGGCGGACCTGATGGCCAAAAACCTGGCGATGTCCACGGCGATGGTGTTGACCCATGAGGCGAGTGGAAACGCCGAACAGGCAGCAGGGTCCGCTAAGACTAGTGCGCGATCGCAACTCCTCATCCGTCTCCTCGCTTTACCAAACCTCCAGCAAAACCTCGAAGCCCTGTTGGTCAGTGCCACCCAAGGCGGCGGGGAATACCAGGACTTCCTCGATCGCTGGGGCTACGACGACAGCCAACGACAGGCGATCGCCCAGGTGGTGAGATTGGTGTTGGGTTAGGCTTCTATGCTAGATAAGATTCTCGAAACGGCGCGCCAGAGCCAATTTGACTTTCGGCTAGGCGCAAACCCCACCGATCCCCTGCGGCATCTATTCGAGGCTTGGGTGCCCTATTACCGGATGAAATGGGCGATCGCCGCAGTTCTCCAACCCCAAACCATCCTGGAAATTGGCGTCCGCTACGGCTATTCCGCTCGGGCGTTTTTAGAGGCGGTCCCAGGAGCGAAGTTCGTGGGGATCGATCTCGATAGCGATCGATTTGGGGGCGTCAGGGGAGCCGTGGATTGGGCGCGGGAGAATCTGCGGGACTACGACTGTGAGCTGATTGTCGCAGATAGTCAGTCGATGGATCGCTTACCAGGGGAGCGCTATGACTTGATTCATGTGGATGGACAGCAGGACGGGGATGGGTCCTTTCGGGATCTGGAGTTGGCGCTCTTACAGGGGCGCTATGTGCTGGTGGATGGCTACCACTGGACCCAGACGAACTATCTGGCCGTGAATGATTTCTTGCTGCAAAACCGCGATCGCCTGGACTGGTACGCCGCGATTCCTGGCTATGCCGGGGAGTTGTTACTCAAGGTGGCCGAGGTTCAAACCGTTCCAGGGCACCAAACCTCCGATGGTTTGCAAACCACCTACACCGAGGCTTACTACACCCAGGACTGCGGTGGCTATGAGGCGTTTTTGCAGCATCAGGGGCGGCTGTTGGAGGACCCACGATTGCGATCGGTGGCGGCGATTGCGACGATCGTGCCCCGAGGGCGGGTACTGGATCTCGGCTGTGGGCGTGGGGAACTGGCCTATTTCCTGGCCAGCCTGGGCTACGAGGTGACGGCTGTGGACTATTCCGAAGCAGCGATCGCCCTTGCCCAGTCAGTGTTTGCCAACGCGCCTCCCGAGATTAAACAGCGGGTGACCTTCTGTTGCGAGAGTGTGGTGACAGCGACGTTTGACGCAAACTGCTATGACTTGGCGATCGCCTCCGACCTGATCGAGCATCTGGCCCCCCAGGAAGTGGAGCAGCTGTATGCAAACGTCCGTCGCTGGCTCAAACCTACGGGCCTGTTTGTGCTGCATACTTTTCCAAACCTCTGGCACTACCGCTACGACTACGCCCGCCGCCGCCGCGCCGCCGCCAAGCTGGGGGCTTGGCTACCTTTGGATCCAAGGACGCGCTACGAACGGCTGATGCATATCAATGAACAGTCGCCTCGGGTGATGAAACGGCAGCTCAGTCAAGCGTTTCAGCATGTTTCCCTATGGTTTGGCGATGTGGGGCAGCCCGGAGGGAGTTTGGTCCAAACCTACAACCGTCGGGAATTGGCCGCAGCGCCCAGTCTGTACGCGATCGCCAGCCCCTCGCCCCTGGATGTCAAACCCCTCCAAGCCCGCCTCTGGATGAAACCCGTGCGTTTCTGGTGGCGCAAGCTCCGTTTGAAGCTTCTCGAAACGCCCGTCACGGTCTCCCCTGACCAGCAATTCACCCTGGAAGTCCAGCTCACCAACCACAGCCGCCATAGCCTCTCCCCCTACGGCCCCAACCCGATTAACTTCTCCTATCGCTGGTTCGATCCGGATTCAGGGTGCGCGATCGTGGAAGAAGGTCACAGGACGGCGCTATTTCCGCCACTGCCCGGACACTCAATCAGGCAAACTCCTGATACACTGGGCTACGCTACGATGCGGGTTTCAGTCCGGGTCCAAGCGCCGAGCCTTGCAGGCCGGTTGCTCCTACGCATTACCCTCGTCCAGGAAGGGGTGCAATGGCTAGATCGAAGGGCACATCTATTCGCGGAATGCGTCATCAAGGTCGTGTGATGAATCCTGTGGTATAAGTACACCTGTCTAGAAGAACCCCTATGAGTGAACAAAACCTGACCAGTCCAACCCTAGATTTTGAGTCAGCCGATCACCAAGCATCCCCAGAGACTGGCAGTATCCCCTCGTCTGCCCAATCCACCACCGCAAAAAACCCCACTTCCAAACCTCTCGATGTCGATGCCCTCATGGAGCGCATCAAGCTAGAAGTCGCCCAGCACCAGCGATCGAACCGACGTTTCCTCGGCGGCAACCGGATCAACACCACTCCCCTAGGCGTCGCCCTCAGCCGCATGGAAATGCTGCTCAACACTGCCGAAACCCGTGCCTACCAGCGCACCAAATGGCCCGACAAGCTCGATCGCTTTCCGATCAATCTCAGCGATCGGATCAAAAACACCATGCTGAAGATGTTCAACATCATCTTCAAGGACCAGCAGGAGGTAAATTTCAGCGTGATCGCCTCCCTGCGCGAAAGCATCTCCTTAAATCGCCAGCTTCTCAGCCAGCTCGAATCCCTCCAACTGCAAATGCGCAGCGAAATGGAGATTGTCCTCACGGCCCTCGATGAACTGGAGCAGCCCCAGGACCTGGGGGACCGTCCGGTGGTGCCGATTCAAGCCGTGGCCGATCGCCAGGCCAAAAAAGAACGCAGCCAGCAGCTCAACGAGTTTTACATGGCCCTAGAAGATCGCTTCCGGGGTGAGCGCTCAGATATCTACGATCGCCTCTCGGTCTACTTGCCCTTGATCGATTCCGGCAGTCTGGCCATTGATCTGGGCTGCGGGCGCGGGGAATGGCTGTCTTTGCTGCGGGACAATCACATCCAGGCGATCGGCATCGACGCCAGCCCCCGCATGGTCAAAACCTGCGAAAACCTCAAATTCAAAGTCCTCCAAACCGACATTCTGGCCTACATGGGCACCCTGGCCAATGACAGCGTCGGGACCGTGACGGGGTTTCACATCATGGAGCATTTGCCCTTTGATACCCTGATTCAGGTGTTCTCTGAGACCTTGCGGGTACTAAGACCCGGCGGCGTAGCGATCTTTGAAACCCCGAATCCAGAGAATGTACTCGTGGGAAGTTGTAATTTCTATATCGATCCGACCCATCGGAATCCATTGCCAAGTAATATGGTGCAGTTTTTAGCGATGGAGGTGGGGTTTGTGAATACCAAGATTCAGTATTTGCATCCAAATCCAGGTCAAATTGCGAACGACGATCTAACTGAGGGTCCAGGTAAGCAAGTGATCGATCGCTTTAACCATTTCTTCTACGGCGCACAAGACTACGCCATTATTGGATATAAGCAAAAATGACGAAAGTTGGTATCCTCACACCCTGCTTAATGGAAGGTGACGCCGTTGGGAATGACGTGACGGGTATGCGTGACGCCCTACGGCATCTGGGGCATGAGGTGCGGCTGTTTGCTGAGAGTTGGACCTATTCAGGGGAGGTCCATGGGATTGAGCAGGTGCGATCGTTTTTAACCCAACCCCAGGATCTACTGATTTACCACTATTCCACAGGCTACGACGAAGGGTTAAAACTCCTGCAAGAATTGCCCTGTCGTCGGGTGGTCAAATACCATAATGTGACGCCACCACAGTTTTACGTCGGCATCAGCTCTGAATATACCAACGCCTGCAAAGAAGGGCGTGCTCAGTTAAATGCCTTAACAAGGGTGCCAGGAATTACCTATTGGTCGGATTCGACGTTTAATGCCGAGGAATTATCAAACCTCGGCGTCTCGCCCAATGCCAACCATGTGGTGCCGCCGTTTCACTATATTGATGAAATTCAGAATGTAGAGGCGGATTTAGAGGTGATCGATCGCTACAGCGACGGCGTCGTAAACATCCTGATGGTAGGCCGCATCGCCCCGAATAAAGGCTACGGCAGCCTCCTCGACGCCTTCCACGTCTACCATCGCAATTACAACCACAACAGTCGATTAATCATGGTGGGAAAAAGCGATCCTCGAATTGAGAAATATAATCAAACTATCAAACGCCAAATTCAACAATATTCCCTAGAAAGCTCCGTCGTCATGCCCGGTGGCGTTTCCCTCGAAGCGCTTAAGGCTTACTACTTAACCGCAAACGTCTTTATGCTAACCAGTGAACATGAGGGGTTTTGCGTCCCGCTCGTCGAGGCTATGTCAATGAAACTGCCGATCGTCGCCTACGGTTCCACGGGCGTTCCGGGCACCCTTGGCAAGGCTGGCATCCGCTGGCCCGCAATCGACTCCGCCCTCTTCGCCGGAGCGGTAAACTGTATTGTCAATGACGAAGCTGTCCGGTTTGGCCTGGGGAAACTCGGTTGGGAACGCTACCAGGAGAAATTCACCCGGCGACAGATTGAGAAGCAGTTTCTCACGCTGGTCCAGGAGGTGACGGCATGAAGAAGATCGCGATCGTCGTCCAACGCTGCCATGAAAGCATTGTGGGCGGGTCAGAGGCCCTGGCTTGGCAATATGCCTCTTTGTTGAAATCCCAGTATGACGTGGAAATTCTCACCTCCACGGCCATGGACTATACCAATTGGGCCAATGTTTTGCCTGAGGGGACCGAAACCAAAGACGGCATTGTGATTCGACGGTTTGCGCCCGATCGCGATCGATCGCCCTACTGGCATCATCTGTATGAGCGGTTGCTAAACTTCTGGCGGGCGGCCCAGGTGCAGGTGGAATTGCCGAAGGATTGGCTGCCTTGGAGTATGGCCATGCAGGAGGAGTTTATCCGCTGGCAGGGGCCGTTTTGTCCGGGGATGATTGAGTATGTGCAGCAATGTCAAGATCAGTATGCGGGGTTTATTTTTGTTACCTATTTGTATCCGACGGTGTATTTCTGTATGCCCCAGGTGCCCTCGAACAAGGTGATTTTTGCGCCCACCTGCCATGATGAGCCGACGGCCTATTTGCCAGCGTTTCGCTATATGGCGGCCCAGACCGGACAGTTCATTTGGCTGACTAGTGCCGAGCAAAAACTGACCCAAGCCTTTTGGGGAGATTGCAGCGGCGCGATCGTGGGGATGGCGATCGCCGTCGAAAAGCCCAAGCCAAAACCCCGACCCTATCCCTATTTGCTCTACAGTGGCCGGATTGACCAAAACAAAGGCTGTCAGGATTTGGTGGATTTCTTCCTGAATTACCAGCAATCCGTGCCTTCTAAGTTAAAGCTGATTTTGACGGGCCAAGACAACATGGGGGTGTCAAAACATCCGGCCATAGAGTTTTTAGGCTTTGTTTCAGAATCAGAAAAGCTTGCCCTCATGGCCGGAGCCCAAGCCTTTGTGATGCCATCGCCCTACGAGAGTTTTAGCATTGCTACCCTGGAGGCTATGGCCCAGGGGACGCCTGTGCTGGTCAATGGGAAATGTGAGGTGTTGCTGGAGCATGTCGATCGATCGGGGGCGGGCCTCGCTTACTATGACTACCATAGTTTTGCCAAGGGCCTGTCGAGCTTACTCAATCAGACAGTTGAGGCGCGATCTTCTATGGCTGAGGCGGCGGAGCGCTATGTGGCCCAGAACTATACGATCGAGGCAGTCAAGCGCAAGCTGGTCCAGGTGATTGAAAATATTGAATAGGGCTTGTTCTTATGGTGCATGATTTTTCGAACCAACGTTTGCGGGGGAGGTCTTTCCAGGGTCAGGATCTGGCGGGGGCCAACTTTGCAGCGTCCGATCTGCGGGGCGTGAATTTTGCTAGGGCAAACCTGACGGATGCTAACTTTACGGGTGCCCAAATGGGGTTACCACCCTGGCGGCGGGGTTTATTACTTGCATGCCTGGGATTGGGGCGATCGCCACCGGAGTCTTTGCCTTTGGTTTGGATCGCGTTGTTTCGTATTTACAGATCGATCGATTGGAAACGCCTCAAGCTGTGCCTCTGCTATTGGGAAGTCTGGCGTTTTAACCATGGTCACCCTGAGGCTCGGGGTAGATGATCTCAATAAATGGCTGATGCGCTCTTTAGTGGTGCTGGTGATTTTGGTATCGATGATTTTAGGCGGGCATCCCGACTGGGGAAATGCCGTCACGATGGTGGCTTTGGGAATTGCTTTATCCGTGGGTTTGGTGCAGTATGGGGCGCTATTGGCGGCGATCGCCGAAACCATCGCAGGCCCCATCGAAGGTGCAGCTTTTTCAGCGATCGCTGTGATCGCAGTTTTTTGCCTCTCTAGCAGTGGTTTGACCCTGGGCATTGCCTTGGGAGCGATCGCCCTCGGTACCTTTTTAGGGGTGCGATCGCGGCAGGATAATTCGGTGATTCATCAAGGTGCCGTTGCGATCAGCAGCTTGGGCGGCACTTGTTTCAAACAAAGTAATTTAACGAATGCGAATTTCTCCCAAGCGAATTTGACTAGCAGCGATGTTCGACAGGCGCTACTGAAACATGCGAGGTTTTATCAAACAACGAATTTAGATCAGGTGTGCGGGCTATCCATGTTGCCGCAGGTGCGATCGCTGTTGGTAAGTTTGGACGGGCGGGGGCGATCGTTTGTTGAAACAGACTTGAGCGGGGTGGATTTAAACGGAGCCGATTTGAGCCGAGCGGATCTGAGTGGGGCCGATTTGAGTGGGGCCGATTTGCAGGGTGCAAATTTGGAGAATGCGATTTTGGTGCGGACCAATGCGATCGCCACGGATTTCCGCCGGGCCAGATTCACCGGAGCTACTGTGACGGATTGGAATATCGATCGCTCTACACAATTAAGTGACGTGGACTGTCGGCATTTGTATTTGGGGAAGGAACGACTACCGCTCCATGGCGATTGGCCAGAGGGAGAATTTACAAAGCATTTCACGGTGGGCGATCGCGATCAAGGCAGTGTGTTTGACAGCAATCTAGCGGGCGAAGCCATTAATCCCCAGGAGGTTTTGGCGAGTCTAATGGTCTTGGTTCGATTAGCGATCGCCGATCATGAATTAGAAGCCATGGAGCGGGAAATGCTATCGGAGGCACTTTCGGCCTTGGAGTTAGATGAGAAGTTTACATTAGAACAACTACTGGACGATCGCACCAGCTTCGACGACCTTTTGGCAAAACTCCACAGTCCGATTATTCGAGAGCGGGTTTATCAATCGGCTTATTTAATGGCTCGGTTGGATGGAGAATTAGAAGCTGAGGAAACAGCATTACTCGATCGCATTCAAACCAAGCTAGAAATCTCCGCCGGAAAGATTGAGAAACTCCAGGCAGCAGTTTCTGAGGCTCAGGCTTTGTCGATCGCCGAACAGGTCGCAGCCATTAATGACCCAGAAAAACGTGAAGCAGCGGTGAATACGAACATTCGCCTAATGGCTTTGATGCATGCCTTTAGTGGGGCGATGCCAATTCCGGGGTTTGCTATAGTGACCCATTTAATGATTTACAAGGACCAGGTGGAATTGGTCCAAAAGATTGGCCGCATTTGGGGCTATCCAGGCGATCACAAACATGAGGCTTTAAATCAGGCGTTGTTTGGCACTCTTGGCGCGACGGCGGCGCGGGTGGCCCTGTCGAATGTGGCGCTATTGATTCCGGTCTGGGGTAGCGTGATCGGGGCTTCGACGGCCTTTAGTATGACTTGGGCGATCGGGGCCTTAGCCCAGAAGTTTTTGCCAGTGGGGGGCAACTGGATGTGGGGAGTCTGAAGGACCAGTTAATGGAAGCCAAGGCAGCAGGGCAGAAGGTGTTTCAGGAGTCGCAGGAGGCGATTGGTCAGCAGCAGAGGGCGATCGCAGCTAAGGTGCAGGAATTACAGGGATTGTTACAGGGCGGAGAAATCGATCAACAGGAATATATGTCGCGGTTTCGGCAGGATGTGGAGAGAGATTTGGGGCGATCGCCAGAACTCAAGCCCAAGAATTAAAATAGACCTTATTCTGCGCAATTTATCGCCCACACTGTCTAAGACATTGAAAGACGACTTTAATGTTGAAACTGACCCAACCTGGGGACCTGGCATCTACTTTCGCTGTAATGCCGAACGTACAGGGATAATCGTGATTCATGAGCTCCCCAAGACTAAGGACACTATCCTGCTTCGGCTGCTCGGCAAAGGATCTGTTCAAGCTGAGGCGATTAAGGAGTTGACCAATCTACCTAAGGACCATCCCTATCTTCAAGAAACCCTGAGGCATATCTCGATCTTGCAGATCAACCTCAAACTAAGGCAAAATAAAACCAAGGACATCAAGGAGGTCATCATGAACTTATCCCCTGCCTACGAAAAATGGCATGAAGAAGCTATAGCCCAGGGTCGCAGTCTTGAACGGCTCTCTATTGCGAAAACTATGCTGCAAGAAGGCGCTGCGATGAATTTCATCGCTAAAGTCACAGGATTTTCAGTCGCTGAGATTGAGCAGTTGAGTCTGAAGCGGGAGGAATAAAACTAAGGACGTCAAGGAGGTCATCATGAACTTATTCCCTGCCTACGAAAAATGGCATGAAGAAACCCTAGCGATTGGTAAAGCCCGAGGTCGTAGTCTTGAGCGGCTCTCTATTGCCAGGACAATGCTGCAAGAAGGCGCTGCGATCGCCCTCATCACCAAAGTTACAGGCTTCTCTGCCAAGGAGATTGAGCAGTTGAGTTTAGAGCAATAGCAGGCGATCGCCCTCACGATCGCCGCGCCGCATCCAAAATCCGGTGGGCCATCTCCAGCTTAGAACATAGCGGAATCTCCTCCCGCCGACCCCAGCGATCGAGCCACACACCCTGATTCACATCACTCCCAAAACCACCCTCCGCGAGATCAATCGGATTCGCCACGATCGCATCCAATTCCTTCCGCTCCATCTTCTCCTTCGCAGGCGTCTCAAAATCCCCCGTCTGAGCTGCAAACCCCACGAGTCTTTGGTGACGCTGTTTGTGGTTAGACAATCCGGCGATAATATCGGGGACCTCAACTAGGGCAAGTCGCTTCGGCAGATCGCCCTTGGGAATCTTGCGATCGCGATAGTCCTTCGGCTTCAAATCCGCCACCGCTGCTGCCATAAAGATCCAATCCACCGCCGCCATTTCCTGCTGCATGGCATTGCGCATGGCGATCGCCGTCGTCGCTGAAATTAATCGAACCCCCGATAGCGATTGCAAATCCACCTGAGCCATTGGACCATGGACCATGGTTACAGAAGCTCCACGATATAGAGCAGCTTGGGCGATCGCTGCCCCCATTTTTCCTGTGGATGGATTGCCAATATAGCGGACGGGATCTAAAAACTCCTGGGTACTTCCAGCGCTGACTAAAATATGTTTGCCAATTAGATCTCGCTGCAATCGCATTAGTAATGACCGAATCTGCAACAATAGCGTTTCCGGTTCCGCCATTCTGCCAGCCCCCACGCGATCGCAGGCCAGCAACCCCGACTCTGGATTAGCCGCATGGTAGCGATCGTCTTCCAGTAAAGTATGCCAATTGTGCTGGACCGTTTTCTGCTCCCACATGTCGGTGTTCATCGCCGGAGCTGCAATAACCGGACAGGTCGAAGCCAAGATCGTATTAGTGACTAAATTATCCGCCAAACCATGGGCCAATTTCCCCAGGGTGTTTGCTGTCAAGGGCGCAAGGACAATCAACTCTGCCCATTCTCCCAGCTCAATATGCAAAGGCCGACCGCGATCGCCCTGCCAGAAATCCTGGTCCGTATAAGCGGGAGATCGGCTCAGCGTGGAAAAACTTAACGGCGTGACAAACTGCTGGGCCGAGTTCGTCAGCATCACCCGCACCTGCATGCCCGCCTGCACCAGCGACGACACCAACTGACAGACCTTATAGGCCGCAATCCCACCGCCCACCGCCACCAACACCCGCCGCTCATCCATAGCTAAAACCCCGAACCGGGCTCCTGCAAAAACGCCACTTCCTCCATTGTACTAGCACGGCCCAACGCCGCATTGCGATGGGGAAAACGCCCAAAGCGATCGACAATCGCCTGGTGCCTCAGGGCAAATTCGTAGGTACTCGCCAGTTGCGGATGATTTTCAAACTGCTTAAACAACCGCACCGCGTAGGCTTGATTTCCCCGATCCTCACTATGCTCAAACGGAAAATAGAAAAACTGCCGCATCACTGGCGGCACCTGGTCATCAAACCCCAAATCCACCGCCTGCGCCGCCCACATCAACGCCCGACCGTCACTCTGGAACGCCGCCGCTTCCCCTCGATACATATTGCGCGGAAACTGATCGAGCACAATCACCAGCGCCAGGGCCGAAACCGCCTCATCCATCCAACCATCCATCCGCCCCTCCCGCGCCTGGGCATGCATCCCCGAAAACCACTCCTTCACCGAATCATCAAAAATCGGATCTTTCTTAAACCACTTGGCCTGGGGCTCCACCTCACCCGTCTCCCAACCCGGCCCAAACCAAAAATCCAACACCCGCTCGATCGTCCCAGACATTGCCATACCAAAACTCCCATTAAAAAAGGGTGAGATCACCTCACCCTTTCCTTGTTTACCTGACTCAAAACCTAGGACTCATCGTAGGCTTCCAAATCCAACAGATGCATGTAATTTTCCACCATCTCAGGCCGACTAAACGCGATCGCCCGCAGCAGATGCCAATCATTCAAACCATCAAAAATCGAATCGTACTCATCCTGCTCCAGACGGGCTGCAACTTCAGCGACTTGCTCTGGCGTCAACTTTTCAACGTTTAGCTTATCTAGGGTTAAACTCGCCATATGCCCACCTCCGGATCATCCAGTGCTCCTCTACACTAGCCTAGTTTTTACCCGATCGTCACCTAAGCACAGACAATGTTCGCCAAGGTTCAAATTGAGTTGCAATTCGTTACCGACTGCCAATCTCCGCAACCAAAGGCCCAAACACCGATAGCAAGGCTTCCCTGGCCACCACCAAGGTCGGATAGGGCTTGGTGCCATAGTCCTCGCCCACGGTCAATGGGAAGAGGCGATCGCCATTGAGCGCCGACCAAGCCCCGCCGGAGGCCTGGACGATCGGCCAGACCGCCGCAATATCCCAAATCTTCGGCGTCGCCTCCACGGCACCCAGGGCCGATCCCGCCGCCACCACCAGCAAACTGTAGGTCGAAGATCCCCACATGCGCACCTTCCCAGGCACCTTCTGCTGCAAAATCCCCGTACTGCGGGCGCAGATATTGAAAAAGTGGTTGCCGCCGGGATCGTCCTGACTCGTCTGAAGGCGCTGGCCATCGCGGTAGGCTCCCCCAGGCATCTCTAGGCCCGTATCCCCGGCCCAATAGCCGTAGTAGTTCTGATTCAACGGCGGCATGGCCACATAGCCAAAGACGGGCACACCTCTATATAGAAGCGCCAGGGAAATGCCCCATAGCGGCAACCCTCGGGCAAAGTTCGTCGTCCCATCCAGTGGATCCACAATCCAGCACCAGTCATTTTCCGGGAACAGGTGCTCCGTCTCCTCCGTCAGCAACCCATGGTCCGGAAAAACCGCGTGAATCGCCGCCCTGATCGCATCATCGGCACTGCGATCGCTCTCTGTAACGAGACTCCCATCACTCTTCTCCACCCCCTGGGCCGCCCCAAACTCCCGCATCAACTGGGCACCGACAGTCGCCGTGGTTTTCTGTGCCAGGTCTAAAACTTGGATCCAAAAGTCGGTCATGGTGATCTGTTTCTAATGGGATTTACACAGAATGCCACACCGGGGGGATGAACCGCGAAAAGCTTTCATGCCAGAGGTTTTGTTCAAACTTCTGAGCGCTGATCGCCCTCTGATTCACCGGAAATTCACAGAAAAAGCCGAAGACCTTACCGGAATTTCTTAATGAGGGGTGTTACCCCTCACCCCCTAGTGTGGCATACTGTGTTAAGTAGATGCACCCTGATGATAGGGGAGGTTGCCCTAGCGACCTTCCCTTTTTTCTTTCGAATGGGAATACTGATACCACAGGTCAGCAGGATTTGTGACATTTTTTTGTGGTTAGCACTTTTTAGTGGGGTCTTTTCAATATCTTCCCCTCCGTCGAATCCAATGCCTTCGGTGCTTTGATATAATCCATGGCGGATAGCTCGACAATCGCGAGCGCTGAGAGGATTTTGCACCATGGCTGAATGGACTGTCATTTCTGGGGGCGTGACTGCGCCTAAGGGTTACCAGGCAGCGGGTCTGACCGCTGGGTTGAAGCCGTCGGGGTTGCCGGATTTGGCATTGATTGTGTCGGATGTGGATGCTATTGCCGCTGGTGTCTTTACCACCAGTCAGGTGCGGGCGGCCTGTGTGGACTATTGCCGGGAGCGGCTGGCCCATAAGGGGACGGCGCGGGCGATCCTCTGCAATGCAGGCCAGGCCAATGCGGGGACGGGTCAACAGGGTTTGGCGGATGCGTTGGAGTCGGCAAAATTGGTTGGAGAGGGTTTGGGCGTTTCGCCGGATCTCGTGTTGCTGGCCTCCACTGGGGTGATCGGGCAGCGGATCAAGATGGAGGCTCTGCGTCCGGGGATTGGCGAAGCGATCGCCGCCCTAAGCCCAACGGGATCAGACGCGGCATCGCGATCGATCACCACGACGGATTTGGTGACAAAATCCATCGCCCTGGAGGCCATGTTTGGCGATCGACCCGTGCGGGTGGGGGGAATTGCCAAGGGGTCGGGGATGATTCACCCGAATATGGCGACGATGCTGTCCTTTGTCACCTGTGATGCGGCGGTGTCGTCGGGGCTGTGGCAGCAGATGGTGGCGCGGGTGGCGGACCGGAGTTTTAACCAGGTGACGGTGGATGGGGATACGAGTACGAATGATTCGCTGATTGCCCTGGCCAATGGGCAGTCGCGCACGCCAGCGATCGTCGATGGCGCCAGTCCTGAGGCCCAGAAGCTAGAGGCGATGCTGACGGAGGTTTGTATTTACTTGGCCAAGTCCATTGCGCGGGACGGGGAGGGGGCGAGTTGTTTGATTGAGGTGCAGGTGAGTGGGGCCAGTGATGACGCGGCGGCAAGGGCGATCGCCCGGACCATCGCCGGGTCTTCCCTGACCAAGGCGGCGATCTTTGGGCGCGATCCCAACTGGGGCCGGATCGCCGGAGCCGCAGGTCGGGCCGGAGTGGCCTTTGATCAAAACGACTTGGATATTCGTCTAGGGGAATTTGTCCTGATGAAGGCGGGGCAGCCCCAGGGGTTCGATCGCGATGGTGCCAATGCCTACATGACCCGGCAGGCGGAGAAGAGTGCCTGCGCCAGTGACGGAGAGATTCCGCCCGATGGGGGGAACTGGCCAACCCAGGGTCGCGACGGGGCCATGGTTCAGTTTGTCCACCATCCGGTGGTGATCGGCGTGAAGGTGGGTCAAGGCGCGGGCATGGGCGTGGCATGGGGCTGCGATCTCAGCTATGACTATGTGAAAATCAACGCTGAATACACGACTTGATGTTAAGAAAGAGCGATCGTCAAGGATAATCACTCTGTACTAAGCCCCAAGCGATCGCCCCATGAAGTCCCGCCTTGCCCCATTTATCCAGGAATATTTCCACAACCAAGGCTGGGCAGACCTGCGACCGATCCAGGTGGAGGCCTGCCGGGTGGTGTTTGACACCGATGCCCACCTGTTGGTGGCGGCGGGCACCGCCTCGGGGAAGACGGAAGCGGCCTTTTTACCCGTGCTGACCTGCCTGCACGATCGCCCCAGTAATAGCATCGGAGCCCTCTACATTGGGCCATTGAAAGCCCTAATTAATGACCAGTTTGAGCGCCTGACGGATCTGCTCCAAAGTGCCCAAATCCCCGTGCAGATGTGGCATGGCGATGTGACCCAGAGTAAGAAAAATCAGGTGCTGAAAAATCCCCAGGGCA
Source organism: Alkalinema sp. RU_4_3 (assembly GCA_012031975.1). Classification (GTDB taxonomy): domain Bacteria; phylum Cyanobacteriota; class Cyanobacteriia; order Leptolyngbyales; family Leptolyngbyaceae; genus JAAUSA01. The sequence continues at coordinate 12,748 of JAAUSA010000016.1, read as the reverse complement.
TTCTGCAGATCACGCCGGAATCCCTGGAGAGCCTGCTGGTCAACAAAAGTAAGGACCTCGATCGCCTATTCGGTCAATTGCAGTTTGTGATCATCGACGAAGTCCATGCCTTTATTGGTAGCGATCGCGGCGACCAAATCCTCTGCCAGCTCACCCGTCTGGCCCATATTACAAATAACGAACCCCGGCGGATTGGGCTCTCTGCGACTTTGGGGGATTACAAACTGGCTGAAGATTGGATGGCAGCGGGAACCAAACGTAAAGTGATCACGCCCACTATGCCCAACGCGGGCCGGAAGATCAGCTTGACCCTGGAGCATTTCTACGACCCTGGATTAGTAGTGCGGGCGATCGGCGACGATCGCGACCAATCCTTCAATCCCTACCATCTCCATCTGTTTAAGCAAACCGCCGCTAAGAAATGTCTGATCTTCGCCAATGGGCGTACTGCGGCGGAAGAAGCTGTGGCCAGTCTAAGGGACATTGCTGGCGCAAAAAACTACCCCGACATCTACCATGTCCACCATGGCAGCATCTCCGCCGAACTGCGGGAAATCGCCGAAGCGGCCATGCGCACCCCCGATCAGCCAGCGGTGACGGCCGCCACGGTGACCTTTGAAATGGGCATTGACTTGGGCCAGCTCGATCGCGTCATCCAGCTCGAATCCCCCGCCAGCGTCGCTAGTTTTCTGCAAAGGCTGGGGCGATCGGGCCGCCGCAGCGGCGCGTCGGAAATGAGTTTCCTCTGCGCAGAAGACAGACCTAGCGGGGAAGAGACCGTGCCGGAGTTAGTTCCCTGGCAGTTGTTGCAGTGCATTGCGATCGTCCAGCTCTATCTCGAAGACCAATGGATCGAGCCGCCCCCCAAGGTCCAATATCCCTACAGCCTGCTCTATCACCAAACCCTCAGCACCTTGGCCTCCCAGGGAGAGCTGACCGCTGCGGAATTAGCGCAGCAACTCCTCACCCTGCCTGCCTTTTCCGCCATCAGCCAGGATGACTATCGCCAGCTCCTACGCCATTGGATCGCCCTCGACCACATCGAACGCACGCCGGAGAACACCTTTATCCTTGGTATTAAGGGCGAGAAAATTGCCCGCACGTTTAAGTTCTACGCGATTTTCCCCGACAACGCCGAATACCTGGTCAAATCCAATAGCCAAAGCATCGGCACCGTCATGGTTCCGCCGAGTGAGGGCGATCGCCTCTCCCTTGCGGGCCGCATCTGGGAAGTCCAGCGCGTCGATAACGATCGCAAAACCGTCTCCGTCAAGGCCACGGCGCGCGCCGCCAATGCCAGCTCCTGGCGCGGCACCACAGGCAACATCCACAGCCGAGTGCTGCAACGGATGAAGCGAGTGCTCCAGGAGGATACGCTCTACTCCTATCTCCAGCCCGGCGCGATCAAACGACTTCAGGAGGCTCGGCGGTTTACCCGCAGCAAGGGACTGCTCGATCGCCCCCTCACCTACCTCGAAGACGATGGCTATGCCTGCCTGTTTCCCTGGATCGGCAGCGTCGCCTTCCGCACCCTAGAGCGCTACCTGCGGCTCCATTGCAAACCCAGCTTGAAAATCAAAGGCGTGCGGGGCGATCGCCCTATTTTCTAGTGATCAACCTCGGCAAATGCTCAATAGACAGTCTCTACCAAGAGCTCCAAAACCTTGGCAGCGGCAGTTTTGCCCCCGAGCAGCTCCTCGACACCGAAGAAGTACCCTGCCAGCAGAAGTACGATCCCTACATCCCGCCCGAATTCCTCCGCCAGGCCTTCCTAATCGATTCCCTGGCCAGTGACGAACTTCGGGCTTGGGCAAGAACGGTATAAAGGTCTACGATCGCGGATAATGAGGTTTGGCATTTTTTAGATGTAAATTGCGACCATGAACAGTCCATTGCCCGATATGTCTGCGCATTGGCAGGAAAGCCTGAATTGGCTACCTGATAGCATGCAGCAGGCCACCTTTGGACTGCTCTACGACGAGATGCTGCGCGTCAACCGCCAATTCAACCTCACCCGCATCACCGAACCCCTAGAATTCTGGGAAAAACACCTCTGGGATTCCCTCAGTGGCATCGAGCCCTGGCTGCGCGAAGAATCCCCCTGGCAATGCCTCGACATCGGCACTGGCGGTGGCTTCCCCGGCCTGCCGATCGCGATCGTCCGCCCCACCTGGCAGGTCACACTCCTAGACTCCACCCGCAAAAAAATTACCTTCATCCAGCAGATGATCGAAACCCTCGGCCTCTCCAATGCCAAGGGACTGGTCGATCGCGTCGAACACCTAGGCCATAATCCCCAGCACCGCGAATTCTATGACCTCGCCACCATCCGCGCCGTGGCCTCCGCCGCTGTCTGTGCCGAATATGCCCTGCCCATGCTAAAATTGGCGGCCATGCCGTTCTCTATCGAGGCCAATGGAGCAAAGAAGAAGACCAAGCCCTCAAAACCGCCGCTGAAATCCTCGGCAGCGAAGTCACTAACATTCACTGCTTCACCACGCCCCTATCCCAAAGCGCCCGCACCTGCATCACCCTGACCAAACGCCAGGCGCTAGATCCGGCCTTTCCAAGACCCGTCGGCCTAGCGGTGCAAAAACCCCTGGCCTAACGGGCCGCCAACAGATCCTGCGTTAGGCGAATTTCAACTAGCTGGCCGGGTTCGATCGTTGCAGTCTTGGGCGCGATCGCATAGGTAATCGCCGCACCTGCCGCTGCACCCCCAATCACATTCCCCCCAGAAATTCCACCGAGGATCGCGCCTGCCACCGCTCCGATCCCGGAGTTTTGGAGCAGCTTGTTGTTGGATACTTTGCGATTGCCGCTGAGGGAAACCGATTGAGCGTTGATCGCCAAATTTCGCCCAGGGAACGATAGGGCCTGGGTAATGAACCGACTGCCGCCACCATCGGTCTCAAACTGTCCCAGTACTTCACTCCCCGCCGGGATAATCGTCTTGCCCAGGCGATCGACCACCGCTGTCTGGAGCACCAAAATTTCCTGGCGCGGCGGGCCAGAGACCAATTTCAGGGTCTGAATGCCGCCATAGCGCAGGTTCAAGCTGGTTCCCACGGGTACCACAATGCCGCCCGTAGATAGATTGTCTAGGGCGGTCACCACTGAAGTCGAGCCGATCGGCATGGGCTTCACTGAGCCATAGCTAGCTGTCGGTAAAGGCTGACCGAAGACCAGACTACCGGGGGCACCTGTTTGAACCTGGGGCACCGGAGCATTGTAGGTGTTGTTAATCGGAAATAACTGGCCATTGCTCGTCGGAAACCCGCTGCCATAGGTGATCGCATTGGTCGCCAGTTGGCCCGCCGATCGGGGCAGATCAGGCATGGCCGGAACCCCCCTGACTTGGGGTTTGGGTAAATCAGGCAGGCTGGGGACTTGACTGGGGATCTCAGCCCGAAGCTCTGGATTTTCTGGGACCGCTGGGGGGCGACTGGGCGCTGGCGGTACGACAGCACCTTGGCTGATGTTCGGCAAATTGGCCGGAGGCACCTCTAGCTTGGGAATCGAGGCGATCGACGGCACCACCACCGAGGGCTGGGTAGAACGAACAGAACCACTGGCGGAGGGCAGACTCTGCGGCAGGCTCATCAGCGGCACATCCGCTGGCATCGGACTGGGTAAGCCAATGGGCTGGCTGACCACACCGGGCAGAATCCCAGGATCGACATTCCGCGCCGAGGGTAGGGGAGGCACCGTCAGCGGAAACTTGACCACAGGACTCGGCGGTTTAGCCGGGGCGATGGGTGTGAGGGAAGGGACTACCACGGGGCGATCGATGGGTGCAATCCCCGGTGGAAACTCCACTGGCGGCGGGGCAGGAAGAACTGGTTTCGTCCCAGGGGATTCAAGCGCTGGGGGTTTGGGAGCGGCGGGTGGGTTCAGTTCCACCTTGGGCGCTGCAACCGGAGGTGCAATGGGTGCAGGTGGTTTTGGAGATTCAGCAATGGGCGCTGGTTTTTGGAGAGATTCGGCGACGGGAGCAGGCGGTTTGGGCGATTTGGTGGACGCGGTGGCGGTGGTGCCCACAATCAGGGGCGTGACACTCCAACGGGTGTTGCTGCCACTGGTGCCGTCGCCGTTGTTTTCGAGGCGCACTTGGCCTCGGGCAAAACTCACCTTGGGAGACATTTCCAGGGTGGCCCGTAGGAGCTTGGGCTGAATTTGTTCTAGGACGACACGCTTGATCGGTCCGTCGCTGTAGGTTTTATCGGGCGGGAGATCACCGATTTGGGTGTCGGGAATATCGACCACAATCCTTGCGGGCTGGGCCATCAGGAAATAGCGGGGCTCCACACCATCCGGCACAATAAAGGTCACCTGGCCCGTACTGCTGTCGAACTGCCAGCCTTCAATGGGCGCCGCATTGGCCGCGTTCCCAGTCAGGAACACCAGGCCACTAAGACCTAGGGCAAGGCCTTTGGGACCTAGGGCAAGGCCCTTGGCAAAACGAGATTGTGGGGCTAGGCCAGACTGCAATGCAAGGTGATGCAATGCGCGCTGCCGCGATCGGATGGAGGGCTTCTTCATGACGACTATTAACCGACCTAATACAAGGACTCATGACACAAGGTTGGTTAATAGGATAGTCGCCGAATTTTGATCTGCACGAAAAGTTTGGGGCCTCAGCTAAAGAATTTCTGAAGGACCACGATCAGCGGATAGACCACCCCAAGGATGGCTAGAAATCCACCCACTTGATTGACCAGGACAATCACGTCCTTAGTACTGCCATTTTCCCGGCTATGGGCCAAGGTAATAAACCGGGAGGTCAAGGCAAACAACAGTACGCCTCCCAGACCCAGGGGCAAGCTGGTCAAAAACCACTGGTTCAGCTCCCCTTTGCTGGGTTTGATCACCTCTAGGGCAGGAAATATTGCAAAGGCAATGAATTCAGCGATCAACCACAGGGTCAGGGCCGATATTAGATCCTTCCGTTGAATTTCCTCAGGAGAAAAATTAGTCATAGAAACACACTTCCCAATCGTCGGTATCTCTAATTAACTAACATGAAACTCCCAAATAAATCGAGGGTATGGCCAAACTTTCTCCGAAATTTTACAGAGAACATCTGTTTTGGTGGATGCTGGGCCTAGGGACTCCGCCAAACGGCCCAACTTTCCTGGGTCCTTTGGCTCGTTAGCTGGTGGGGGTCGGTCGCAGGGCCGATTGAATGGTCTTGAGCAGTTGGGTAATGCTGATGTCGTCCTTCACCAGGTAGGTGAAGCCAGCCTGGATGCGATCGCCATAGAGACTCAGTTCGTTTTCCAGCAGGCCAATGATTGGCAGGTCGGGCATGGCCTGTTGAAATTTTGTCAGGACATCCATTTCCTGGGGGATCACCTGATTGATATCGAGGAGGGCCACATCGATGGTGATGGGCTGAAGATTGAGGCGCTCATTGCAGTGGTAGAGGGCGATCGCTTCTAACAGTGTGGCCACCTGGAAGAATTTCCAATGTTCTCCAGCGCGGGCAAACAGGGATTTCAGCAGGCGACTGTCTTGACTATTTTTGCTGATCCAGAGCACATTGATCGGTTGGCTAGCTGCCTGTACGGGTTTCGTCTGACGCCTGTGACGCAGTCGCCGCATGACATCATGGCGCCGGATGGCATCGCGAATGGTGCGATGGAGCTTCATCGGAGTCAAGGTTGAAAGCAGAAGATAATCCTGGGCGCCCACCTTGATGCCCTCTAGGCCTAACTCTTCTTCTTCGGGCCGAAGCAGCAGCACGATGGGGACAGATGGCAACTGGCTGAGTAAACGGGTAATTCCCTGGAGGCCCAGGTCTTCTCGAACGTGGGGGTCAAGCAGAATGACCATGGAAGAAGGTTCCGAGCCACTAGCAAAATTCCCCTGGGATGATATGGGTCCATAGTGCTCCAGAACCTCCTCTAGACTTTGAGTATGCTCTAACCGCCAATCTGCTTGCAGCAGTGCAATGGTCTGTTCAAGCGGGTCTTGAAAGGCTGGATTGTGGGTCACTAAAAGGAGGGTTAGGGTCGTGTTCATTTATCTATTGTCCTTGCGCGTAACGCAATGTGCAAACTATCCAGAAGCACAAAAGAAGAAACCAATAAATGAATGTCTGGCGATCTGAGCTAAAACCTATTGGATTCAGAGGTTTATTGTATTATTCCTCTCAAGAGATTTAACAGGTATGGAGAACTAGAGGTATTTCACGGGAAGCATATAAAGCGAAACTACAAAAATGAGAGTCAGAGAAATCAACGGACTCTGCATTAGAAAGCTAATGGTGATGCCAATAGCTCTGAAATATCGTCTAGAACGAGCTTAAATCACGAAACATTCATGGAATCGAGGTGCATGAAATCATATCGAGATACCAACGGAGGAACCTATAGAGTGGATAGATCTATGATATGTGTAATTCAGTCGAAAAATCGGGGGTTTGATCGATTTTTTGTGTCATAAAAGCCAATTTCATCCTACTGGGTGCGGCAGGGTCACCCGACAGGATGAACCCATTGGGGTGAGGGGATGAAAGGAAATCTCTCCACCCAGGTGCAAAACTGCGGCTTGAGCAATAGTCAAGCCTAGGCCAAAGCCACTGTCAGACTGCTTCCCAGCCCTACCTCGGTAAAATGGCTGCCACAGATGGGGACGATCTTGGGGATCAATCCCTTCCCCTGGATCCTGAATATCGATGGTAATTGTCTGGGCGTCAGACGTTTGCCAAAGAATCTGTAGCAGACCTGGCCCATACTGCAAGGCATTCTGCAAAATGGGCCGCAAAACTTGCCACATCATGCCAGGGTCTCCACACCAGACTGTCGATGGATCGCAGTGGTTAACCCATGGGATGGTGGGAGTTGCCCAGGCAATGATCGGATCTGTGGTCATCCGCTGGGAGAGGTACGCTATTAAATGGGAAATGCTATGGCGATCATTGCTTAATAGGATTGGAGAGTGATTGAGGAATTCAAGTTGGGAAAGTTGGGTCATTAAACCCTCCATGAGCGCTGTGCTCGCCTGGGCACGCTGGAGATAGCGATCGTAGCGATCCTGAGATAGCGGTTTTGTGTTGTCACTGAGGCGATCAAGCACCATTTGAATCACGCTGAGGGGGTTGCGTAACTCATGGAGGGCCTGGGATAAAGTCGTACGGTCGGGACAATCCATGGGGAAAGGTGAAAAGCTAGGGAAGGGTTCTCCCAAATGTTGTATTTTGTACCTATGATAGTTATATTGTCATAAAACCCACTAAATAGCTAAATTGAATTAATTGCCCGCAAATTCATATGGCGCTTCGGCACGATAGTGTTAAAGTTCTCTGACATTGTAGATCTTGTGTTTTCCCCCCGATCGCTTGTTGATGACCAATGGTAGTGTTTTACTACCGCTGAAATGGCTTTAAGCAGAGGAATGCTCATTTGAAACTTGATGCTTAGCTTTTTCCCATGCCCTTGGTCACTGCTCTATGAAGCTTCTATTGGTTGAAGACAATCGCCAGCTCGCGGAACAACTGGCAGATACGCTGGCAGAACACCACTATGTGGTCGATGTGGCTCGCGATGGTGAGGAAGGTTGGGAGCTGGCCCAGCTGGTTCCCTATGATCTATTGGTGTTGGATGTCTCCCTGCCTCGGTTGGATGGGGTGAGCCTTTGTCGGCGATTGCGATCGCGTGGATCCCAGACTCCCATTTTAATGCTGACGGCCCATAATAGCTGCGCGGATAAGGTGATGGGGCTCGATGCCGGGGCCGATGACTACCTGGCCAAACCCATTGTGCTCAATGAGCTGACCGCAAGGCTGCGCGCCCTGCTGCGGCGCAATGTGCGGGAACTGACCCCTATTCTCGCCAAGGGCAAACTCCAGCTTGACCCGGTGGCCATGCAGGTGACCTATGACGGGGCTCCGGTTAAGCTATCTCCCAAGGAATATCTCCTGCTAGAGCTGTTTTTGCGCAATAGTCAGCGGATTTATAGTCGTAAGGCCATCATGGATCAGCTGTGGGGACTCGATGCCGATTTGCCAGGGGAAGATACCGTCAAAGCCCATATCAAAGGTCTGCGCAATCGGTTGAAGCTATTTGGGGTGCAGGATTTGATTCAGTCGGTCTATGGTGTGGGCTATCGGCTCAATCCAGATTACAAGGATCAAGTTACGGCGGATAGTCCGATCGCCCTAGCGCAGACCCCTGGTGCCCCTAGGGTCCTTACCCTGGGCAATTGTCTCCAGGGCGATCCGATCCTCTTGCAGCATTGGCAACTCCAAGCGCTCCCGACTGATCCTGCGGCCTGGCAAAGGTCCATGGAAGCAGGCCTACCGGATCTCATTGCCATGGATCTAGCGATGCCCGAAAGCCTGAAACTCTGTCAGATGCTCAGGGAACATGCCCAATGGTCTGACTTGCCGATCGCTGGCTTTTATCCTGCGGGTGAAATGCAATATCTACAGCAGGGTCTGGCCATGGGGGTTGATGACTGTCTAGAAAACAATTTGCCCATTCAGCAGGTGATGTTGCAATTGGAGGGGCGCCTCAATCGCATCCGCCAATTGAAGGCGCGGTGGCAGATGACTGCCACCCAACCTAGTACGCAGTCCAGCAAACCCCACTGCGCCGCCTAAGCGTCTCGTAGCACTTCGCCCGTCGAAGCGATCGTCTGTCGAATCGCCTTGGGCAGACTGAAGTAGCCTGTATGGGTAATGCCATCGTAGGCCCGGAGGCGATCGCCCAGGGCACAGGCCGCAAGGCGCCCATCGACTTGGGTCGCCGTTAGGGGCGCTTCTCCCTGTTTGTGGGCAAGAACAAAGCCCCAAGTCGCAATAAATGAGGGGACAAAGGTAGTGTAGCTCTGACTGCCGGGGAAGGCTGCGCTAATGGTGCGGGCGATCGTGGCATGCTCATGGAGTAAATCCATACTCAAGGCGAAGGCCTGGACTGCCATCAATCCCTGAGGCGTCAGACGATCCTTACAAAGCTGATAAAACTCCTGGGTGTATAGCGCGGCGGCTGGGCCATCGGGTACGCCATCGGTGATATCGATAATGATCACATCGTAGGGCGGTGCACCTGTTGTTAGCTCCTGCTCCAAAAATGCCCGCCCATCTTCATGGAGTAGGGTGACCCGAGGATCATCAAAGGCCCCGCAATGCCAAGTCGGCATCTCCCGCTTGCAGAATTCCACCAGCTCACCGTCTAAATCCACCATCACAGCGGATTTTACCGAATCATACTTTAAGACCTCCCGCAGCGTCGCGCCTTCCCCACCGCCAATGATCAAAACCCGTTCTGGGTGAGGGTGCTGCACCATGGCTGGATGCACTAACGCTTCGTGGTACAGGTATTCATCAAACTCAGCGGACTGCACCGCCCCATCGAGCACCAAAATATTGCCATAGGCTTCCGTGCGGACATACTCGATCGACTGGAACTTTGTCCTGGTCGCCAACATATCGCCCTCACGGCGAAACAGATGAATCTCATGCGGAGTCACCTGATCAACGAGCCAACTCCGAAATTCTACACTCACCGTACCAAGTCCTCACAGCGAAAGGTATACACACAAAGAAATCATGTCCAGCATCAGCTTACGCCAAAACTGGACATGACCTAGGACAAGCCAAGGATTCGATCAAATTGCAATAGACTCCTACGAGCGATCGCGCCAGCTTCTAATTCATCCATTCTGAAACCCGTCCCTTGGCCAGCAATAGACAAACTGGAAAGAAGGCACCACCGCCTAAATTCGCTTCATTCAACGATCAAATCAGACTCAAACCAATCAGACATTTCAAACTCGAACCTATCTAGCACCGACATGGGCAACTTGCGCAACTGTAGGGATTTGCAAGTGCAACTCCTTCGGATCATAGCGTTCGTGCAATTGCTGATAGCTCCACCGGGGTTTCCAACGTTCTTTTAAAAGTTCGCCGAAAGGTCGGACATCGATGGTTTCACCACAGGTGAAAACATCCAGAAAACAGGCGTTATGCTCGGGGTAGGTATGCACACTTGCATGGGACTCCGAAAGCATAAGAACAACCGTGACACCATGGGGGTCGAATTGATGTTCCATTTGAGAGAGGACTGTTGCGCCAATGATATCGACCGCATCGACCATATCCTGTCGTATGCGTTCCAAATCATCGAGGTCCGCTTCACAACCAGAAAAATTCAACAGGAGATGTCTCCCATAGAAATCATATTTCTGCATCGCACGAAATCCTGTACCAGCTACATAATTGGACAATTTTTTAGGCTGATTAACACCCGCCTTGGGACGTAGTAAAAGAACCTGCACAGAAAATTTGCACAGGCCTACTATCATAATCAAGATATCCAGAACTTGTCAATTTTTTCACAGGGGGATATTAGAACAGGATCGCCCTTTGTGCCTTCCCTACGGTCTATTACGGGAAAATCATTGGAACATAAGTAGGTTAAGGTTTGATGACTTTTAGGTTAACGGTAGATTATGGTCAGGGCAAAACACCGCAGCGCAGCAGGATTTGTTTTGCCGCTTGGATACCGGAGATCGCCGCCCCTTCTAAAAACCCCTGCCATTCGTGGAAGGAGTTTGTATGTTCTCCGGCGAAAAATAGGTTGTGGATCGCCTCGCCCTCCCGTTCGGCAAAGGCGGTCAACTGCCTGGGGCGGTAGCAGGCATAGCCACCCATGCATAAAGGATGATCGCTCCACTGCTGCAAGATGGCCCGCAACTGGCCGCTATGATCGCGATCGGCGGCAATGCCTGCGCCAGGATAGATGCGATCGTAGTTTTGCAGGAGGGCCTCGGCAGCCCCTTGGGATCGGTGGGTTTCGAGGCTGGCGCCTAGGTGACCGCTGGCGAGGCTGGTCAGGACGGCGCGATCGCTGCTCGCATCTATGACATTGGTTTCCCAACTCATTTGATGGTGGGACAGGTCAGAATGGGCCATGGCCTGGCTCCCCCCTGGCTGGTCCCAGGGCCTGGCCTTAAAGCCGATCATCAGTTTGGCCTGGGTGCCGCTGTCGAGGGATCGAATCATGGTTTGCTTCCAATCGGGCAGCTCTAGACTGTCGTCGAGATCGATATGACGCAGGACGGGGAAGGGAATCGTAATTACGGCTGCGTCGGCAAGGATCTCTTGGGTTTTACCCGCTTGATCGAAGGTGAGGACAATTTGGTTGCATCCGTTTCGGCTCAATCGCACTAGCTGCATGCCCAGTTCAATTTGTCCTTGGATCCCCTCGGCGAGATGATGGGCAATGCGATCGTTGCCTTCTCTAATGTGATAGCGTTCGTCACTGAAAATCTCGAAGGCCCCTTGGTCTAGATCTTTGTCTTGGTTGACCAGCAGAAAATGCAGGCAGGTTTGCTCCTCAATGGGTAGACCATATTCCCCCTGGTAGCCTGCTCGAATGAAGCTCTCAATCAAGGGGCCAGCCTGGTGGCGATCGAGGTATTCCTGGATGCTCAGGCCATCAAGCTCGGCGTCGATGGGGCTGTGATTGAGGGCCGTAGGGGCGCGGCTGATGCGTTGGAGATCGGATTGCATCGATCGCAGGAGTTCGCGGTATTCCTCAATGATGGTGGCTTCGCTGTAGCGCTGCTGGTTAAAGTAGAAGGCCCCTTCCCCGAGATTTTCAGCATAGTCTTCTAGGGTGAGACCAAATTCCCTGGCGTAATTGAGCAGTGTATGGTGTTGACTGTCGATCAGTTCGCCGCCAAGTTCTACCACCTGCCCTGGGAAAAATCCCGCTAGGGAATAGCAACGGCCGCCGACGCGATCGCTCGCTTCATAGAGCGTTGCGACTAACCCCGCCCGTCTTAGCTCGTAGGTACAGGTCAGTCCGGCAAGGCCCGCCCCCACGACTGCGATCTTGGGTCCCGCAATCGGGTGATGGAAGTTTGGTTGTGGGGGATGACCCATAAATAGTAAGAGGATAACGGTCCAGGGCGGCGGACCTAAACAACTGGCCTACTACTATAAAAGCCTAAGGGGGACCGCGTCAAAGCCCCCCCTTAGGCCCAAGCATCGTCCACGAAATCAACCTAGGACTGGGGCTCCCCGGCGGGGCCGTAGAACTTACGGTTGAGGACTCATCGGGCAGGATGATCGTTTTTTGCTGGTAGTCGATGAAGCCAAAGGGAGGCAGACCATTGACCTGTTTACTGGCCACCTGGTAGGCCCGCGCATAGTCTCGAATGGTCAGGGTGCGTTTGGTGAAAGGCTCAATCCCGTTTGCCTGGGTCAGCAGGCTGGCTTCCTGCTGGCTGAGCGATCGCAAGGTCACGTCGTCCGCCAAGAATCCCTTGTTCTGGGGCGGGGTGAGTAAGCTTTGCACGGGACCTGCCTGGGTGGGTTGGACTGCAGCCGGCTCGATCGCCCCCGGTGGCATAGGTTTGCGATCGAAGACCAGTTCATTGCCGGAGACCACTGTTTCTTTAATCGTGGTGGTGGCACTGGAGAGGCGATCGGTCTCGGTCTGCACAGCTGGCAGTTTGGCTGGGGCTGGGCCAGCGCTGGGCCAGCCAGGACTGGGGAGGACGCCCAATTCCTGGGGGGCCACCTTAGGTTGGCTCATCTCAGGAAGCTTGGAGATCACTTCCGGTGTGACGGCCTGGCCCTGTACAGGCTGAAGACTCGTCGCACCTGGTTGGACCTAGGACTTGTCTCCGGTGCCGCGACAACGGGATCGGGTCTGTTACGTGACGGACCACGGGTTGAGGTTCAGACAGGATGCCGCTGGGTAGGGGGGGCGGGATTTGGGGGTTGGCAGCGGAC
>JAAUSA010000165.1 GCA_012031975.1 Alkalinema sp. RU_4_3 | reverse complement strand
AACAAATTAATCGTCGAGTCCAAATATCTGGAGCACAGTGGAAACCTGAAAATGTGCCACAAGTCCTTGCCCACAGGGCTGCCTATGTTAGTGGATTATTCTCCCTAAAAGGATGACATGTTCCCGTGTGATTGGCCTATCCCGTGCCTTTATGACAGCGGGGGCAAGCCGGGTGATGGTGTCGCTGTGGCAGGTCCCAGATGACTCGACCGGCGAACTGATGCAGCATTTCTATCGCGATCGGCAAAGGCCCCAGGGCAAGACTCAGGATGCCCAGGCCCTGCGATCGGCCATGCTGGAAACCATGAAGTCCTATCCAGAACCGCTGAACTGGGCACCATTTTTGATCATGGGTAGCGATCGGCGTTGAGCCAACTCAACCAATCATCTGAATAAATTTTCCCAAGTTGGCATAATCCTCGATCGCCAACCCGACAGGTCTTTATGCCTGAGAAACCTACAGATAATTCACAAAAACTACCCCCAGGAATCCTATCATGAAGACATTATGGCAATCCATTGCTACCAGCATCATCGGCTTGAGTCTGACCGTCCTTGCGACCCCAGCCAACGCCCAAATCAACCCTGGGTTTAAACAGGAGATCGGCCCACGGTGGCAGAATGTACCGGGCTGCGCCCAGGATATTTCTGCCAATGCGCCCTTTTTCAGCCCTATGTGATTGGTTGTGCCAGCGGTGGCGAGGGCGGCAATCAGATCTTTAATCTCCAGAGCACCTGGGACCTGCTACCGGGAGCCGGGGTTAAGGTCGCCGTAGAACCTCGATGGGGGGGCTATTGGCATGTCGAGAGCAGTGGTGCCATCCGGATCAACAATAAGTTGCAACCGGGTTGTGCGAAAGACATTGCCTCAGGTAGCGCTGGCGTTTGGATTACAGGCTGCGCCCCGACTAATGGCGGGTTTGAAATCTATCGGGCCAACCTGGCCTATTCAGCCACAGACCTGACAGGCGTCCAGAGTTGGCAAGCGATGCCGGGCGGGGCCACCCAATTGGCGGTGGGGAACAGTGCTTGGGCGATCAACAGTTCCGGTAACATTTTCCGGTTCGAGGATTCAGTCAATGCCTGGCAACAGGTGGAAGGCTGTGCACGCAGCATTGGTGCGGCGGGCGATCACGTCTGGGTGATTGGCTGCGCCGCTAATGGTGCTGGCGGTAATGAGATCTTTGAACGGCGCAGAGACCAATGGGTAAAGCGCGAAGGTGCCGCCGTCAAGGTCAGTGTTGATAGCCTCGGCAATCCCTGGGTCGTGGCATCCAACGGTGCCATCTTCACCTGGATTCGCAAGCAACCCTAACCGTGAGGATCAGGCGAGGGACAGCCCATAGCCCTTGCCTGATCGGTCGCACCAAAAAAACATTTCTCAAGTTGGCACAATTCTCGATCGCCCCGCCGATAGGTCTTTAACGAAAGAAATGCCCGCCCAATTCACACCTTCTCAACCATACCCACCAGGAGTTCCACCATGGACAGAACACTACAATCCACCTCGGTATTACAAACCGCCACCCGCACAATCTCGACCGATCTGACCACCTCTATTAGCCCAGCACTGCGAGACCAATTACCCCTACCCAGTTATGTCAGTAATGCGAACGACCTGTTCGATGGCGGCAATGTCAGGTTTGCAGGCGATCGCTATGGCGATACCCTCGACACAGCAGGCAACATATTAGCCAGGGTAAATGGCCAGGGTTGGCAAATCCAGGATGCCGTCGGCGGCACCGACAAAATCGATACCTTTCGATTCGATCTTCCCCTCTACGACCTGGGTGGTTCTAATCTCCATATCAGTTTGGCGGGGAGTGCTGAAGTTCGGTTGATTCGAGATCTTAATGGCAATCGCTTGATTGATGATGGCGAGGTCGTCGCCTCGGCCAATACATTCTCAGGATTCGGTGCCACGATCGATCGTTCTGCGATGATGTTTGGTGAATACTATCTGCAAGTGCAGAACTGGGGTAATAATAGTTTTAATTACGATCTACAGGTCTCCTACGAAAAATTCAATGATCTGCTCGGTAAGGAGCGGATTTTTGCGAATTCAGAAATCTTCAGTGGTTTTGTTGATAGTAATAACGCCTCCGATAGCTATCATTTTAGCCTCGATCGGACTCAAAATTTCAACCTCAACTTACGTAACGTTAATGCTACCACTGACTTCCGGCTAGTTAGCGATGGCAATAATAACGGGCGGATTGATGATGGAGAAATCCTAGTCGATTACTACTATCAAGGTGCGACAACTCAACCGATCACACTGATCCATCAGCAATTGGCGGCAGGAAATTATTTCCTTCAGGTCAATCAGAGCAACCTCTATCAGGGGAGTAGTCAATACGAAATCATGATGGGCTGTGACTGGTTTACCAATAATCTATCCGATGATGCCATTATGAATACGGCGAGAGCTGCCTATATCCCTGATAGTAGAATTGGTCACCAAGATCTGATTGATATCATGCGGTCAGCCAAGGACTATGGCACGATCGATGCGGTGGAACTGCGTGATCTCAAAGCGATCGTCGGGCACGGTGATACGCTATGGATGCCCAAGGCCACCCAAGTGTTGGCGGGCAAAGTTTGGAATCCAAATCTGGCGAATCAGAAATCAGGGATCGATGGATTTGGGGCTGGGAGTAGCGCCGAGCATTTGGAAAGAATGATTGGCAAATGGTTCTTGGGCAGCGATCGACCCGGCATCCCCGATGCTATTGTCTCAGTCACAGTCTCCTGGGATTCTGGCTTGCCGCTGCCAGTGGTCAATCGTGCTCCGATCGCTTACCAGCGTGCAGAAGGTTCATTATTCCAGAATGGCATTAGTTACCTCGATATCGATCAGGGCGCTGTCGGTGACTGTTATTTCCTCGCGAGTCTCGGCGCTGTAGCGTTGCATACGCCCAACCGGATCGCCAATATGTTTACGGACAATGGCAATGGCACCTTCGCCGTCCGCTTCTTCGTGAACGGACAGGAGAACTATGTGACCGTCGATCGTTTTCTGCCAACCCATAGTAATGGAGCTTTTGTCTACGCCAATAACTCCTCCGGTCTGGGCAATTGGGATGCTCGCAATGAACTGTGGGTCGCCTTAGCTGAAAAAGCCTATGCCCAAATCAACCAAGAATATAACGAATTTGAATGGCTCGGACCCGTTCCGATTCCAACCGGAATTAGACAAGATGGGACCAACACCTATGCGGGCATTGCCGGTGGCTGGGCGACGGATGCGCTGACTCACATTACTGGACTCAGTACCATTCCACGTCAGGATCTCAGCAGCGGGGCACTCTTCTGGGCTAGCAACACAGTTTCAGAGATGCTGACTGCGTTTAACCAGGGCCGGATGGTTGTGGTGAATACAACTAGGCCAGACAATGCTGATGTCGTGGTCGGGAACCATGTTTATACCCTAACGGGTTATGACGCCAGTACGGGTCAATTCAGCCTGTACAATCCCTGGAAAAGTGGTCCCATCCTTTATCGGACGGCCAGCCAGCTAATGGATGATTTCGATAGCTGGGATGCCACCACCGCCGCTTGATGGCTGCCCTAGGGAATTTTCAGTAAGCCTTGAATTGAGCTTGAGCCTGTCTGATCGCACTGAGGGTGCTGGCCAGACAGGCTTTCCTATGGGCTCCAAAAAGTTTTTGAGTTTTTTGCACAATCCTGGTGCTGGCTGCCGACAGGTCTTTATCTGAAGCAATACACAATCGCTCAGATGACCCATTAGCCAACCATTGCAAGCGCAAACAGGAGACCCCCGACCATGAATAATGCTTATTTTCTGATGGCTACACCGATCGTCTTGGTCATGGTATCGATCAACAGCCTAGTCAATCCCAACCGGAGCTATTCCTCGCCCCAGCGTCCTGTCGAAATCTCAGCCCATCAGGAGATCAGCCCGACCCAGCATTCTAATTGCCGTTATCGGATTTGCCCCCAGAAAATCTTGGGAGATGCGAACTAACGGCGATACCATTCGGTAACTTTTAAGATTCATGCCTAGCAAATTTTTGAGGGCTGACCATGATTGTGGTCAGCCCTAACGCTGTAAGCGTGGGGACTACAGGCACCCATCGGCCCCTCAGCAACAGGGCATAGCCACTGACGGACAGGCCACCCCCCAGCAAAAGGACGATCGCCATCTGCGTTAACCCCGGATACTTGACCCAGCGCTGTCGCACGCAAGTAAGCAGTAGGGCCGTCAGCATGGACCAGCCGATAATCCAGCCCATATCTACGACCTGGGGCCAACTGGTCAGTAAGGGACGGCGATCGAGCACATGGCTAATCAGTTGACTGGTCATATGGGCCTGGACCACCACCCCCTCGATTTGGGTCTTCGCCGATCGCCCCAAGGGCGTCATCCAGTAATCACTGGCACTGGTGGCCGTTGTGCCAATTAGAATCACCCGATTTTTGACCAAATCCGGTGCCACTTGTCCGCGTAAAACCTGCATCAAACTAACCTGGTGGAAGGGCCGCTTCCCACTGCGGTAGTTGAGGAGGATTTGGCCGCCCCGATCGTCGATCGATTGATACCCGCCCATGGGCCGACGGAGCGAGGGAAACTTCACCGAACCGAACTGGAGCCAACCCTCGGGGCTAAAACTGGGCTCATAGCCCTGGGCGAATAAATATTCGATCGCCAACCTTGTGCCAAACCCATAGGGGGCTAAACAGGATGAATTTGGGTCAGGATTCATAAACATCAACTGCCGCCGCAATACGCCATCACTATCGCTGATGAAATCACTAAAGCCAACGCGATCGAGTTCCACCGCCGCCGGAGGTGCAATGCCGACTTGGTTCAGCTCGGCCTCACTGCTCTTACAAACGGCGATCAAGTGGGTGGTCTGCTGAAGTTGTTGCTGGAGTTGTTTTTGCTTACTATCGATCGAGAAATCCCGATACAAATCCAGCCCAATCGCCTTGGGTTGGTACGGCTGTAGCTTTTTCAGTAATTGTGATAGGGCCGTATCGGACAAAGAACCTTGCCCCCGATCGGGCTGTTCCTTGATGTCTGTTTCATCGATTGTCACCAGAAGAATCCGATTATCTACGCTTTCCGCTGGCCGCAGCTGCATCATCCGATCCAAGGTTTGCAATTCGATTTCCTGCAGCAGCCCCAGACTCCGCAGGGCCACCATCAAACATCCAGCTAGAAACCCCAGGCCCAGGGCGCGGATCATGGGGGGAAACCGCCTGGGCAGTTTAATTGGAGCGGGTTCAGGGGATGGCGTCAAAGGTCCTACTGTTAAACTCTGCCAAGTTGGGGGAATCTGGGCTGGATTTTGGAACAGGACGGGCAGCCATGTGGCACAGGGAAACGTCACTTCCAAGGCCTGCAATCGTTCGCGGGCCTGCCGGACAGCCAGATATAGAGATTCTCCGCCCGAGAAGCTGACCAGAAAATACTGCAAAAACTTCTGAGCCACCTGATCCGGCACCAGTTCCCGCATGACAATCAGTTCCGGAATCTTTAAGGCCGCTAATTCCTGGGCCAATCCCAAGCCATCACAGGAATTAAAGATCGCTAACTCTAGCCCCGATTGGCACGATCGCTCTAGGGCATACTTCAATTCACTGAAGCTCAGATGGTCCTGGCCATTAATGGCGAGACTGCCCGTGGTGCGATCGCTATGGCTAGAACTATGCCCGGCAAAAAAGAGAATATCCCAGGCCTGTTCCCAGAGCGCATCGCTCAGTTGACTGCGGGAGGGCTCTTGGAGCACGAGGAGTTCCACGCGGGGCAGTTGCCGCAGCAAGTCTAGATCCGTGGCGGTATCGATACCTTGGCTATGGCCAATGATCACTAGAATGCGTACTTTATCGGAGGTTTTGACAATGGATGGAATGCGATCGAAGGAAGGACGCCCCAGGGCAATTTCCGCCTGCCGATACCGAGCTAGCACATCCCAGAGGTGCCAAGGCAAACCTTGAATCACGACATCGGCGGTTTGTAACACCACGCGGATGGCTTGATCGGCGACTAATTTCTCTAGCCAAGTTTCGCGAATGACCCGAAAGGATTCCGCCCGCAACCATGCTTGAAAGGCCGCCTGTAACTGCTGGGCCAACTGCTGGCAGGCGATTGGACTGGGAATCTGGGTCACCTGCACCACCGGAGCGGAGAGCCGAGGGCTGCTGACTAAACTTTGATAGGCCCGTTGCCACTGTTGATATAAAAGCACCAAGGCAGGATTGGAGGGGAGCTTGCCCAGCACTTCCGTGGTCACCGTCGCCCCCTCAGCGGCAATCTGTAACACCACTGGAAATCCCTGCTCCCAGCTTCCTTCGGTAAACTTTAAGACAACTAGTACTGCCATTAGATTTCAAACTGCGCGATCGCCATAGCACCCAAACATTCTACTTGAACCGAAAACACTTCCCCACTCACCCCATTCAAGACCAATTGCAAACCTCGATCGGCTTCTCCCGATACGGCTTCTAAAAATAGATTTCCGTCCCCATCTAGAACTTGTAGCCTCAAATTATTGGGTAGCGTGGTTGGAGTCGTATTTTGTTCCAGGGGTAAAACTTGAAGGCGCACCGTGGCCTCTAGGCCCGATTGAGCAATCCCCACCACCAAAACCACGGGCTCAGGATTCAACGCTAGCAGCTTAGCCTGACTGATAAATGAGGGTTCCGCTTGGGTGTCACTGCGGACAGCGTATACGGGGACAAGTTGAGCGGGGGATAGGAGACTATCAATCGCTTGCCAACTGCTATCCGCAACGCGATCGAGCCATTGGGTCAGCTTGGTTCTCGTCGTCTGGATTTGCTCGATCAGTCCGGCGGCGGGGTGAGTCTGGGTGCGTAACGCAAATAAATGGCCGAGTAATGCTTCGATCGAGTCCAATTGATCGAGCGGCAGATCCGCCTGCGTCACCTGGGGGACAAACCCCAGAATTAACCCTTCCTGTCGAACGGTGCGATCGAGATAGACCACCACATAGCCGATGCGATCGTCCCAGACATCGATCGGCACCGAACAAGGGACCTCTAAGCTATCCACCGGGCGGCATTCCAGGCGTCCCAATCCCGGTATTTCGAGATCAGCCACATTACTACAAAGCTGAAGGACGGGATTCCAGCTATCACTGAGCTGGCTATCCGTCGGAATGCCCATCAGGTTGAGATAGTCTGCCACAACTTGGACTGCCAGGGTATTGTCGCGCACCTGATGGCGTTTTGGTCCCTCGGGCTGGGCCTCGGCAAAGCGATCGGCGATTTCCAGTGCCGCCTGCGTTAATGGCATTGCTAGGGCTAATTCATCAAAATACTGGGTGCTCATACTAGGTTAACTCCTTTAGTCTTGTGATCGATCACTACAGCATTTGATGGCTATTAAATATATCCCTCAGAAGCACCAAATTTACGCAAACGGGTTAAACATTGACGCCGATAAAAACTACTCAATGTCGAAATGGATAAATTAAATTCCTCCGACAAGGCTTGCCAACTGCTCTCCGGTGGCAAGCGGCGCAAAATTAAGGTTTGGCAATTTACCTTGGGATGGCCTTCGATGTGGGTCAGGGCCAATTCACCACTGGCATCGATTGTGGCCCATTCCTGCACTGCCTCTAGAATTGGCGGCACAGTTTCGGGGGCAGGCAAGTTATCGATCGGATCAATCTCTTCCCCCTGCCCACCCGATTTCTCGACCCGACTATAGGATGAAGCCGTGCGAACTTTTTGTTGTTGAACCTGAATGAATCCATCCTGGAGCCTTCGCTTGAGGTAATAATTTAACCAGGTTACAACCGTCCCTCGGGCTGCGTTATAGGCTTCCCCAGTACCGGCCTCACAGATATTTTGGCAAAAGAAGATCCATGTCTGTTGCAAGGCATCTTGATAGTAGGGCACCGATTCTCGCCACAGTCGAGTCGAAATTAATCGAATCACCTTGGTTAAATTGCGTTGCCGTTCTAAACTGCCAGGGGCATGGCTACAGGCTGTTTGGATCAATAGTTCTAAATTATTTTCCATAGAGCATCTCAATTTGATTTTAAATCCAAGAAAAAAGACGATCGCTCCCAAAAGAACGATCGCCCCTCTCTACTTAAAAACGAACCACTAAATCGCAGCGTCGTTCTTCTCACTGGTGCGGATACGGATGATTTGATCGACCGGGCTGATGAAGATTTTGCCATCGCCGATCTCACCCGTACGGGCCGCCGCGATAATCTTATCCACCACCATGTCCACCTGATCGTCTTCGATGACGATCTCAATCTTGAGCTTTTGTAAAAACTCAACCGTGTACTCAGAGCCCCGATAGCGCTCCGTTTGCCCCTTTTGACGACCGAAACCGCGAACCTCGGAAACAGTCATACCGACGATGCCAGCATTGACCAGAGCGATCTTAACTTCGTCGAGTTTAAATGGGCGGATAATTGCCTCAACCTTCTTCACGGCCCACACTCCTTACAGTTTGGGATATCTAAACGGAAATAACTTCAGCCAAGTCTGTACAAGACAAAACCCAGCCCCAGAAACCCGCCTTGTTCAAAAACATGTTGCGATCGTTACTAGGGTAATTCTGTAACGACTGATACAATCTACCTCAAAAAGAGCACCCTGTATAGGGATCACCTCTCCTTAGATCCACTGTGCCTTGATGGTATCAGATTCATCCGTATGAGCGAAAAAACATGAGCTTTTAAGAATGTTAAATTTTGCCTAACCCCTGAGAACAGGGGTTTTGGCCAAAATCAAGCCTCAATGTTTGATGACAAAAGGTAAAGCTTAACGGGAATTGTGACTATTGCTCATCAAAGGCCGCACGATCAAAAACCCCGCCCCAAAGGCCGACAGCACAATCAACACCATCAGCATCGTCAACTTCCAGCCACTCAGCTCACTCGACGCTGATCCCTGTTCCGGGAAAGACAACCTGGCCCGCGCCTCCTGCAAAAAGCCCAACACAGGCTGTGGGTGCGATAGGGCCGTGGATTGGCGTACCGTCTGGGGTCGCTTCACCTTAATCCTCGGCATCGCCATGCGCACAGGCACCTCCGGTAGCGGTGGCTCAAAGGCATGCCAATGGCTCTCATAGTCAGGCTCTAGGGTTTCTTCTACGGCGATCGACTCCGCCATCGATCGATTCAGCAGCTCCACCGGATTATCCACCGCCACAAACCCATCCACCACTTCCTGGGCCTGCTCCGCCAAGCGCTGCATCTCCAGTTTCAGATACTGGTTTTGCTGAAGCAACTGCTGGTTGTGGCGTTTGAGAGAGGCCAGTTCAGTCTGGGTACCGCGCAGATCCGTCGAGACCTCACGAAACACACTCATCGGCACGGAAGTAGTATAGGACGGCTTACTGGAGGAAACAGTGGTAGGAGTAGCCGCCATTCTGGGGGTTCGCATAGTCAAAACTCAAACACAGTGAATAGGGGACAGACAGAAGATGGAAGACAGAAGATAGAAAACAATCGGTTGGTTGCCCAGGATTCTACAGAATATTTCGCAAGTGGTACGACTTTTTTTGGACCACCGCCCAGCGCCCCCAGCGCCCCGCAAATTCGCTTATGATCGGGTGGTACCACAGCTTGCATGAGTAATATCGACGATGACCGCCCTCCAAAACCAAGACACCACAGCCACCACCAATACCCAGTCCGTCAAATACGGGGAACGCTCGATCGCCGACTGCGAGCTGGTCACCTTCCCAAACCCCCGCCCCGGTCGCCGCTACGAAGTCAGCATTACCCTGCCCGAGTTCACCTGCAAATGTCCCTTCTCCGGCTACCCCGATTTCGCCACGATCTATGTCACCTACATGCCGAACCAAAAGGTGATCGAACTCAAGGCGATCAAGCTCTATATCAATAACTACCGCGATCGCTACATCTCCCACGAAGAATCCGCCAACCAGATCCTCGACGACTTCGTGGCTGCCTGCGATCCCCTAGAGATGACGGTCAAAGCTGACTATCAGCCCCGAGGCAATGTCCATACCGTGGTGACAGTCAGCCATAAACGCGCCGACTAAACCTCTCTCAGGCGCGATCGTAACCATTGGGTCCACAGATAAGCGATCGCGCTCCCCACCACATAGCAAGGAAAATCCTCCCAGGTAAACCCATTCCCCAGAATCAATCTGCCGGGCAAGGTTTTACGCAAGGCCTGCATCCAAGGCGCTTGGTATAGCTGCAAAAACTCCAGCCCAAAGGTCACCAGACAAACCGTGATCGCCATCGCCTTCGGCTTCACCCGAGGGAACAGCATCAGAAAGAAACTCACCCAGAGCGTCTCGTAGGCCACATTGCCCCAGATGTTTCTAAACCACTCCGGCACTTGGGGCGCAAACCGGACACTGTAGCCCAGGACGATCGCAACGAAGCTCGTGACGGCCAGGGCAAGACGATAGCGCATGATGATCGATCCGTAAACTTAAGGTTTCACGGCCTCCTCCGGCTGGGCCTCCAGGTTCTCCATCAAGCTGACAAACTCCTGCTCAAAGGTCACCAAGGCCCGGTTAGTGGTACCGCCTAGGTACAGGGTGCCCGATTCGTACAGGCCCCAAACCTGGGAGTGGGAAATATAGCTCATCAATGTACTCAGCATCAAAAGACCAAACCCCAGATAGACGATCGGCACGCCGGGATCAGCCTTAATCTGTAGGCCCGTACTGCCCACAACATCCGTAATAGAGAGCTTAATCCCATTCACATCCACCGCCATCCCCTTGCGAGCGGTCGCCACCAGTTTGCCTTCCTTGTTGTAAACCAGCACCAACCCCTGCAAATCCTTGACGACTAGCGAAACGCCCTCGCTCAAGTCCGGCTTCGTGGGAATAAACGTCCCCCAAAACTGGCCATTCATCCCCTTGAGCTGCCCCATGGGGAAAGCCAGTTCAGGGCTGTTGTTGAACCGCACCTTGATGCCCGAAATCCCCCAGCTCGCCTGGTACATCGTCACGCCATTGTGCTTGAGGGGTTTGTTCACATGGATGGTTTGGCGATCGACCTCTTTCTCATCTTTATCAAGGACCGACAGATCGGAGTAGAACTGGTCGATCTCCCCCGTGGGTAGATAGTCGATCCAGAAGCGATTCACCTTCACGGACCAGTCCTGGGGCACCTGAGAAGCGGCAAACGGCCCGGCATCGACGACGTTCGTAATCTTGAAGGTTTCACCGCTGGGCACCATTTCCTGGGAGATAAACCCCGTCAATGCGCCGACCACCCCGCCGACCAGGATCAAAATCATGCTGCTATGGACAATGATCGGCCCGACCCGACCCACAATGCCTTTGCGAGCGTAGAGGCGATCGCCTCCCGGTTAATCCGATACTTCCGCGCCGTGAGCTGTTCCACGAGGGCATCCATATCGCTCCCGGCAATCTGCGTGCTCACGGCAAACTTCTTAAACTGCTGGGGGCGACTATAGAGCTTCTGATCCCGGCTAAACCACTTCAGCGCGGGCAACTGCCGTTTGAACGTACAGCTCAGCAGACTCGCCCCAAACAACACCAACAGCCCCAAATACCACCAAGTCCGATAGACATGATCAAGACCCGCCGTCAGCAGCACCTTCCAGGTCAGGAACCCAAACAGCGCAGGTTTCTCAGGATAGTTTGCCTGGTAAAACGCCAGACCTTGGCCCTGCTCTATAACCGTGCCGAGGATGCTAAACAGCGCAATCACTAGCAGCAGCACGATCGCGAAGTTCAAGTTCGCCAATGCCGGAATCAACTCTCGATTTAAAAACCGTTTGGGTCCAGAGAGGATGCGATCGATCCCAGAAGCCTCCACCATACCTGCCCCACCTTTATATGCCTTCCTTCAACCTAACACGGCCCGCCCCCCAACCCCAACCCTACCCAATCCCCGGCAGC
>JAAUSA010000164.1 GCA_012031975.1 Alkalinema sp. RU_4_3 | reverse complement strand
GAGGGATTGCTGATGGAAGTCGTTCGCCCGTTGGTGTTGCCCTCAAGGAGTCGTGGGCATTGCCAAGACTCTTTAAGGAATTAGCCTCGCCGCTGCGATCGCCAATCTCCCGCGCAATTTCGAGGGATTTTTGATGG
This sequence comes from Alkalinema sp. RU_4_3, assembly GCA_012031975.1. Lineage (GTDB taxonomy): Bacteria > Cyanobacteriota > Cyanobacteriia > Leptolyngbyales > Leptolyngbyaceae > JAAUSA01. Next base: position 11,762 of record JAAUSA010000164.1, on the reverse strand, counting down.
AGGTCGATCGCCCGTTGATATTGGCCCAAGGATTGGTAGGCATTGCCCAGACCATTTAAGGATTTTGCCTGACCGTCGCAATTGCCAATCTTGCGGGAAACGTTCAATGCTCTTTCGTAGTGAGCGATCGCTTTCTGGTACAACGATTGAGATTTTAGGAAATCGCCTAACCTAGTTAGTGAATCTATTTCCACAGCAGGATTCTGTTGATCTTGAGCGCGAGTGATAGCTTGCTCGAAGGCAGCGATTGTTTGTTGACGGTCTTGATCGAGATTAGAGGCAATTCCTTGATTGATTCGCTGGGCGTAGGCTTGGCCAAGGCGATCATAGAAAGTTGCAAGAGCGGGAGCCTGGGGTTCCTGGATAGAAAGTTGAGCAATTTCAGCTTGCAGCTCAGCGATGGGGGGCAGGGTGTCATGCTCATCATCAGTTTTGGTAAAAGCAGGCCGATCAAACGGTTTGACTGTCAGCATCGTGGCGACTTGAGCAGCATCGGGAGATTCATCCAAGAAGCGGAGTTCAGCTTTGCGCCAACTCCAGAAATCGCGCGCCCGCTGTTTCAAATCCAGTAGCAGACGATGGGGCATCCATAGGACAATCGGATAGGGAAACTCTTGCAGTCCTTCCCTTGTCCATTGCAGGTAGCCTAAAAACTTATCCACTTCACTCTGACTATCTTGAGCATTAACTGTAATGCGCAGCAAAAACTCCGCCTCGGTGATAGTAAAAACAGCAGCTCCGCCTTTTTGTAAATAGGGTTCCTGTTCTTTTATCGTGGCCAATCCGGCGCGTAAACTGGGTTCTTGTCCTAGTGCAATCCGATAGGGGCGAATCTTTGCTTGGCGGGCTTCGGCTTCGTAGCGCTGCACAATCTGTTTGCGCAAGCGCGAATCATCACAGGCCACCAGAATCGGAGCCAGCCGACCCTGAGTGTTTTCGATCAGGGAAATCAGTTGGTCATAGGCATCTTCATTGTGGGCGTGGATTTCATCAACTGAGCGGGATATCATTATCAAGACTCCTTTAAGGCCCCTTCCTGCACCAGCAGGTCTTGCACAATTGGGCTGAGATTATACCATTGCACTGCGTTGCGATACTCCAACACATACAAACCATGCAGCAAATCTAAAAACCGCTGATCTTTCATATCTTTTGGCTTAAACTCCCGGTGGATACCCAGTAGTAGGTCAAAATCATTCTGTCCAATGCTTTCGGCATAACTAATTTGCAAATCCGTGAGAACGCTATCTAGGATGGCTTGATCAATTATTACTGGGGGTTGCTCGAATTGGTTTTGGCGGAGTTGACGACGGATTTTTTGCATGGCGCGATCGCAACACAAATCAGCAATCCGAATCAGCTCACGCAGCACACCACCGCTCTTAAGAATCATCTGATCTGGTAGTGCCGGATCGATCAGGTGGGCGGGCAAACGCTTAGCTAAAATCTCGTTGAACAGAGTCATCATGTCGCTATTGGGAATGCGATCGGCTTGATGAACCGTAGCTTTGCTAAAAAACTTACACACAGGCATAGTGTGGATCTGTTTCACATTTGCCTTGATATTGTCTTTGAGCGCCTGTTCCCGCAGCATGGAGATTGGGATGGTGTAAATGATACGCAATTTCGGCTCTAGTAGCGTCTTTATATTCTTGCTAAAGACTGTTTCAGTAACGCTCAAATCGAGCTTGTCTAAATCATCAATAATCACCAACACGGTCTTCCCCGTGGCCGTTTGGATATAAGCCTGAATCACGTTGATTTGGGCAATCAGGTCGGAGATTTTGCGGGCAAACTCCATTGTGATTTCATCGCGAACCACAGAGTTCACTTTCAGCGTCGATTTGATTTTGGCTAAGAACTCTAGGACTACGGGAATGCCGCCTGTTGCCTTAGCTTCTCCCGTTGTTTCGATCGCCGATTCCACAGCTTTGGACTCAATCCTGGTATGCTTACCAAGCCAGCGATACAACTCTTGCTTCAGTCCCGGCTGTAGTTTCGCGTCTCGTCGTTCGGCATCTTCCAGCAGTCGCACTGCGATAGAAAATAAAATATTTACATGATCCACAGCAGAACTTTCAATCATGTCTGCGATCGAAAACATGGTGACGAAGTAACGCTGGGTTTCGGTCAATCGAAAGCCCACTTCTGCCAACAGTGTGGATTTGCCACAGCCCCGATGTCCGGTGAAGATGATCTTATGATAGCCATCGATGCTGTCCTCGATAGCTTGTTCCAGGCTATCGACTAAGTCAGTCTGATACTCGACCCCAAATTTGGCCAAGGCCTTTTGGGTCACCAAGGGTTCAAGCTGAAGGTCTCGACCAGCGGCTCGAAAGGCTTCAAGCTGACGATTGAGGGAGTCGCTTTCTTGTGCTGTCTGCGGAGCAGGGTCGGACATGGTTCAAGTTTTCCATTAACCAGCAAGATCTAAACCCAATCATAACAGTCGCTGTCCGAGATGATCGTTCTCTTGCTCAGCCGCAGTTTGCGGCCTTCGCTTCGGCATTGGTAGCTTGTGCGAGGAATGCTCGCATCACCCCCAGCCATAATAATCTCTACAGAAAGATTTCGCCCTCCCAGCCAAGCTAAAGCCGCCCTTGTCGAGTTCTACCTACCAGCCTTCAAAACCTGCGCCGCTGTTAGGGAGAGGCAAGGGAAGCAAAGAGAAACGATCGCACTCTCCCCCGTGAAGTCTTGGAACTGGTACTCCCCATCAACTAGCGTGCCAATTTTCACCCAGCCTCGCTCCGGGTCAATCAGCCACATTTCAGGAATGCCCCGATCGGCATATTCAACAGGCTTTCGTTTATAGTCCCGCTGGTAATTGTCACTGGACTCGCTTCCAGGAGAAACTATTTCGATCGCAATCAAGGGATTGGGTTCATTCAGCTTGAGACAGGCTTCCTTGCGACCATCATCAAAGGCTGCGGCTGAATCCTCACTATGTACGATCAAATCAGGATCGCGGGCAGTGACGTAAGGACTATTAACCTGAATCAGATGCTTGAAGCCAAGTCGATAGGAAGGGATGCCCATACGCAGGAAGACTCCAAACATGAACCCAGCGATCCAACTATTGATCGGACTTTCAGCACCCATCTCAACTAGCACCCCATCCACAAGCTCATACCGCCGATCGGTGCCGTCGTCATAGGTCAAAAATTCTTCAAGGCTCATGCGTTTTTGGGGCACAAAAGTCATAGGCCACCTCGCCCAAAGGGCTGCTCCCAGTTTAGCTTTTCCAGGCCTTGGATCGGAGTCTTGGAATGAACCTTGCAGCTCTTCCGAGCCGTGACAAGGCAAGCAGTTCCATGGCTTTCAACGGGGCAAAACCCCCTATACTAAAAACCGTGGACCGCCGTAAAATCTCGGCGGCAACTTCAAACATTCAGGTTTGGGGCCATAAGGCTGGACCTAAACGTAACCGCCGGAACCGATCGGGATGACAGGATTCGAACCTGCGGCATCCTGCTCCCAAAGCAGGCGCGCTACCAAGCTGCGCTACATCCCGTTGCTACTAATAATACCAGATAATATTGCTTTTCACACAAGCTATTATAGATTCCCTCGGCCCCCTTTGCCAAAACTTCTCACCCCACCATGCCGCAAGCGCCCCCACCCGGACTCAACTCCTCCAACTGGCCGATCGCCCATCTCCCCGGCCTCGGCCCCGAAGACTGTCAAAACCTCCAGGCCCTCGGCATCCAATCCACCTTCGACCTGCTGCGCACCACCCAAAGCCGAGCCCACCAGACCCACCTGGCCCAAAAACTCCACCTCCACCTCCACCACATCCAAAAGTGGATTGCCCTGGCCGATCTGGCCCGTGTCCCCGCCGTCGGACTCGATGGCTGCGGTCTGCTGCTCCATGCAGGCGTCAGCTCCGTCGCCCGCCTGGCCGAACTCTCCCCCGGACTCCTCCACAAGCAAGTCCTCAAACTCCAAGTCACCACCTACCAAACCCCCGATCGCGCCCCCACCGCCGGAGAACTCAGCGGCTGGATCAACCAGGCCAAACAGCTCCCAAAACTGCCGATCGCCCGATAAGCCCAGGCTATAGCGTTCAAACCACTCCAGTCGGGGCATATTAAACCCATAAGGGTGCGGCTAATCAGGATACCAAAACATCCCCTTGATGCCTTCGGGATCCTGCAGAAAGCCTAGATGACGGTAAAAATCTACAACATGGGGATCCGCGAACAGGGTGATATTACTAATATCTTCCCCCCGCAGCTTCTTGATCACAAAAGCCATCAGGGCCTTGCCCATCCCCTGGCCTTGAAAATCCGGGTGGACCACCACATCCCAGATGGTGGCATTGAAGGCATGGTCAGACGTGGCCCGCGAAAACCCAATCAACCGTCGCTTGTTGCCCCGCTGCTCCCACATGGAAACCACCAAAAAGCTATGCTGAATGGCCTTTTTGACTTTCCTCAGGGGCCGCCGTGACCAGCCCACCGCATCACAGAGCTCTTCTAACTCATAGAGGTCAATCTCGCGATCGGTACTGAAAAAAATTCGTCCGACTTGGCGACTGTCCGCCTGGCGCTGAGCACCCATGGACGGCACAAAAGCTTCCACAACAACACCACGCGGGGCTGTTGCGGTCTCAGCATTAAACAAGTTCTTCCAGAAACCCATGCAACAGAATCAAAAATAGGTCATTAACAGATCGCTTGCCCAGATCACCAGCCTAGATCGCCAGATTTACCTCCCTCAGTTGGGACCAACTTGGTAGCACTCTAAGAGTTTAGAGCCCCACCCCGTTAGTATATCCCCCGTCCGAGGCCATACTGTAATGGATAAAGGCGCAACTTAATCTAATCGATTTGCCAGTCCTGTCTGCCTGATCTGCAAAAAATATGATCTAACAACAAAAAGACCGATTCCTCCCTCACCATTGCTATAGATAGGATAGGGTCAGGATCTTCCCGCTACGCTGCAACATTTTCGCATCCACTTTACGATCGCCGCTATCTTTGTACTTCTGCCATGGCTTTGGGTCTAAAACAATCTACTATCGACCTGCTCAAGCGCTTCAACCGGGCGTTCCCGCAGTTCTATGAGCAATTTGTCAGCAGCGAAATTCAGTTGCAGAATCTGCGCTTGGCCTACCAGCTCTACAAGACTCGCCAGGCGGTCATTGAGCTAAAACCAGAGGCCAACAAGAGTGCCCTGCACTTTGCCTACCGCAACCAGTCGTTTTTACTCAGCGATATCTTTGGGGTACTGGCGGCCTATGGCCTGACTATCCATAGCCTAAGCCTCTACGGGCAGATCTACCCACCAATGCTGGTGTTCATCAAGCTGATCATCTCCCGAGGCGGCAAGGCCCTGACGGACAAGACCGCCGAGAACGTGGTCCGGGCCGTCCGGGAGGCCCTGGCAGGCCGCTTTGAGGTGGAGGAGATGCTGGCGGTGGAGTTCAATCTCGATGCGGGATTGGAGCAGGTGGAGACGGAGTTTTATGTGGATCCGGTGTTTCATTTGCCGGCGTTGCTGATTGAGGCGGATAACCAGCCGGGGCTGTTCTATAAGGTGATGTATGCGGTCTGGCAGGAGGACCTGCTGGTGGTGAATGCCAACCTGCTGGTTTGGCGGGGGCGGACCCGCTTGATTCTCTACCTGCTGGGTCCCAACGAAAGCTTGATTCCAGAATATTTGGGCCAAAAGATCGCCGAGGGGGTGAAGCAGCGTCTCCTAGGCCTGCGTTTTTAGGCAAAACGGACGGATATTCGCGGTAGGATAGACAAATGTTGATGACTACCGTAATGGGATCGCCCTGTGCCTATGATCTCAAGGCCCCCGAAACTCCCGTTGATACCCTCGTTTTTGTCCATGGTTGGATGCTCAGTCAGGAGTACTGGGGTCCCTTGATGGATGCTCTTTGCGATCGCTATCGATGCGTAAGCTATGACCTGACAGGCTTCGGCCAGTCTCGGGGTCCCTTAGGCAGTCGCCAGGACTACAGTCTCCAGGCCTACGCCAAGGATTTACTCCACTTGCTCGATCATCTCGGCATTGAGTCCGCCTGGCTGGTGGGCCATTCCCTGGGCGGCAGTATTGCCCTATGGGCCGCTGACTATGCCCCCGATCGAATCAAGGGCGTCATCGCCCTAAATGCTGGCGGTGGCATCTATATCCAGAAAGCCTTTGAGCAGTTTCGGTCCGCCGGGGAGAAGATGCTGAAGTTTCGGCCTAGCTGGCTACGGTATGCGCCTTTATTGGGGCGATTGATGGGGCGCATGGCCGTGCACCAGCCCATGGGACCGATCTGGGGCCGTCAGCGCCTAGCGGATTTTCTAGATGCCGATGGGGCCGCCGCCCGAGAAAGCCTACTGTCTTCGACCACCGAATCTGAGGTGCATCAATTGCCCCAGGTGGTGGCCCGGATGCAGCAGCCCCTGCACTTTATTACGGGGGAGTACGATCGGATCATGGAGCCCTGCTATGCCAGGCACCTGGCCAGCTTCCACCCCGATTTCCCCAGCAACGAGGCCATGGTGACGGAATTGCCGAGGTGTGGGCATATGGCCATGGTGGAGCAGACGGCCCTGGTGGCGGAGCAGATTCAACTTTGTTTGATGATTTAAATGGATTAATGCCCCCGTTGGCGGGATCGCAATCTGTGATAGATAAATCTCTGGCCAGAGGGGGATGCCCGAATCGCTCCCGGCAATGGGATGATAAACGGGTTCTTTTAGGGGCTGAGCCGCAGGGATAGTCTATGGATTGGGTCGATCGCACAAAACGTCTCCCTTGGATCGCCATTTTCTGGGTGCTTCTGCTCGGCTGGATTGCCTTTTTTAATCAGTTGGGGAACACGGGGCTGCTGGATGAGACGGAGCCGTTGTTTGTGGAGGCGGCCCGGCAGATGACGGTGACGGGGGATTGGATCACGCCCTATTTCAATGGGGTGACGCGGTTCGATAAGCCGCCGTTGATCTATTGGCTGATGGTGATCGGGTTCAAAATATTTGGCACGAACGAGTGGGGGGCGAGGATGCCCTCGGCGATCGCAGGCACGGCCCTAGTCGGACTGCTGTTCTACACGCTGACCCAGGTGGTGAAGCCCCAAGCCCCCGCTGAAGCGACGGAGGAACCCCCGGCTAATCTGCTGCCCTACATGGGATCGGGGATTTTGGCCCTGAACTTGCAGATGCTGTTCTTTGGGCGGACGGGCTATTCGGACATGTTGCTGAATGCTTGCTTTGGCGGCGCCTTGCTGGCGTTTTTCCTGGGGTATCTGCAGCCGAGGCGGAGCTGGGCGATGAAGGGTTGGTATTGGGGGTTTTTCGCACTTGTGGGGTTGGGGATACTGACGAAGGGTCCGGTGGCGGTGGTGCTGCCCCTGGCGATCGTGGCGTTTTTTACGTTTTTGACGGGGAATTTTCAGCGGCTGGTGGTGGAGCTGCCTTGGTTCTCGGGGAGTTTTTTGGCGGGGGCGATCGCGCTGCCTTGGTATTGGGCGGTCTACCAGCGCAATGGGGCGGCCTTTGTCAATGCGTTTTTTGGCTTCCACAATATGGAGCGCTTCACCCAGGTGGTCAACCAGCATGCGGGGCCTTGGTATTACCATTTTGTGGTGCTGGGGGCGGGGATGCTGCCCTGGTCGGTGGCGCTGCCTGCGGGCTTGCTCTATGCCCTGCGATTGAAGACCGATAGGGACGATCGGCGGGGGCATTTGGGGATTTTGGCCCTGGCTTGGTTTTAGTGGTGATGGTGTTTTTTGCGGTGTCGGCGACGAAGTACATCACCTATAGTCTGCCAGCGGTACCTGCGGCATCTATTCTGATTGCGCTTTGGTGGTGGGACCAGGACCAGCGTAGGCGCGGCAGTTGGAGTCTGCGGCTGACGGCGATCGCCACATTAGCGGCCTTTACGGCCCTGGGTGTGGCGGCTTGGTATTGTCCGAAGTGGCTGAATGATGATGCTTCGATGCCGAATTTGGGGCTGATGGTTTCGCAGTATGGGATTTCGACGGTGGGCGGTGGGCTTTGGGCGGTGGTGACGATCGCTGGTCTGATTGTGGTGGTCCAAAATCGGCTGGCCCAGCTTTGGCGATTGAAGCTGGTAGCGATGGCGGCCTTTATTCTGTTTTTTGTGCTGCCTGGGTTGAATGCGATGGATGGGGTGCGGCAGGCGCCTTTGCGGGCGATCGCCCGGACGATCGTCAAGGTGCAGCAGCCCCAAGAGGCGGTGGCGATGGCGGTGACCTTTTTTGAGAAGCCGAGTTTGGTGTTTTATACCGGGGAGCCCGTGGAGTTTATCAATCGGGCGGTGAAGGTGAAGCCCTATCTGGAGGCGGTGCGCAATCGGAAGCAGATGAAGTCGGTGTTGATGGTGACGACGGAGGAGACTTTGGCAGAGTCGGGATTAAAGCCGAAGGAGTACCGGGCGATCGCGCGGGCGGGGCTGTATGAGCTGGTGCGGATTCCGTTGAAGGTGAAGGCCCCCTAGCCCCCAATTCTGGGGGGACCGGAGTCGTTTTGTGGGAGGATGCCTCTCTAGCGAAGCAAAACCCATCGCTATTGGAGGAGCCAAACCATGGAAACCCTAAGGACGATCGCCAAAACCCTCACCCAGAACTATCGCAACAACCGGGCCGTCTTCCAGATCCTGGCCGTGGGCTTGGTCGTAAGACTGGCGATCGCCATGCTCTGGTTTGCCCCTGGATTTGATGAGGCCTACTACTATCTGTATACGATCAATCCGGCCTGGAGCTACTTTGACCATCCTCCCCTGGTGGCCCTGACGACAGCCTTTGGGATTTGGGCCAGCGGCGGCGAGGTGTCGGCCCTGAGTATTCGGTTTGGCTCGGTGCTGCTCTATACGGTGACTCTGTTTGCGCTCTACAAGGCAGGGCGGCATCTGTTCTCCCATCGCGTGGGGGTGATTGCCTTGCTGATGGGTTCTCTAGCTCCAATCTTCACGATCGCCTTTGGCATCATGACCCTGCCCGATGGCCCGTTGATGTTGTTTTGGACCCTGGCGCTCTGGCTCGCAGTGGTGGAGTTTTTCCCCAAGGATAACGACGACTATAAACCCACGTCACGGCTGGCTTGGATCGGACTGCTCGTGGGCCTGGCCACCTGTGGAAAATATCACGGGTTCTTTCTGGGAGCGGGTTTAGTCGGCTTCTGTCTGACGAGTAAACGGCATCGATCGGCCCTGTTTTCACCCTGGATTTTGGCGGCCTTAGGATTGTTTTGTCTGGCGATTTCCCCAGTAATTATTTGGAACGCCCAGCATGAATGGGCCTCGATCGCCTTCCAAGCCGAACGCGGGGCGCAGTCAAAGGGGTTTAAGTTATCAAAACTCCTGGATGTGGGTCTGGTGCAGTCGCTGTATTTGTTCCCGACGATCGGCCTGCCGCTGTGGTTTGCCAGCCTGGGCGCCCTAGTGCAACAGCTCCTCCGGCCCCTGACGACAGAAACAATCTGGCTAAAACGACGTCTTGTCCTCTGGCTGTCCGCACCAGTCTTTCTGCTGTTTACCTTCATTGGCGGCTACCGACCAGTACTGCCCACCTGGTCCATGCCGGGGTTATTTATTGCAACAATCCTGCTGGCGGAATGGTCGGCCACTTGGCCCCGTAAAGCCGTGGGTCGCTGGTTGGGCACAAGTGCGATCGCCGTGGCGACAATTTTGGCGATTGCCCTCTCCACCTCTCCTTCGGCACCCTGCAAATCCCTAGCCAAACGGCGATGTTTGGCGGCCTAGTCAAAATCAAGGACGACAGCTCCCTGGAACTGATTCATATTGAGCAACTGCGGCGATTGTTCCAACAGCGTCCCGCCATGGTGAAGGCCCTCAAAGAGAGCGACTTTATCTTCACCAACCGCTTCCATCTCTCCGGCCACGTCGGCATGGCCCTCCATCCCCTAGGAGCCAAACCCGTCACCTGCTTCGATGCCCGCGACATGCGAGGCTTTGCCTTCTGGTCGGCCTCCAAGGACTGGGTGGGTAAGAGCGGCCTGTACCTGACCACCAAGGCCTACCAAAACATCGAAGAAGATTCCGCCAGTACCTACATTCCTTATTTTCGTCGCTTTACAAAAATTGGCGAAATACCCTTAGTCCGGGGAGGTGTCGAAGTCGATCGCATTTTTGTCTACCAAGGCAAGACCATGCTGAAAAGCTTTCCTAGGCCTAAGAAAGCCACAAGGGGTGCATAAGTGTGCCAGTTTGAATTGATACACACTTTACATTGGTAAACCTTTCTTCACAGTTTACATTTGATACCAAGTCAGGCACGACCACCGAACGAAATCAAACGCAAGTCGTCCATATTCTCAAAGGAGAGTGCTAATGAAGGTTTCAAATTCGTCCAATGCAGCCCGTTTCAACCTAGGCAAGACCATGAAACTGGGTGTGGTTGGACTCGCGACCACGGGAGTTTTGGGCAGTGCCCTATTGCTGACGCCAGACAATACCCCCATCGCCCAGGCCCAGACCGCTGGTGCCGCCACCACCACCATGGAAACGGCAGTCTTTAACCAGATCAACGCCTACCGGGCCACCCAAAAGTTGCCAGCCCTGAAGCTGAACAGTACGATCACCACCCAGGCCCGCAACCACAGCGTCACCCAGGCCAGCACCAAACGCATGAGCCACGACGGCTTCCAGACACGGATCAATACGATCGGTCAGACCGTCCCTTGGTCAGGAGCCGCTGAAAACGTTGCCTACAACTATGGTTATAGCGATCCGGCCACTGTAGCGGTCAACGGCTGGATCAAGAGCCCCGGCCACCTAGCCAACATCAAGGGCAACTTCAACCTGACAGGCATCGGCGTCGCCAAGAACAGTCAAGGTCAGGTGTACTTCACCCAGATCTTCATCCGCAGCCGCTAGATGTTGCCCTGTTGTTCCAAACTCTAAAAACACCTCCATACCCCACTCGTCACAACTCGGCAGGGGGTATTTTTTCACCCAGATCGTGTTATCTATACAACAAAGCGCTCCGCCTGTTCACAAAGGGCCTGGGGCGTATATTCTATTGGATGGATAGATCGCGGGGTAGGAATTCCTCGGAATCTTCCTGAATTGCGGCGAGCTACTGGGAAGTTAAGGAATATTCCTTGAAGCAAGCATCAAACCCAACGAACAAATTCCCTAGATTCGACGTCAGGTTTAGTCACCACTCAATACTCAACACGATACTCTTAGGCAGGCTATGGGTTTACAGCGCAGATTACTTGGCATCGGCACGATCGCTATCGCTCTAGCAATAGCCCCCTCCGCCCTTGCCCAAACCGATGACGGCAACGATCCAGTCACCAACCAGGCCGTGCGTCTTGCCGATGCCATCCGCCAGGTCTCCCTGGCCGAAACCACCACGGAACCAGGTCTCTACAGCGACTGGAAGGTCAAGGGTGATGCGATTCCCCTCTGGTCCCAGCAGTGCATCGGTCGGCCCCTGACCCCCCAGGAATTTGCGGGCAATCGGGCCACGGCGGGGGCGATCGTCGTCTGCGTCCTGCGAGATATGATTCGCCAAGAAAGCCTTGCCTCGGGGGGCGATGAGGCCCTAGCCGTCCGGCGGGCCTCCGCCTGGTGGGTCTCCGGCAACGGCAGCAACTACAATGCCCCCGGTGTGGCCGGCTTCACCCAGCAGGTGCTTGCTCGCCTACGTCCCACCACAGGTTCGCCCAAGGCCCAACCGATCGCCAACCGTCCCGAAGTCGTCGTCCCCACCCGAACCCCCCGTAGCCGCGGCGCCCCCCAACTCCGAAACCCGCCACCACCCTCGCCCC
>JAAUSA010000163.1 GCA_012031975.1 Alkalinema sp. RU_4_3 | reverse complement strand
TGGGCAGCCGCGACGAAAAGCGGCGATCTGGCGGAGATCGACGGCCTCGACGAACGTTCGCCGGTGATCCCGCTGGTGACCTCGACGCGCGACAACTGCCTGGGCAGCGACTGCCCTCAGTTCACCGCCTGCCACGTCGTCAAGGCACGGCGCGAGGCGATGGCCGCCGATCGCGAAGGCGGGATAGTCTCGGCCCCCAAAGCTGACCACGGGCGGGACGCTGCTGGGCACGACAACGGACAGGGTGTCGCCCAATTCAGGGTTGGCGGGAGAGATTTGGGCTGAGATCGCAGCTTGGCCTGGGTGAGCTAGGATTGCGATCAGCCCCCCTAGGGTTAGTAGGCTTACAAAACCGCGTTGAAGGCGTCGCTGCTGCGATCGAAAGCCACGGGCTAGCCATTCTAGTGGTTGGAACAATTTCGTCATGGTGGTTTGGACTTGTGTGTGTGAGGATCTGTTATGCAAACGACCCCGATTTACCTTACACGCTGATGGAAGGATGATCAGTCTGCTTCTCGAAAAAAAGGCTCTATGCTGGAAGAGCCCCTTTGGCCGCAGAGAAAATGTTAAGATTTATATTATTAGATGATTCCAGTCGAATGTTTCGGCGGTGATTACCATGCCTGACAGTTTAACAACCTTTGCCTATCAGACGTTTCAGCAGGGTAAAAGCATCTTTAGCTTTACCCATAAGAGCCTCGCGACGGCCTTGATTAATCGCTTGTCTCCGGGGGTGGAAGGGACTCAGGAGAATCCACGGATGGGTGAGGTGATTAAGGATGTGCGGCGATCCTACGATCGGATTATCCAGCAGGATTTAGAGGATGTGGATCAGGGCATCTATCCGGCGAGTCTTTTATTTGATAATCCCTGGGAGGATTTTTTCCGGTTCTATCCCCAGGTGTGGCTGGATATGCCGAGGTTTTGGCAGCGGGCAAAGGCGGGGAATTTCCGAGATTTTTCGCCAAATGTCGATCTAGCGGGCTATCCCAATTATTACACCCAGAATTTCCACTACCAGACGGGCGGGTATCTGAGCGAGGATTCGGCCAATCTGTATGATTTGCAGGTGGAGCTGTTGTTCTTTGGGGCGGCAGATTCGATGCGACGGCGGGTGCTGGCGCCCTTAAGGAAAGGATTGGGAAAATTTGCTGATGTAGAGCCCAAGTTGGTACGGGTGCTGGATGTGGCCTGCGGTACTGGCAGGACCCTACGAATGCTGCGGGGTGCTTTGCCAAAGGCGAGTCTGTACGGCGTAGACCTATCGCCGACCTATTTGCGGAAGGCGAATAGCGATCTGTCCAAGCTGCCGGGGGAATTGCCGCAGTTATCCCAGGCGAATGGTGAGGATTTACCCTACCGGGATAATTATTTCCACGCTTTGAGCTGTGTGTTTTTGTTCCATGAGTTGCCGGGTCCAGTGCGTCAGAAGGTGATTGACGAATGTTTCCGGGTGTTGCAGCCCGGTGGAACGCTGGTGATCTGTGATTCGATTCAGTTGGTGGATTCGCCGACGCTGGGGCCAATTATGGAAGGGTTTTCGGACAGTTTCCATGAGCCGTTCTACCGCGATTATATGCAGGATAGTTTGCGCGATCGCATGGAAAAATCCGGCTTTGAGGTGGTGGGTGAAGAGACTCACTATATGAGTAAGTACGTTACTGGGCGAAAGAATTAGGGGGATTGCTCCGATTTTCTGCGGCGGCAGCGATCGGAGCAATATTTCACTTCGTCCCAGCAGTTTTCCCATTTTTTCCGCCAGGTGAATGGGAGGTGGCAAACAACGCAAATTTTGGTTGGGAAATCAGATTTTTTGCGTTGTTTTGCCATGGAATAAATTGGGGGGTTGTTTGATTTGTGGTGGGTGGGATGCATTGTGGGCGCGGGATACGCGCCCCTACCAGAGATTTTACCGCATGACTAAATTTTTGATTTGCTTGATGCCTGCTTCGGTATAGGGGGCATAACGCCAAGCCAAATCGACCAGGAAACTCTTTTTCAACACGCTTTTGTAATGGGAAAAGGTGTCGAAGCTGTATTTGCCATGGTAGCGACCCATGCCGCTTTCGCCGACGCCGCCAAGGGTAGATCGCCCACGCCTACATGCATGACTGTTTCGTTGAGGCATACGCCGCCGGAACTGGTGGCGCTGAGGATGCGGTTTTGTTTTTGTTCGTTCTTGGAGAAGAAGTAGAGAGCTAGGGGTTTTGGTCTGGCGTTGACGATCGCGATTGCTTCTTCCAAATCATCATATTCAAAGATCGGCAGAATTGGCCCAAAGATTTCCTCCTGCATAATCGGTGCATCCCAACTGACGTTTTTCAGCAATGTTGGAGCTATGTATTTCGTTGCTGCGTCATAGTTGCCGCCTGCGATCGCTTGACCGTCATTGAGGAACTTGACTAGGCGATCGAAGTGCCGTTGGTGAATCATGCGTCCAAGGTCTGGACTTTTGGCTGGGGCTTCACCGAAGAACTGGGTGATCTTCTGTTGGAGTAGGGGGATAAACTCTGCTGCGATGGCGCGATCGACCAGGAGATAGTCCGGTGCAATGCAGGTTTGCCCCGCGTTAATAAACTTGCCCCAGATGATTCGTTTTGCGGCGTATTCGAGTTGGATCTCGCGATCGACAATACAGGGCGATTTGCCGCCGAGTTCTAGGGTGACGGGGGTGAGGTGTTTTGCTGCCGCCGCCATGATGACTTTGCCCACAGCGCTGCCGCCTGTGAAGAAGATATGGTCGAAGCGTTCCTCTAGCAGCGCCTGGCTGGTTTGTACATCCCCTTCGACGACGGCGACGTAGTTGGGGTCAAAGATGGAGGCGATGAGGTTGGCGACGACTTTGGAGGTGTGGGGGGCATGTTCTGAGGGTTTGACGATCGCGCAGTTGCCAGCGGCGATCGCACCGACGAGGGGACCGAAGACGAGTTGGAAGGGATAGTTCCAGGGACCGATGATTAGGATGACGCCTAGGGGATCGGGCTGTATCCAGGCGCTGGCTGGGAACTGGTCGATGCCTGTTTTGACGCGCTGGGGTTTTATCCAGGTTTGGAGCTGCTTGAGGGCTGTGTTGACTTCGCCGATGGCGGAGAGTTCGAAGTAGCCCTCGAAGGCTGGACGACCGAGATCGAGTTTTACGGCTTCGAGGATCTGGTCTTGGTAGTCCAGTACGGCTTGTTTGAGGCGTTGGAGCTGTTGGATGCGGAAGGCTAGAGGCTGGGTTTGGCCACTTTGGAAGAATTTGCGCTGCTGGGCGATCAGCTGGGGGATGTCGGTAGAGCGTTGGAGTTGGGTGGTCATGGGATCTTAAAGTTGGGCTTGCCTCTATCTTTCTAACCCATTTTAAGTATTTTCCCAACGAAAACAATTAACTTACGTAAGCTATGCGCTCTATGAGTTAGGCAGATTTTGATTGGGGAGGAATGGAGAGTAATTTTCTGTCGGTGTAGGGTTTGACTTGGGTTTGGGGGATGGCGAACCAGGCGATGACCTATGGTCGGTCGTAGACCATCGTGATGCCGACGGTTTGTAGGGTTTCTTCGTCGTGGAAGATGTGGACGGCTCCTTCGTCTCGGAGGAGTTTTTGCATTTGGGGGGTGTTGGGTAGGTGTTTAGCGATGTGTTTTGGGTCGGGTTTGAGGTCACGGGGGATTCCGCTCATTGCTATGGGATGGCGATCGCAGGCTCTGTGCGTTCGATGTAGTTCGATCGTATCTACGAGAATGGGCGATCGTAAATCTGTCTTGAGAGGGATTTGGCTTTTGCTTGGGGGGGATTTGAGGTTAGGGGCGATCGGCCCTTTGCCAGTTATGGTTGATTTGAGGCTAAGTCGGTCTCTGCTGCCGACCATTGTATACTTTGAAAATCAGAACCTCGTCATCCAATATTAGATAGTGAACTACGAAAGGTACTTTCCCAAAGGAAACAATTAACTTACGCAAGCCAGATGCTCCTTCGACAGGCGTACCACGGGTCGGAAAGACAGACAAATTTTCACAGGCTGCAATAATTTTCTGCACAGCCCGATCAGCAAGATTTGGATTTATATCACTCAAGTACAGGCGCTGGCTCTCTAGGGATGCTGATGCCTCTGGTGTCCAAATTACCTTGGACATGTCAGCTCGTTATCCTGTCCTAGACTTTCTGCCCATTGTTTCATCGCCTCATGGGGAATCCCTTTGGGATTTTTCTGATAAGCTGCAAAAATTGCTAAACTCTCAGCGACCATTTCATCTTCACTAATCATCTGATCCTCTGAAAACTCAGGCAGCTCCCCCCAGTCTTCATCCTCTGAATCATCAACCAACTGTTCAAACTCAACGATCGTTTTCTGCTCAGACGCTAGCCAGAACATGACGATCGATTTGACGCGATCGCTTGGCATCGATTGAATCTGAGACTGAAGTTGTTGAAGAGACTTACTCATGATCTCACCACGGGTTAGACTTCCCCATTCTAGCGCGGATAGGGATAATCGGGTTCGTTCGGTGTCTCGAAGGGCCTGTGAGGCTTCCGAGATGAGGTCTTGGAGTCCTCGTTACAAAAGGAGCGATCGGCTGGGGCTGTTTTGCGGGTGGGCGATCGTAAATCTATCTTGAGGAGGATTTGGCTCTTGCTTTGGGGATGTTTGGGGTTTGGGGGCGATCGCCCAGGGTTGTCTTCTGGGGGCGATCGATCGACTGAGACGGATTTAGCTGATTCGCAATTGGGTGGAGATGGGTCTGCTGTGGGTGCGATCGATTGTCGCTGGGTTTTCTGATGGGGGAGGGGGGCGACGTTAATTCCTCTGAAATTCGTGGGGTTACTTTTCTAGGCCGCACATTTTGCGATCGGCTTTGCGGTTGAAATATAGGATATTTAAGTGGCACCAAGAACATCATTACAAATCTTCCGATCCTCACTTTTGACTTGTGAGTTGGTATTGAGATAGGCTCTAATCTTCTCGCAACTACTTGTTAAAAGAGCATCAAGATTATTCAAATCCCAAAATATGACATTCCCCTCACTAGTAGTAGAAATAATATTATCTGGGGTGAATTTCGCATTCCAAACAACTCCACCATCACCGGAAGAAAATTTCTGGATTAAATTTTCCTCGTCTATAGAACCCATTTGACATCTTTTTAGGTGACAGCCAGGCGTTTGACCAGCAAGCGAACGAAGCAGAAATTGAGCTTTGTCCGGGCATGTTCTATGGTCCATTCAAAGTTCTTGACCAGATTTTTGCACCGCTCAACCCAAGCATTAGAGCGTTCCGTTTTAAGGTCCCCTCTAGCCCAGAAAGCCCACTACAGCGCAGTCGGCAGCAATTCCAAATTCAACAATTCTCCTACAGAAAACTGATTTTTACGGAGCTTCGGAGTCCTGAAGGGACGGTGTTTGATTAGCCTGCAATTCATTCGCAGGCCATTCATGGGGCAATCAGATCACCCCGTGATTTGGGCTCTCATCATTGCTGCCTAAACCACACCGCGAATGAATTGCGGGCTAGTCGAGCCGTCTCTCCAGGACTCTGATGGGTCGGTCTGTGGTCTGAATTTGGAATTGCTGCGCGATCGGGGTGGGGATAGCTGGCGTCTCGACCTCAAGCTATAATGGGTCAACTGACATTATAGCTTGAGGTCTAAATGCCACAGTCTAGTCCCTACCAACCTGTTCTACTACGAATAACCCACGGTGCCATCGCCTCACTAACAGTTTTGGCGCTCGGTTCAGGGTTTTGGGTTTATAACACCTATGACAAGCGTTGGGGTGGTTTGCCTCTACCCAAGCTCTCTAGTATTCAAGATATTCATGGAACGATCGCCGTTATCTTCCTATTAATGCTTCCCATTTTTGTGCTGTACAGTTTTCATCTGGGCTATCGTCGTTTGATTCAGGAGCGATCGGTCGCGCAATTGAAACAGTTTGGTACGCCTGGTTGGTGGATATCAATACACCATTTTACCAATACATTCATGCTCTTTTCTGCAACGTTTGCGGCTTTGACGGGTCGGATGATGAAGGAAGCCTGGCTGCCTGCGGGAGAACTTTATCACCAAGCATATACAGCACATTTAGTGGCATGGGTGGGTGTATTAATGGGTCTTGCATTACATTTGCTACTGGGTGTAAAAGTGGGTGGGATTCCCCTTTTATTGTCGATGTTTAATTGGAAAAAGCGTCATAAAGATAAGCCGCAGTCTTGGTTTCAAGGCATTAGAATTAAACAATCTGACTTGGCTCTCAAGATTGTTGAAGTGGTTGTGATTGGTGGTATTATCATGGCATTTATAATACCGTTGTTCAACGCCTAGCATGTAGCAGTATGACTTTCTACTTGAATTCCTAGACAATGAAAGAAGCAGAAATACCTGACAAAAATATCTTTATGATATGCAAGGCATTGAATCATAATGCTCTCACGGAGCTGCCTGCCAGTTATTCCATCAGAAGTTGCAGGCCTGATGAGCTAGCTCTATGGAAAGCAATGCCCTTTGATGATGATAATCTGGCAAAGGAGTATGAGGAGTTTATGTCAGATTATTTCGCCACGACCTATGGTGGAAAGGAAGAACTCTTTTTTGCCAAAACCTTGTTTGTCTGCGATCGGCAAGATCAACCGATCGCTACATGCTTAATTTGGAAGGCCTATGACAAATTTAATACGATTCAATGGTTTAAAGTTTTAAAGGAGTATGAAGGACAAGGCATTGGCAGAGCTTTGCTTTCGATTGTTATGAAGGAATTGAAAATGTGCGATTATCCTGTTTATCTTCACACACAGCCATCTAGTTTTCGAGCAATCAAGCTTTACGCGGATTTTGGTTTTTCGTTGCTTTCGGGGGATACGTTTGGCATTAGGAAAAACGACTTGGATGAATGTTTGCCGATTCTAGAGCAATTCATGCCGAGAGAATATTTTCAGAAACTTAGAATTATTCCTGCTCCCGCAGAGTTTTGCAATACACTTAACAAATACGATACAAATCAATTCTGAAATTGTAGCTATACTGGGATCACTGAAGTCGTAGAGACATCCCATGAAAGCCAATCGACAAACCCACCCGGCCCTCTCTCGCCTAGGTGCCCCCTTTCTGCGCAGCATTGCGAGTGCATCCGTTCACTTTGATCGAGCCTCCAGTCACCCCTTCGATGTGCCCTCCTTTGCTGACGGGATCAACCTCGAATTCTCCACCAATGTGACATTCCTAGTCGGGGAAAACGGCAGTGGTAAATCCACTTTGTTGGAGGCTGTCGCCGAAATCTGTGGGTTTAATCCAGAGGGGGGAAACCGCGATCACCAGCGGGAAGTCTTTGCCGATCGCTCCGAACTCTCCCAGGCCCTGCGTTTGTCCTGGTCTCGCAGGGTGACAGAGGGCTTCTTTATGCGGGCCGAAAGCTTCTATAACTTCGCCACCTATAGCGATCGCGTCTCCCACCCGTCGGCCTATGGGGGCAAACGCCTCCACCATCAATCCCACGGAGAGTCGTTTCTCGCGCTGTTTGAGCATCGCTTTGAGCAGGGTTTGTACCTCCTCGATGAACCCGAAGCCGCCCTTTCGCCCCAGCGGCAATTGTCGTTTCTCAGAATCATCCACGAACTGACCCATCCCGGCCATGCGCAGTTTATCATTGCCACCCATTCGCCGATTCTCCTTGCCTATCCTGGGGCCAGGCTGTACGGCTTCGGCGAAGAGGGTATCCGCGAAGTTGCCTACAAGGAAACAGACCATTACCTAGTCACCCGCGACTTTCTGAATTCGCCCGATCGCTATTTCAAACATCTCTTCGCTGATGAAAATGACGAAGCAGGGGATGATTAAAATCGCAATCAAGCTCGATCGCCAAGTTGACTTAACAGTTCTAGCACCGACCGGAGTAAGGCCTGTCGATGTTCGATCGGCAGATCCAAATCAGTCATCATCATCTCAACCATACTCTGTATCTTATTGAGCAAGACAGGGGAATTAGGCCGATCGACGGTAGACTGCGGCGCGATCGCATCAGCCAACTGATTCTGTAAACTAACTGAAATTTTCTCGGACTCCAACTGCTGAATGGTTTGTTGCAAATTTTCAATCACACCATACATTTCCATCGGGTCAAACACCCGCAGCAAACTGGTCTGGGTCACAATGCCCAAATCTTGACCCCAATTCCAAGCCACCACCAATCGCCCCACCCGTCGTCTTTGCATCTCCTGATGGGCCGTCCAGAGTGAATCCGTTGGACTGAGGAGAAATAGTGGTGTGCTCATCACCCGTTGGACTTGGGTTCTATCGAGATCCATTTGCAAGGCCTGAAATTGCACCAGATCCCGCTCCGTCACAATGCCAACCGGGCAGTCATGCTCCGCTTCATCTCTCTGAGTAATCACCACACAACTCACACGATGCTCCGCCATCAACTGGGCCACCCGTAGGACAGTCGTAGTCAGGGAAGCCTGGACCACCTGGGTAGACATCACATCCGACACCCGGCGAAACCGCAGTAGATTAGCTGGACGCAGCACCTGACGAATGTTCTCATGGGAAATCACCCCCACTAACTGTGAACGATCGTCCACAATCGGTAAATGGCGAATCCGATAGCGCCGAAATAGAAACAGTGCCGCAAAAATATCCTGCACGGCACTAGGGGGCAGCGTGATCACGGGTTGAGCCATCACCTCTGACACCGTGACCGTAGAAAAATTAATGTTTTTGGCGATTAACCGCACGACATCCCGTTCTGTCAAAATCCCGAGGAGTTCTGACCCATTCATCACGAGCACACAACTGGCACGGCTTTCTCGGTGCGACGGCGCTGACAGGGCCAGATCCGCACAGATCATACAACTCTGGTGGTGGGCCTGGCTGATCAAGGTGAGCACTTCTGCTAAAAGCGTCGTGGGGGGCACAATAAAGGGATGACGATCGATCGCATCCTCTAAATTAGGTGCCCAGGATAAAGGCTGATCAGGTGACATTATCAGTTATGGGAAGAGCGAGATGGATGGAATCAGCCCAGAGCCTCAGAGGGATGTAACAAATTGTTGCAGATGTTCCATGACCCATAAGGTGTTGAACAGATTTAGGTGTATGATAGACAGATGTTACAGTGAAGTTGGTCCAAGTCCTTTCAAGACAGGAGGTCTCAGCTTAAATGGTTTCCGGTGGGATGGCTAGATTCTGAGGGGACCTCTGGGGCTTGTTCTGCTTGGTCAATGCAGGCAGACATTCTAGAAGGCTTTCCGTAAAGTCTATCCAGAACTCGTTTGACGGAGGTTCGTTGCCAAGGTTGTCCTCGTTTTGTTGTATAGCCTTGACTATTTAACCAGTCGGCGATCTTCTGTAACGACTTGCCGGATTTGTGATGGCGACGGATCAATTCGATGACTTCGCATTCGACGGGATCAGACAACAATTCACCATCCACAGATTGTTCACCAAAGGCTGGTGAACCGTAGCCCGCATAGCCACCATTACTGGCCTTTGCCTGTCTACCGCGTTCTAATCGTTCCCAGGCAGACAAATCTTTCTTAGAAGGAACTGCTGTCATTGTAGCTTATGTCAATAAGTTCAATTGTGTCAATCATCGATGTTTCCCATTCTACCGTAACTCTGAAGAGAAGTCTGAAGAGAAGTTGTTTTTTAATCAGAGGAATCCATGGCAACCTACAAAGTAACGCTGATCGATGAAGCAGGGCTCGGTACCCCGATCGAGGTTGCCGATGATCAAACGATCTACGATGCTGCCGATGAAGCTGGCATTGATTTGCCGATTTCCTGTCGAGCCGGGTCCTGTTCGAGCTGTGTGGGTAAGTTGATTTCTGGGGATGTCGATCAATCGGATCAATCTTTTTTAGATGATGAGCAACTGCAAGCGAAGTTTGTCCTAACTTGTGTTGCCTATCCGCGATCGGATTGCACGATTCAGACGCACCAAGAAGAGAATTTATACTAATAGGGTGGGCAGGAGCTATGGCAATGACGACAGCGGCAATGTTCATTGAAGACGAGACAGAATTTGATGCCATACTCACCCGTGAGGCGGTTATGGTGGTGGACTTTACAGCGGTTTGGTGTGGGCCTTGTAAGTTGGTGGCACCGATGATGGATCGGTTGGCCAATGAGTATGGCGATCGGGCCAAAGTGTTCAAGCTGGATCTTGACGCTAACCCATCGATGGCTAAACGCTTTGGGATTAGCAGTATTCCGGTCGTGCTGTTCTTTAAGCAAGGGGAATTACTGGAAAAGCTCGTTGGTGTGAGAGCCTATGAAGACTTTAGCGAAGTGCTGCAGCGGGCATTGTAACGGATTGGATTTATTTATTTAGCGTAACAGAAAAAATTGGTTGGATTGCCATGATGAAAGCTGAAGATATTATGACTCGATCGGTTGTCACCATTCGTGGGTCGGCCACGATTGCTGAAGCCGTGCAAATCATGAAAGAGAAGAAACTGCGTGGATTGATTGTGGAACCCCGCAGTGAATCCGACCCCTATGGCATTGTGACCGAGACTGACATCATCTATCAAGTCACGGCCTTTGGCCATGATCCGAAGGTGATGCGGGTCTATGAAATCATGGTCAAGCCCTGTGTCATCGTCAACCCAGAATTGGGTGTGGAATATGTGGCTCGATTATTTGCCCAGACCCGAATTCGTCGGGCTCCGGTGGTCCAGGGTAATAGTTTGCTGGGCATTGTTTCGGTCAGCGACATCCTATTGAAAAGCGACTTCGTGGAAAAACCCAAGCGGCTGTTCATTGAAGATGAGATTGAAATTACCCGTGAAGAGGCCAGGGCAATCTGTGAGCGTCAAGGGGCCACTTCCCCGGAATGTGCAGCGGCTTGGGATGCCCTTGAAGAACTGCAGGCAGCGGCAGCGGATCAGCGGCGTAAACAGCCCGCCAAGAATTCTCTTCAGCAATACTGCGAAGCGAATCCGGATGCCCAGGAATGTCGCATCTACGAAGACTAAACCCTTGAAACCATTAATAATTTGAGAGAACAGGACTATGATGAAAGCCGAAGAAATTATGACGAAAGCCGTGGTGACGATTCGTGGTTCCGCGACGATCGCCGAGGCGGTGGGTATGATGAAGGAGAAGGGATTGCGGGCGCTTGTGGTCGAACCCCGCAATGCAACGGATCCCTACGGTATGGTGACGGAGACAGATATTGTTTACAAAGTGGTGGCCTTTGGCCTTGATCCGAAGGCAATGCGGGTCTATGAAATCATGACAAAACCCTGTGTTGTGGTTAATCCTGAGCTAGGTGTGGAGTATGTGGCGCGATTGTTTGCGCAGACGCGTATTCGTCGAGCACCTGTGATCAAAGGTAGCTTACTGGGCATTATTTCCGTCAGCGATATTCTCAGGAAGGGGGATTTTGTGGAAAAACCCAAGAGCAACTTTGAGTTGTATTGCGAAGAGAATCCTGGTGCTCCCTCGGCGCGTATGTATGATTCTTAAATAAGCCAAGGGAAGGGCGATCATCTGCGATCGCCCTTCCCTTTTTTCAATCTACTGCTAGGTTTATTGCAGCGGATCGATCGCCAGCGTCACATCCCCTTCGTTGTCGCCAACATAGGTGTCAATGTAGAAGGCATGGAGCGTAGTGGGTTCGTAGACATGGAGAATCATGGCATCCTCAAACCCGTTGAGGGTCCCCCAGGTGCTATTGACCGTCACACCCGTCTGTTGGTTCATGAAGCGGCCCCCCTTCAGGCGCAGCATGGCTAGGGGTTCGCGGGCATGGTCGCCCTTGTAGCCAAAACTGCCATCCTTGATCCGAATCCGGTATTTGCCAGCTTCCAACTGCATCTTGGCCGAGGACTGGTGCAGGCGATCGCGCTGCTCCGTCGTCAATTGGTAGCAGTAACGGTTGCTGTCTACGACCGCGATATAGCGTTTGCCTGCGTTGGGAAGTGGGGCGGCGGCGGCCTCCTCCTCCCTCTCTCTCTCTC
>JAAUSA010000162.1 GCA_012031975.1 Alkalinema sp. RU_4_3 | reverse complement strand
GGATGTAACCGTATTTCAATTATTGCCTTCGGGCGACTCGCCCCCTCGCCCAGGTCAAAGGGGATCTGGCGTTTAATAACATCACCTTTGCCTACCGCGATCGCCCCCCCGCCCTTTCAAATCTCTCCCTCCAGATTTTAGCAGGCCAGACCGTGGGGATTGTTGGGGCGACGGGGTCCGGGAAAAGTACGTTGGTGAAACTGCTGCTGCGGTTTTATGAGATTCAGGAAGGGGAGATTTTGCTGGATGGGCAGGATTTGCGATCGCTAAAACTAGAGGATCTGCGGCGATCGATCGGCTGGGTCAGTCAGGATGTGTTTCTGTTCCATGGGTCCGTTGCTGAAAACATCGCCTATGGGAGTTTTGACGCCTCCCGCGAGGCTGTGATCCATGCGGCGAAGCAGGCCGAGGCCGATGAGTTTATTCAACAGCTTCCTGAGGGTTACGACACGATCGTTGGGGAACGGGGTCAAAAGCTTTCGGGTGGGCAACGGCAGCGATTGGCGATCGCCAGGGCAATCCTTAAAGATCCGGCGATCCTCATCCTCGATGAAGCGACGTCAGCCGTGGATAACGAGACTGAGGCGGCGATCGCCCGCTCCCTCGCAGTAATTACTCAAAACCGCACGACGATTGCTATAGCCCACCGTCTTTCGACGATTCGCCATGCCCATTGCATCTATGTAATTGAGGCAGGCAGGATTGTCGAATCCGGTACCCACGAGGTTTTGCTCGATAAAAATGGCGTATACGCTGGGCTCTGGCAGATTCAATCGGGATCATCTTCGGCCCAATATCTTTCCAGATAGGTGCGGATGTCGTGGAAATCATGCCAGGGCACGTAGGTTTTCTCCGATTCATCTAGATAGAGGGCGAGGCGATCGCGGGCAAAGACTAAGGGTGCATGGAGGGCCATGTTCAGGTCGGTGATCGAGTCACCGATGGCGATCGCCTGCTCGCAGGGATATTCCCCCATGACCTTGACCTTGGCGACTAGCTCATTGCCATCTTCATAGGGGGTGATGGGTTTGAGCATTTCGCCGCTGGTATCGAGATCGACGGCATAGATGCCAGCCATCTGCGGGGCGAGATCGCCGATCACGGTTTCGACGACGATGCGTACACCCCCGGAGACGAGGACGAAGGGGACGTTGCGATCGGCCAAAAATGCTAGGAATTCGGGGAAGCCCGATCGCATTTTCTTAGGTTCGGCGTAGGGGATAAAGTCTTCGTAGCACTTTGAGGGAATGGATTCGAGCAGTTGCCGTACGCCTTCGCGGAGGGTTAGCTTTCGCGCATACATTTCGGGCATTAATTTCGCCGACAATGCGGGTGTGAACTGCTTCAGCATTGCCACAAAGGTTTCTTCTTCGGTGATGGTGCCGTCAAAGTCGCAGAAGACAACACAGTGGGGTATAGGAGCCATTATTGGGTGGGGTAAATTTACCAAATAGAATTCTGCTGGTAGGGGCGCGTATTCCGCGCCCACCACCTATGCCATCACACAAACCATCAACCAATACAAACCAACAACGCCATCTAAACCGCCCCCCATTTATCCAAAGCCGATCGCAAGGGACCCGCCTCAATTTCCTCCGTCCGAAATGATACCCCAACTTGTGCCTTATCCAGGGCCTCAAAGAAAGCCTTAACCCCAGCCGCTGCTCCCTGGGGATGATCCATAATCCCAGTTCCGGCGTTTAGAATCACCCGATCGCCATAGTCCGCCAAAGCCTTAGGCACTACACCAGGGTGGATTCCAGCGGAAGGAACAGGGAAAACGTTGCGATCGACTAGCTCCGATCGAATGATCATTTCCTGACTTTTCTCAAAGGGCAAACTACCGTAATGGGCGGGGTACAGGACTGCATCCGCCCCACTGCGGGCCATGAGCGTACCCAAAACCACGCTGTAGTCTAGGCCGTGATCCGGTGCACCGCAAAGGGCTCCGGCTAGGGCCGGATGGGCGAAGATCGGCACATTAATTTCGGGATCGAGGGCCAGGGCTTCCAGGGCGCTAAACCCGTAGGTGAGGGCGTTGAACAATAGGGCATTGGCTCCGGCTGCGACTAGACGCCGGGCTTTATCAACCAGTTCATTACCGCGTCCGGTGAGGTTGGTGGCATAGAGCAATTCCTTCCCAGTTTGATCTCGGGCGCGATCGATCACTTCCCGGCAAGCCTTCAGGCGCTCAAAGGTCGGCGCACTGGCCAGATCGGCCATGATTTCATCATCTTTAATCACGTCGAGGCCAGCGGGCGCAACCTCCGAGAGGATTTGGCCATGGTCGGCGGCGGATAGACCTAAGGCAGGTTTGAAAATTGCCATGACGAGGGGGCGATCGCTTACCCCCAGTTTTTCCCTGATGCCCGAGATGCCAAACTTCGGACGGACGCCATAGTCCTCGGGTAGCCGCACCGCCGTGACCTTGGCGGCTCCGGCCATGGAATATTTGCCAAAGATCATCGTGAGTAAACTGGCAATGTCACCTTCGACGTTTTGTTCGGGGAAGGCAATCGTGGCGGTGTTTTCCTCGATTTTGACGACCTGGCCGAGGCGATCGCGGAAGGCCCCTTCGCGACTGGTCCAGCGATCGTCCCAGCTCCCGACGGTTTGGCCGATGGCGATCACGGTCGCCTGTTTGGCAATGTCGGTGCCGGGGGGGAAACGGTAGTCTACTTCGATCGCCATTTACGCATTGGCTCCTTGGCGAAATTTAATGGTGGTGTTGGTGTATTCGGGTACCCAGCCGTCGGTGCCAATGAAGTAGCGCACGGCTTTGACCCGCCGACTTTCGGTGAGATAAAACCAATGCTCTGTCCCAGCGGGCACATTGATAAACTCCTGGGGCTCCATGGTCAATTCCACCTGACTGCCATCGGGCCGCACGAAGCCGAATACGCCTTCCCCATCGACAATGTAGCGAACCTCGTCGTCGGCATGGGTATGGACCGAATTGAACTTCGATAGCAAGGTATCGAGGTTGGGGACCTCGGGATGCAGGACGATTAGATCGCGGCTGACGTAGCCATGGCTGGCTTTGAGGGGTTCGAAGTAGCGATCGAGTCCCACCAGAACCTGTTCCTTTTCCCCGTCGTCGAGAATCAATTTGTCCAGCAGGGCCTGAACCCCATCGTTTTCGATCGGCCAGTGGCTCAACTGAACGTTTAGGGGGGCGAGTTCTTGGGCGATCGCCTGAAGATCTGTCAGGGTTCTGCCGTCATCAATTTTGAGCCTAGCCATAGGGAAAACCTGCGCGCTGCAAAAACAACCGCTAGCCATTATAAACGCCTAAGGCTTGAATCTAAATTAACCCCGGTGGTGGGGTGATCTCAATGCGGCCTGCTTTCAAATCCACAACCGGGACGATCGGCTCCACGAAGGGAATCAAAATTGGCTCGGCTCGACCTTCTTGGATGACTTCCAGGAGGTCGTTCCCGGCACTCAGCATGTCACGGACTACACCCACCAAGGTTTGGGTCGCCTGATCGTAGACGGGGAGGCCAATTAGATCGATGACCAAAAACTCCCCCTTTTCGATACGGGGGCGATCGGTGCTATCGACCATCAAGACGCAGCCTCGGAGGGATTCGGCGGCATTGCGATCGGCTACACCTTCGAGTTGGATGATGTAGAGGCCCTTCCCATCTTGGTAATAGCCTCGCAACAACTGCACTCGTTCGGGTTGAGATTGGTTCGGGCGCATCATCCAGCGGCCCCCTTTTTTCTCAAGCCGTTCGGGGAAGTCGGTGCTGGGGTGGACCCGGAGTTCGCCCCGGATGCCGTGGGCACCGACGATTTTGCCGATTTCGAGGTGGTCAGGTTTTACAACAGGTTCGGTCATGGATGGCGCTTTAGACCTTGAAGGAGGGGAGCTTCAAGTTAGGAGACTTCAAGGTGAGGGCCGCAATCAATGCGGGTGTGCCAGCGATCAGGCCGACGGGAATCCAGAGATCCTTGTTGCCACCTTTGGCAATGGCAACTTTGGCGGCGGCATAGCCGATCGCACAGTGGAGACAGCCGAGTACGGCGATCGCGACGATCAGAATTTCAGGAGGCATCGAAGCAGGTGTTAATAATGTCAACATTTTGAAGAGAATTTTGAAGACCTTGGCTATGGTATCCTAAGCCGCGAAACTTTGACCTCAGAATTTTTAATGAACGGTGAACAAAATTCATTATTTTCCGCCAAGGATTTAGCGGGCAGTTACACAACTGGCCGAAAACCTCATTTGGAACTGAGCCCAGAAGCCTTACAGCAGTGGAAACAGCGGGTTTTGAAATTTCAGTCGGATGTGATTGTGGGGGCGGCGGCCAGCCAGGGAAATTTGTTTGGAGATGTATTGGGGATCACACTTAATGCCGATAGTCTCAATCCGATGGCACTCCCTCGGCAAAACAGTCAATTTTGGCGCTGGAAGGCTGAAGATGCGGGAGTTTCGGCGCTTTATTTTGTGTTTGACTATGGGGTGGATGGATCCCCGCTGTTGCTGTATACGGGGGAAACGATCAAGGCGAATCAGCGCTGGAAGGGGGAGCATGGCTGCAAGCATTATTTGCTCAACTATCAGCAGGCCCACTATCACTACAGTCTGCCGACGGAAATCGGGATCGCCTTCTGGCAGGACGCTCCGGTACAGACGAAGGCGCGGCAGCAGTTGGAGCGGGATTTGATTTTGAAGTGGCGATCGCGTTTAATAAGGAGAATTGGGCTTTTTGGGGGACGCCGTTTACCCATAGGGCTTAGACTGGCAAACCCCCAAATTCGCAGGGGAATTTGGGGGTTTGCAAATTAACGGAGGATCGGAGTCCTGTAGGGACGGTGTTTGGTTAGCCCACAATTCATGATTCTGTTGGCTACAGGGGGGCGTCCCTACAGGACGCAAATCGATCGATCGCCTACTTACAGCTCGCCAGGTTCTTGAACGGCTGAGCTTCAAAGCCTTCGGAGACCCAACCCATGTTTGGCTTCTCGATCTTCAGCCAGGTGCGGCCCTCTATGATCTTCTTATCCATCGGCATGGCCAAGGTGACCTTCTCGTTGAAGCCCACGCCCCCAACGACTTCACCCGTGGTGGCTGGATCCTTGCGAATCGCCAAACCCTTCGACTGGACCACCAAGCGGCAGGCAGAGCCATCCACTGGAGGCGTTACCGGAGGCTTCGTCCCACCAGGGCAGGTCTTCAGGTTGGCCACAGCCACAAACCCCGCCGAGGGCTTAGACACCGAAATTAGCCCGTCGCTGGCACTGTTTTCCGATAGTGTCACCTGGTCATTGGTTTTGAGCAGGACAACCGCTTCCCCGGAGGTACTGCGGGTTTTGAATAAAGGGGTTTGCTTATTGACGGCGCGGCATTGGCCGATCAAGGGAGCTGCCTGGGCCATTGCAGGGGCAACGGAGGACACCACTAAAGCACCCGCCGCTAGACCACTAGCAACGAGCGAGCCAAAACCAAGGGAAAGAAAATTCTTGTTCATATTACGACTTACTACCTGACGAGACGGCATGAGATGTCTTGAGCACAGGACATCTGCAAATTAGCGTTGATTATGCCATAGAGCAATATGTAGAAGCCAATTCTCGGGATTAAGCTTAACGATCGCTTCCCTATTCCCAGAGCCTACGCCGAGGTTTGCCGCCGAGTCTGTCGTGGGTGTCGCGCAGCAGTTGGGGGATCGCCAGTTCCTGGGGGCATTTCGGCAGACAGTCCCCACAGTCCGTACAGCGATCGCCTCGCGCCCCCCAAAACCAATGCCCCGCCTTCTCAAACATCCCATAGCGATACTGGCCAAAGGTCACCATTTCATAACCTACGGCGAGATTGCGCAGCCGCAGCACCTCTGGGATGTTAATTCCCTCCGGGCAGGGCAGACAGGCGTGGCATTGGCTACAGCGATCGGTGCCGAGCTGTTCAGCCATGGTTTGGTCTAATCTGTCAAACACCGCTAGCTCCGTCGGACTCAACGGGCCACAGTTTTTCACCGCCGCGATCGGCAGATCTAACTCCGCCGGATTCGCCGGGCCTACACTTAATGTCGTAATCCCCGGATCGCTCAATAGAAAGCGGTAGTTCACCTCTAGGGGAGTCAAGGGCAGACAGAGCTGTTCCAGTCGTTCCGGGGGCGCATAGAGCATCCCAGCCTTATCTGCGGGCGAGATGACGAAGATGCCCAAGTCCTTGGCTTTAGCTTTCTCGATCGCCCCAGCATTCCGTTGGAAAAAATAGCCATAGTGCAGATTGACAAAGGCCCAGTCGTCAAAGCGATCGATCGCCGCCTCAATCAGTTCCAAACTCCCATGGCTGGAAAACCCCAGATGTCTGATCTTCCCAGCGGTTTGTAAACGCCGTAGTTCCGGCATCATCGCTGTCACCCATTCCAGATGCCCCCAGGTGTTGATGCCATGGATCGCCAGACCATCTAGGTAGGTGAGGTGGAGGTTTGCCAAGGACTGTTCGACGATTGCCCTAGGATTTTCCCCCGTCGGCAGGAGTTTACTCGTAACAAACAGGCTCGTGCGATCGTAGGCACCTAGGGCCTGCCCGAGAAAAACTTCACTCTGGCCGTAGCTGGGCGCGGTTTCGATATGGTTGATGCCGGAGGCGATCGCGCCAGCCACTGTATCCTTCATCCCCTGGGCCGAATCCAGAGCCCGCATGGTTCCCAGGGAGAGGACTGACAGATGCCGCTCCGTCTTGCCAAACCGCCTAACGTCCATCGCCCCCCGGCTGGGCTTGCTGAATCAAGGCCGAAGGGCTGATGTTGGAAACAAAATCCCGGAAGGCGCGGCGTTCGGCCTCATCGGCGTCGCGATCGACCGGAATCGAAGCATCGGCCACCACCTCTTCCATCACCCAGATCGGGCAGTTGGCTCGGACGGCGAGGGCGATGGCATCACTGGGCCGGGCATCAATTTCCCGCACCAGCTCGCCGCGCTTGACAACTAGGGCGGCAAAGAAGGTGTTGTCCTGGAGGCTGTGGATCACGACGCGATCGAGGGTCAGGTCCCAGCTATCGAACAAACTGATAAATAAATCGTGGGTGGCCGGACGGGGTGGTACCTTGTTGTCTAGGACCATGCCGATCGAC
Organism: Alkalinema sp. RU_4_3; assembly: GCA_012031975.1. Taxonomy (GTDB): domain Bacteria; phylum Cyanobacteriota; class Cyanobacteriia; order Leptolyngbyales; family Leptolyngbyaceae; genus JAAUSA01. The sequence continues at coordinate 4,872 of JAAUSA010000162.1, read as the reverse complement.
TGGGCCTGGTCTGGACCAATATAGATCGGCAAGGCCCGCCGATCGGTCGCGTCCTTCAAAATTAGGACGGAACTCCGGGTGGCTGGGTCTAGACCAATACCTGCGACTCTCATCTCGATCATAATGCCTTCGTCCCGCTGGTATCGCGCGCGATCGCCTAAAAACTTGGAAGCTCTAGAAAGTTCTGTGGAAAAGAGAGATGTAAAGACCAGTAAAAAGTTAGTTTAAGATTTGGTGTTTTATATCAAGCTTGGAACTCTACAGGTTGCCTGCAAAACTTCCGCTTTCAAATCGTAAAGGATCAGCTCCCCGATTGCCTAGTTTCTGAGAAGAATCTCTATCCAAAAGTAGATCTTTCTGGGCAAGGGACTCGCTGACATCGCACAATAGGTAGAGATCTTCATGAAATAGGCACCTGTGTTTACTGGACTCGTTCAAGCCGTTGGCAAGTTGGAGCGCATCGACAATGAGCATGTTCGCATCCTCTGCGATCAGAGCCAGGCCCATCTGATTACGACGGGGCTGGAGATTGGCGATAGTGTGGCGGTCGATGGCATCTGTCTGACGGCAACGGAGCTGATGCCACTTGGGTTTGTGGCCGCTGTGTCCCCGGAGACGCTGATACGCAGCACCCTAGGCGAAAGTCTCCAAGGGTCTAAGGCCGTCAACCTCGAAACCTCTTTGCGGGTCGGCGGCAAGCTGGGCGGCCACTTCGTCACAGGCCATGTGGACGGCATTGGCAAACTTAAGACCTCGGCGCGATCGGCCAGTTCCTGGGAGATGACCTTTACGGCCCAGAGCGATCGGGTGTCCCGCTATATTTGCGCAAGGGCAGTATTGCGATCAATGGGATTAGTTTGACGATTGCGGATTGCGATCCCGAGGGGAGCTGGTTCATGGTGGCGGTGATTCCCCATACCTATGCGGAGACGAATCTCTCTAGTTTGCAGCCGGGGAGTCCGGTGAATTTGGAGGGGGATATTTTGGGGAAATATGTGGAGAAGTTTTTACGCTATGGCAAGGGAGAGGACAGTGGGCCGAGGGTGGTGATGGATGCGATCACGCCGGAGTTTTTGGTCGAGCATGGGTATTGGTAAATTTGCTGGCAATAATGGCTGGCCCCCTAAATCCCCCAATTCTGGGGGACTTTGAAGTATTCCTGGCTCGGAAGTCCCCAATTGGGGGGGTGGGGGGCGGCTCGGCAGGGTTTGATGCTATTGCTCGAAATAATCCTGCAGAGCCTTCACTCGTAGGGGTGTCGTCTGCAGCGATCGGATGGCCGCCGCCGTGGCCTTGGCCCCTGCGATCGTCGTAACGATCGGAATCTTATAGGTCAAGGCCGTCCGCCGAATCATCCGACCATCGGATTGGGCCTCCTCTCCAGACGGCGTGTTGATGATCAACTGCACCTGCTGATTCTTGATCCAATCCACCACGTTGGGACGCCCTTCGTGGAGTTTGTACACCAACTCCGCTTCGGTCCCGGTGTCGTTCAAAACCTGCTTAGTGCCGCTGGTCGCCACAATCTTAAAGCCCAGGGCGACAAACTCCTTGGCCACCTCCGCCGCTGCCTGCTTATCTCTTGTATTCGTGGAGATAAACACCGTGCCGGACAAAGGCAACTTCTGACTCGCCCCAAGCTCCGCCTTGGCGTAGGCCCGGCCAAAGTCTTCGTCGATGCCCATGACTTCTCCGGTCGATCGCATCTCCGGCCCCAGGATCGTATCGGTCCCCGGAAACTTCTCAAAGGGCAGCACGGCTTCCTTGACGGAGATATGTTTCGGAATGATTTCTTCGGTAAAGCCCAATTCCACTAGACTCTTGCCAGACATGACGCGGGAGGCCAGTTTGGCCAGGGGGCGTCCGATCGCCTTGGAGACAAACGGCACCGTCCGAGAGGCACGTGGGTTGGCTTCGAGGATGTAGATTTGCTCTCCCTGGACCGCGAACTGAATGTTCATGAGGCCCACGACTTTCAGGGCCTTCGCGAGTTCGATCGTCCAGACGCGAATTTGATCGAGTACCGCCTTCGACAGCGTCACCGTCGGAATCGAACAGGCCGAATCCCCAGAGTGAATCCCCGCCTGCTCAATATGTTCCATGACGCCGCCGATCACCACATTGCCCTGGGTATCGGCGATCGCATCCACATCGACTTCAATGGCATTTTCGAGGAAGCGATCGATCAAGATTGGGTGGTCTGGCTCCACTTGTACGGCGTAGACCATGTAGCGCTCCAGCTCGGCGTCGGAGTAGACGATCTCCATGCCGCGTCCCCCGAGGACGTAGCTCGGACGCACCACGACGGGATAGTTAATCCGCCTGGCCACAGCTAAGGACTCTTCAAAACTCCGGGCCAATCCGTTGGCTGGCTGGGGAATATTCAGATCGCGCAGGATTTTTTCAAACCGTTCGCGATCCTCGGCGGCATCAATGGAATCCGGCGAAGTCCCCCAGATCTTGGTCGGACAGTCGGGGTTTTCGTTCAAATAGTTCTGCAGGGGCACCGCCAGCTTCAAGGGTGTCTGTCCCCCAAACTGAATAATCACCCCCGCCGGATTTTCAGCCTCCAGGATGTTCAGCACATCCTCTTTGGTCAGGGGCTCAAAATAGAGGCGATCGCTCGTGTCATAGTCCGTCGAAACCGTCTCCGGGTTGGAATTGACCATGATGGTTTCAAAGCCATCGGCCTGCAAGGCAAAGGAGGCATGACAGCAGCAATAGTCAAACTCGATCCCCTGGCCGATCCGGTTGGGACCGCCGCCGAGGATCATCACCTTGGGCTTAGAGGAGGGTAAAACCTCGGTTTCTTCCTCGTAGGTTGAGTAGTAATAGGGCGTCAGGGATTTGAACTCCGCCGCGCAGGTGTCTACGATTTTGTAGACCGGAATCACGCCGAGGGACTTGCGGTACTGGCGCACCTCGTCCTCGGTTTTACCTGTGGCAAAGGCGATTTGGCGATCGCTAAAGCCCTGGCGCTTGATGGCATACATCAGGTCATGGGTCAGGTCCGTCAGGGTAGTCGTCTTCAGGAAATTCTCTGTGTCGAGCAGGTCGGCCAGCTTGTCGAGGAACCAGCGATCGATCGACGTCAGGTCAAAAATCTGATCCACAGTCAGGCCCGCCTGCATGGCATGGCGTAGGGTGAAGACGCGATCGGGATTGGGGGTGCGCAATCCGGCCCGGATTTGTTCGAGGGTAGGTGTGGTTTCCTCGCGATCTCCACCCCAGCCAGCTCGGCCTGTTTCGAGCGATCGCAGGGCCTTTTGGAAGGACTCCTGGAAGGTGCGTCCGATCGCCATGGCCTCGCCCACGGACTTCATTTGGGTCGTCAAGGTGGGACTGGAGCCAGGGAACTTCTCAAAGGCAAAGCGGGGAATCTTGGTGACGACGTAGTCGATGGTCGGCTCAAAACTGGCTGGGGTTTTCTTTGTGATGTCGTTGGGGATCTCGTCGAGGGTGTAGCCGACGGCCAGTTTGGCGGCGATTTTGGCGATCGGGAATCCGGTGGCCTTGGAGGCGAGGGCCGACGATCGCGAAACCCTGGGGTTCATCTCGATCACAACCACATCGCCGTTGTCTGGGTTGACGGAGAACTGGATGTTCGAGCCGCCGGTTTCGACGCCGATCTCGCGGATGATTTTGATGGAGGCATCGCGGAGCCGCTGGTATTCCTTGTCTGTCAGGGTTTGGGCCGGGGCGACGGTGATCGAGTCGCCCGTGTGAACGCCCATGGGATCAAAGTTTTCAATAGAGCAGATGATCACGACGTTGTCGGCGAGATCGCGCATCACTTCCAGCTCGTACTCCTTCCAACCCAGCAGCGACTTTTCGATCAAAATCTGCGACACCGGACTGGCATCTAACCCCGACTGCGAGATTTCTTCAAACTCCTCTTGGTTGTAGGCGATCCCACCGCCGCTGCCGCCCATGGTGAAGGCGGGCCGGATGATCAGCGGGTAGGAGCCAATCTGCTGACCAATTTGCTTGGCCTCTGCCATGGTTTCGGCCAGACCCGAAGGACAGACGCCCACGCCGATGCGTTCCATGGCCTCTTTGAAGAGTTTGCGATCCTCGGCCATTTCGATCGCCGGGAGTTTTGCCCCAATCAGCTCCACGCCAAATCTTTCTAGGGTGCCGTTTTTCGCCAGGGCCACGGCGGTGTTTAGCGCTGTCTGTCCGCCCATCGTTGGCAAGAGCGCGTCGGGCCGCTCCACTTCAATAATTTGGGCTACCAGCTCCGGCGTGATGGGTTCAATGTAGGTGCGATCGGCGGTTTCTGGATCCGTCATGATCGTCGCTGGGTTGGAGTTGACCAGCACCACTTCGTAGCCCTCATCGCGTAGCGCCTTACAGGCCTGGGTTCCGGAGTAGTCAAACTCACAGGCTTGACCGATCACAATGGGTCCAGAACCAATTAGCAAAATCTTCTTGAGGTCGTTACGGCGTGGCATAGATGGGGTTTCAAGAGATAAATCCGATCCATTGTAAAGGCTGGGGGGACACCCATTAAAAAAGAAGCCAAGGCTCTTCCGAACCTCGGCTTCTTTTTGGAAAAGGGATTACATCCTAGAAGGTCTGGAAGTCATCTAGGCCCACGACAGTCCAGTTGGTGTCGGGAATCGTCGGCAGGTAGATCGCCGCCCCAAAGCCCTCGCCATTTAGGTACCAGATTACATTGCTACCCGTAGCCGTATTTTGCCAAAGCAGATCGCTGAAGCCGTCATTATTGAAGTCCTTAGCGCCGCGAATCTTCCAGTTGGTGTCGGGCACGCTGGGCAGGAAGTAACCCTGCTCGATCGCATTGCCATTCATCCGCCACAGCGCCACCTGGCCCGTAACCGCATTGCGCCACAGCAGGTCTGGGTCACC
>JAAUSA010000161.1 GCA_012031975.1 Alkalinema sp. RU_4_3 | reverse complement strand
GCCTTACGCGCCCGTCGCTCAAAGGAGCCAAAGCCCACGAGCGTCACCTTTTGGTCATGGGACACCGCATCCATAATCGTATCGATCGTCGCGAGATCGCCAGTTCAGCCTGCTTTTTACTGAGATGGGTCTTCTCCGCCACCACGTCGATTAAGTCACCTTTGTTCATGGGAAATCGCTCCTACAAAAATATCTGAAGTGAGAAATGCAATCACTACCTCCCGTTGTACCAAAGCAAGTTACCAGAAAGCCCGGCCTTTATGGAGATTTCAGCTTTGCAGGCTGTCGCTTTTTGCATCACAAAACCTAAACTTCGCTCTGCAACTGCATTTGGGCCAAAAGCGCCTGAATCTGCTTAGGACTGGCCTTATAAGCCGTATTGCAAAAATGGCAGATCGCCTCGGCCTCTTCATCTTTATTAATCATGTCCTGGAGTTCGGCCTCCCCCAGCATGGTTAGGGCATTAAACACGCGATCTTGATTACAGCCGCAGTGGAACCGCACTATCTGAGTTTCTGGGAACAGGCTCAGCCCCAGATCCCCCAGCAGCCCCTCCAGCATGTCCGGCAGCCCCATGCCCGATCGCAGCATCGTCGTGAAGGACTGTAGACCCGTAATGCGCGACTCCAGGAGCGACACCAGGGACTCATCCCGCGCCGCCTTGGGCAAAATCTGAATCAACAGTCCCCCCGCCGCCTGCACGCCCTCCTTGTTGACAAACACCCCCAGCATCAAGGCAGAAGGCGTCTGCTCCGAGGTGGCCAAGTAATAGGTCAAGTCCTCGCCGATCTCCCCAGAGACCAATTCCACGGTGCTGGAGTAGGGAAAGCCCACGCCCGAGTCTCGCACCACATAGAGATAGCCGGAACCGATCGCCCCGCCCACATCCAGTTTGCCGATCGCATTGGGCGGCAGCTCCACCTCCGGCTGGCTAACGTAGCCCCGCACATTACCATCTAGGCCCGCATCCACCAGCAGGCCACCCATGGGACCATCGCCCTTGAAGCGCAGATTCACCCGCGATCCGGGCTTTTTCATACTGGAGGCTAGCAGCAGCCCCCCCGCCATGGCCCGACCCAGGGCAGCGGTGGCGACATTGGAGAGATTGTGGCGATCGCGCGCCTCCTGGGTCAGGCGTGTCGTCACCACCCCCACAGCTCGAATGCCATTGTCCGCAGCGGTCGCCCTTACTAGCTGGTCTGCCATCTTGTCCAATCCCTAGAATGCTTCACATTGCTTAACCATTTTACGCCCTCAGCCCATAGATTGCCGCCACCAATTTCCATCGGCTCAGGGAATATCTCCCCCATTTGGCCACCTGGGATACAAACCCCCCAGGATTAACTCTCCACAATGACATAGAGGAAAACAGATGTTTTAATCACAACATTAACGATCGATGAAATACCGACTTTTCTACGGAACATCTCCGCCCCTTTGCAACTCTTCATAACTGAGGTGCTAGTATCTGTGATGTTGAGAGGAGATAGTTACGATCGCAGCACCGGGGATTTTCTCTGGGTCTGGGATAAATTCTGTGGTGGTGTAAGGAGTGTAAACGCGTGCAACACGGTGAATTAGCCGAATTTTCGAGCCTCTATCCCCAGCGCTCGAAGACGATACGTATTGGAGTGATTGGCATTGGCCATATGGGCCAGCACCATACTCGGGTTCTTAGCAGACTCAAGAGCGTGGAGCTTGTCGGTGTGTCGGATGTCAGTGTGGAGCGAGGTTTAGAGACTGCCAGCCAGTACCGAACCCGCTATTTCGAAGATTACAACGAGTTATTGAAGCATGTCGATGCGGTCTGTGTCGCAGTGCCCACTCGTCTCCACCATATGGTGGGTATGGCCGCACTCAGGGCCGGGGTCCATGTCTTAATTGAAAAACCGATCGCCGCCACCATTACCGAGGCCGAGGCCCTGGTCAATGCCGCAGCGGAGTCGGGCTGCATTTTACAGGTCGGCCATATTGAGCGGTTTAACCCTGTGTTCCAGTCCCTCAGCACGGTGCTGAAGACGGAGAAGGTGATCGCCCTTGAGGCCCATCGAATGAGTCCCTATTGCGATCGGGCCAATGATGTCTCGGTGGTGTTGGACTTGATGATCCATGACATCGATTTGATGCTGGAGCTGACGGGTTCGAAGGTGGTGCGGCTGACGGCCAGTGGAAATCACACTTCCTCGGGGGCAGTTGGATTATGTCACGGCCACTCTGGGCTTTGCCAATGGCGTGACGGCCACGTTGACCGCGAGCAAGGTGACCCATCGCAAGATTCGTAAGATTGCGGCCCATTGCCAGCGATCGCTCACCGAGGCGGATTTCCTCAACCATGAGGTGTTGGTCCATCGCCACCGGGTGATTCCCGATGGCTACAGCCAGCCGCTCTACCGCCAGGATGGCATTGTCGAACGGGTGGCCACGGGGAACATGGAGCCGTTGCAGGCGGAGCTGGAGCATTTCGTCGGCTGTGTGCTGGCGGGGATGCCGCCGTCGATCGGCGGTGAACAGGCCCTCAAGGCCCTGCGTCTGGCCAGCTTGATCGAGCAGATGGCCCTCGATGGCCGGGTCTGGCAGTCCTCGGAACTCAGCTCCCAAGTTGAGATGCCCGTGATGGCCGTCTAGCGACGTTTATAGCAACCCACAAAACAACGCCATCTCTTGCAGGTGGCGTTGTTTTGTTTAGACTTCTATGCCGATACTTTGGGCGATCGCCCTGGCCCGTTTGACGGAAGCCTATCCCTCCAAACCACTATTCTTGATAATTTCCCTAACCTGTTTAATCGGGACTTTGAACCGTTTAGCAATCTCTGCAACAGACAACCCCGCTTGGAGACAGATCGGCACTACCTCCAGCAGAAGCTCTTGCTTAACTTCTTCCGTAGTTTCTTCTCGCATCTCTTGATAGAAGCGAGTCTTCTTCAGTTCTGCTTTGGTGCCCAACATGGTTCTGATCTCCTCGCGGCTGAGTTTGGGAAATTTGTGGACAAACACTGTCACTATCCATTCTAGAACCCGTTGCTGTTCTATGGCATCCGAGGTCTGTTGCTGGGTTTGGTCCAGGATGGTTTTGGCGCGATCGAAGGCCGACCGTTGGTTTAGGCCAATGAGCTGAACTAGGCTGATTTCTAAGGATTGGTCGGCCACCTGATCAAGCTCATCCAAGTAGATTAGCTGAAGCCGTTGGGTGACCAGGAAGTCGTGGTAGTGGATGGGCAGACCAAGGTCGTACTTGCGTTGGGTGAATACCATGACCGCTCGCCAGTCGTTGACCGGGGTTTCGTCACGCAGGTACATGAAGATCTTGGCGAAGAAGCTGGGGTAGACCTTGTTTTCCCGATCGAGATAGCCCTGGGCTTCGACGAAAACGATCGGGCTTTTGGTCGATTTGGGCTGGAGGATGCCATCAGCGCGGAGGCTGGTTTGCTTGATTTCATGACTGCCGAAGGTGTAGGCCGTTCGGGGTGGTTTCTCGCCTAGCAGCTCAAAGACCAGTTTGGGTTTTTCCTTAAACAGGCGATAGAACAGGGAATCAGTTTCCATGCTGGAAGGCTAGATAATGGCCTTTTGGAGTTTAGAGGCCCCTGGAACCACAAATCCCTAACTCATCTAGTGCTATGTCAGCCGTCAAATGAGGGGTAAAGTTCTTCTGTAACTCCTACGGAGCAGCAAACCAAGAAATCTGCTATCCCTCAAAACAGAGCTGAAAGTCCACTAGTCGATCGCCCAGCCAAAGCTACTGCCAAGCTTCCCAAAGACCAGAGAGGCCCGCTTCATATTTACGCTGATGTGGATTTAGTGCGGGTAGTCACTTCAAAGGCCAGCTCAGCACGATAAAAGCAGACATCAAATTGTTGGAAGAAATTAGTCTGTCCCAGAATCAGCGGGGCTTGAGGATTCGTTGTCCAGGCAACCACCAGATCGATCGGCTCAAAGTTAGCAATTTGTGCGGAAAGGATCACCGCCTTTGCTTCGGATTTTGCCAGGTTGCCGCCCAGGGGAATGCTGAATCGTTGGCTCTCCCAGATCAGTCCTAAATTCAGGCCAACTTCATAGGGCAAAACGTTGACGCTAGCACCTGTATCAAGCAGTCCAACCAAATCCTGGGCGCGATCAGCACGGCTCAGGGTGATTGGCAAATAGGCAAAGGCGCTGAGGGAACCCATGCTTGGGTCAGTTTCGATAAACGGTAGTCTAATTCGTTGAACCATAATGGGCAGCTAAGGCAAGATTTAAGACTGATGCGGCTTCCGCCGATGATCGCAGTTCCATCACTTGCGTTTGAGCTGAAGATTTCCGGGATGCGGTAATTTTTTCGATACCTTGCAGGATCTCCCGTAGGGAGGCTTCAGCAGGCAGATTACGCATCATCTCAAGGACAGCCTCTTTGTCGCTCATAGTTTGGATCCAAATTTAGGGTGGCTTCATAGCCGATCATAACGCAGACCCAAAGCGATCGCCCAGCTTCTCCAAAACCAGAGAAGCCCCCAACGTTAGATTCGTTGAAGGCTTCCTTCGGTCAAAATTTTTCGATTCACGATTACGACAACCCTCTTGGTACGACCCCGCGCCCCGATGGTGCGTCATGAAAACTGCCCTTAACGCTTCGGTGCATTCTTCAGACGATAGGTAATCCGACCCTTGGTCAAGTCGTAGGGGGTAAGCTCGACCTTGACGCGATCGCCCGGCAGAATTTTGATGTAGTTGCGGCGGATTTTGCCAGAAATATGCGCCAGCACGTTAAAGCCATTGTCTAGATCCACCCGGAACATCGCGTTCGGCAAGGAATCCACCACCGTACCTTCCATTTCAATCAAGTCTTGTTTGGACAAAATTTCCTCCTGAAAAAGTCAAATACGTAGCTAGGGATAGCCCAGGCTACTTGTCTACGAGTGTAATCGATCTCTGGCCAAATGCCTCTACTTGACGATCGCTTGAAGATCCGCCGTCACCGCTTCCAGTTCCTGATCGCCGTTCACCGTGGTCAGTTTGCCCTGTTCGGTGTAGTAGTTGATCAGCGGCTCGGTCTTCTCGCGGTAGACCTCCAGACGGCGGCGGATTGTCTCTTCGTTGTCATCCGATCGCCCACTCTCCACACCCCGCTGCACCAACCGACTCACCACCACATCATCCGGCACATCCAGATTGATCGTGTGATCGCAGTCCTGGCCCATCTCCCCCAGCAAACAGTCAAGAAACCCCGCCTGCTCAACGTTACGCGGGAAGCCATCCAGAATCCAACCCGTTTCGGCATCGCTTTCCTGGAGACGCTCGCGAATTAGATCGATCACCAACTTATCCGGCACCAAGTCCCCAGCATCCATATAGCTCTTCGCCTGCACCCCCAGCGGCGTCTCGTTCGCCACCGCCGATCGCAAAATATCACCTGTGGAGATATGGGGAATCCCCTGGGAGTCGGCCAACACCTTAGCCTGAGTGCCTTTACCAGCCCCAGGAGCCCCCAGGAAAATGATACGTGCCACGATTGATTAATCCTTTACAAAACAAGTTCAACCCCATATTCCCACGAATCGATCCCCCCCAAAACATCCTCAAAAACAAAGGGGCAAGGTTTTTTCCAAAACCCCACCCCTCCTATCTTCTATTTTCCTTCTTCTCTCTTACATTACGGATCAACCATCCCCTCATACCGCTGCGAAATCACATAGGTCTTCACCTGCTTGGCCGTCTGGATCGCCACCCCCACCAAGATCAACAGCGAAGTCGCCCCAAACCCTCGGAAAGTCGTGACCTTCGTCGCCGATTCCACCATCGTGGGCACGATCGCCACCACCGACAAAAACAGCGCCCCCAGCAGCGTCAACCGATTCATCACGCCGCCAATATATTCCGTCGTAGCAGTCCCAGGCCGTACCCCCGGAATGCTCGCCCCCATCTTCTTGAGGTTCTTCGACATATCGTCGGGCTGGACTACGAGTGAGGCGTAGAAGTAGCTGAAGAACAGAATCAGCACAAAGTACAGCAGGTTATGGCCGATCGAAGTGGGCGACAGGAAGTTGCTGACAAACTTCGAGAAACCCTCGTTCTTGATCGCCCCCTGGAGCAAAGCCGGCAGCGTCAACACCGAGGAAGCAAAAATGATCGGCATCACACCGCCCTGGTTGAGCTTGAGCGGCAGATAGCTATTGCGCTCCAGGAAGGACTGACGACCCACTTGACGACGGGCCGAGACGATCGGAATCCGGCGCGCCCCTTCTTCCACAAACACAATCCCAAACACCATGGCCAGGAAGATCAGCAGCAGAATAATCACCCCCGCCACAAACTCCCGGTTCCCGGTCTGGATCAGCTCCAAGGTCCCACCCAAGGACTGGGGCAGCGTCGCCACAATGTTGAGGAAAATCACCAGGGAGGCCCCGTTGCCAATGCCCCGCTCCGTAATCAACTCACTCACCCACATGACAAACATCGCCCCCGCCGCCAGCGCCGCCACGGTCTCGATGATGAACATCGGACTATAGCTGATAGCAAAGGGCTTCAGTAGGCCGATCGTCAGCATCAGACTCTGAATAACGGCCCAACCCCCAGCGACGTAGCGAGTGATCTGGGCAATCTTCCGGCGACCCGCCTCCCCCTCGTTCTTCTGCAAGTCCTCCAGCTTCGGAATCGCCGCCGTCAGCAGCTGCAAAATAATCGAAGCATTAATAAAAGGAATGATCCCCAGGGCAAACAGCCCCAAGGTCTTCAAACCACCCCCCGCGAACAAGTCCAGAAAGCTCAGGGCGCTGTTCTGGGAGATTGCTTGGGCAAAGGCGGCGCGATCAATGCCTGGAACCGGGATATAGATCCCCAGCCGAATCAAAATTAAGAGCCCAACGGTGAGCAACAGGCGATCTCGCAATCCCGGCGCTTGGGCCATCTGGACAAAGGTCTCTGCCGCACTGGGTGCCTTGTCGCGGTTGATCATGGGTGAATCCTTTACACTGCTATTTCCTATTTAACGTCAAATCGCCACCTAGGTGCCACCTTTTACAAGGTTTCACTAGGTGACGATGGACGTTTGTTTAAAATCAACGGGATTACTTGGTCGCTGCTGCTGCCGCTGCACGAGTCCACTTCGGCCGACCTGCCAGCACTTCACAGGTGCCGCCAGCCGCCTCGATTTTGGCCTTAGCGCCCGCCGTAAACGCTGCGGCCTTCACCGTCAACGCCACCTTCAGGTCACCATTGCCCAAAATCTTCAGGGGACCGTCATCCTGGGTCAGAATCCCAGCGGCCAACAGAGAATCCATCGTCACCTCAGATTTAGCGGGCAATTCCGCCAAGGCCGACAGGTTAACCACCGTGAATTCCTTGTGGTTGATCAGCTGAAAGCCTTTGAGTTTAGGCAAACGGCGATACAGGGGGGTTTGACCACCTTCAAAACCGGGACGGGTGGGACGACCGGAACGGGACTTTTGACCCCGCATCCCGAAGCCGCAGCTTGCGCCTTGACCGGCTGCGATCCCACGGCCCACGCGACGACCGCGTTTGCGGGAGCCGGCGCTAGGTTGTAAGTCGTTTAATCTCATGGGTTTATCCAATATATGAAAGGCTCATCGGGAAGCAAAACCACTTCCCAAGGGGCCAGATGAAATCAATCTATCGAGCGTAGAGCTGTTCGATCGGCACACCCCGTTCCTGAGCCACCTGACCCAAGGTTCGCAGGGTACCGAGGGCAACGGTCGCCGCCCGAGCGTTGTTCAAGGGGTTACCAGAACCGAGCTGCTTCGCCAGCACGTTTTTGACGCCCGCGAGTTCCAACACGGTCCGCACGGCGCCACCCGCAATTACGCCAGTACCAGGGGCTGCCGGACGCATCATCACCTTTGCACCCACGGCTGTTCCGTTGGTGGGATGGGGAATGGAGTTCTCTTTGGTCAGCGGCACTTCAACGAGGTGCTTCTTTCCATCGGCCACGCCCTTCTTCACCGCGCCAATCACATCAGCGGCCTTGCCGACACCCACGCCGACTTGACCTTTTTCGTTGCCGATGATCACGATCGCCCGGAAACTCAGCTTCTTACCGCCCTTGACCACCTTGGTCACCCGGCGGATTTGGACCACGCGCTCTTGCCATTCAGATTTCTCCTCACGGGCGCGTTTCTCTTTGCGTTCACGCTTTGCCATTGCTTTGTGCTCTCTCTTTAGAACTCAAGGCCGCCTTCTCGGGCTGCCTCTGCTAACGCTTGGACGCGACCGTGGTAGAGGTTACCACCGCGATCGAACACCACCTGGGTAATCCCCTTTGCCTTCGCCCTGGTCGCCACCAATTTGCCCACAGCAATTGCTGCATCACAGTTGGAACCAGACTCTACTTTACCCTTGAGTTCCTTATCGACGCTGGAGGCCGCAACGAGGGTGGACTGGGCCACATCGTCGATGACTTGAACGTAGATATGCTCATTGGAGCGATAGACCGCCAAGCGAGGACGAGCCGCTGTACCCGAGAGGGTCTTGCGGATCCGGGCATGACGGCGACGAACGGATTGTTTACGACTTGCCTGTGCCATGGTTTATTTCTTCCCTTTACCACCAGTCTTACCAACCTTGCGGCGGACCGCTTCGCCTTGATAGCGAATGCCTTTGCCTTTGTAGGGCTCCGGTGGACGCACAGCACGGACCTTCGCGGCGGTGTTGCCCACGAGTTCCTTATCGATGCCAGAGACGGTTACGTTGGTGTTACCTTCCACGGCGAACGAGATGCCAGCGGGTGGCTCAATGTTCACGGGATGGCTGTAACCCATGGCGAGGTTCAGGTTTTTGCCCTGGACCGCCGCCCGATAACCCACACCCTGGATTTCCAGTTTGCGCTCGAAGCCATTGGAGACCCCTTCAACCATGTTGGCCACAAGGGTGCGGCATAGACCATGGCGTTCGCGGGCAATGCGGGATTCATCCACGCGCGCCACAACGAGGGTTTCGGCTTCTTGAATGATCGTCACGCCGCTCGGCAGCGTGCGAGTTAATTCTCCCTTAGGGCCTTTGATGGTGACAGTCTGACCAGAAAGTGTGACTGTCACCTTGGCGGGAATCGGAATTGGACGTTTACCAATACGAGACATGTTTAATTACCTTCGGTGTGAGTCATTTCTTAGTAGACGTAGCAAAGTACTTCGCCACCAATGCCCGCCTTGCGAGCTTCGCGATCGGTCATCACACCATGGGAGGTGGAGATGATCGCGATCCCGATTCCACCGAGCACCCTAGGGAGATCCTTGGTGTTCGCATAGACGCGCAGGCCAGGACGGCTCACACGCTTCAGCTTGGTGAAAATGGAAATGCGGGTCTTGCCCTTGTACTTCAGACCGACGGAAATCATCTTTTTCGGAGCTTCCCCAGTCTCTTCATACCCACTGATAAAACCTTCTTCCATCAGGACCTTGGCAATGCTGCGGGTCATTTTGGTGGAAGGAATTTCAGTCACATCATGCTTGGCCATGCTTGCATTACGCAGGCGGGTCAACATATCGGAAATTGTGTCGTTGGCTGCCATTTATTGCCTCAAATGAAAGCGGGGTTTTGGATGAACAAAACCCTCAAATCTAACTGTGCTTTAGCTTTCCCGGAAGGGCATACCCATTGCCTTGAGCAGGGCGCGGCCCTCTTCGTCGGTGTTGGCGGTGGTGATGATGGAAATATCCATCCCCCGGACTTGATCGACGTTGTCGTACTCAATTTCAGGGAAAATCAACTGTTCGCGCAGACCTAACGTATAGTTGCCACGGCCATCAAAGCTCTTTGGGCTAATCCCACGAAAGTCACGAATCCGAGGCAGGGCAAGGTTAATTAGACGATCAAGGAAGGCATACATGCGCTCGGCGCGCAGGGTGACCATGACTCCGACGGGCATTCCCTGACGGATCTTGAATCCTGCGATGGCCTTCTTCGCGCGGGTAACGACAGGTTTTTGACCTGTAATAATCGCAATTTCGTTCAGCGATGCCTCAAGTGCCTTGGCGTTTTGGGATGCTTCCCCTAACCCCCGGTTCACCGTAATCTTGATCACCTTAGGTGCCTGGTGCTTGTTCTCGTAGGAGAACTCCTCCATCAGCTTCGGGACGATCGTTTCGTTGTAGGTAAGCTTCAGACGCTGTGTCATTATACTACTTCCTTGCCCTGGGCTTTGTCAGGGATAGTGTGAATTGTGCTGGAAAGTTGCTCGGGCTAGTCGATCACTTCGCCAGTTTTCTTCAAAACGCGAACTTTTTTGCCATCTTTGACTTCAAAGCCAATCCGGCTAACCTTCTGCTCCTTGGTGGAGTAGTGCATCACGTTGGAAGAATGGATGGGCGCTTCACGGACCACGATTTGGCCGGATTCGCCTTCCCCTTGGGGCTTCTGGTGCTTGGTCTGCATATTCACGCCCTTGATCAGCACTTTGCTGGTCTTGGGGAAAATCTGGTCGATCTCACCAATGAAACCCTTGTCCTTGCCGGCAATCACTTTAACGGTGTCGCCTTTTTTGACATGCATCACATGACGCACGACTTCTTTTGCCTTAGTCATTTACAGCACCTCCGGTGCCAGGGAGACAATTTTCATATAGCCCTTGTCCCGCAGTTCCCGAGCCACAGGCCCGAAGACGCGAGTGCCGCGAGGCTCACCGTTCGCATTGATCAACACCGCTGCGTTGTCATCAAAACGAATGGACATGCCGCTATCCCGACGCAGGGTGTAACGGGTCCGGACGATCACGGCTTTCACCACGTCCGACTTCTTTACGCCCATGTTGGGGATGGCGTCTTTGACCACGGCCACCACGACATCGCCGATGCCGCCGGTGGTGCGGTTACCGCCGCCGATCACGCGGATGCACATGATTTTGCGTGCCCCGCTGTTATCGGCCACTGTTAGGTAGCTCTGTTGTTGAATCATCTCTTAGGTCCTGCCTGGGTATTCGCTCTTTGTAACCCCTAGGCCTGGATGCCGAGGGTGATGATGTCGATCAACTGCCAGCGCTTGGTCTTGCTCAAGGGACGGGTCTCTTGGATCCGCACTTGATCGCCAACTTTGCACTTGTTTTCCTCATCATGCGCTTTGAAACGCTTGGTGCGGACGATGATCTTGCCGTACTTGGGGTGGGCGGTGCGGCTTTCGACGGCCACAACGATCGTCTTGTCCATCTTGTCGCTAACGACCAAGCCCACTCTTTCTTTTGCTGCCATTGGAAATTACTCCGCTTGTGTCGCTGCTTTGATTTGCCGTTCCCGTTCCACTGTCATCAGCTGCGCCAATTCATGCTTGAGATGCTTGAACTGGTGGGGCTTGTCCAGGCGACGGGTGCCTTGCTGGAAGCGAAGCTGGAACAGTTCCTTCTTAACTTCCAAGACGCGATCGGCAATCTGCTGATCGGTCTTTTCACGAGCATCTGCAATCTTGGGAAGTGCCATTAGACTCCAGCCTCCTCTGCTTTGATCGGTCGGACTACGGTTTTGGTCTTGATCGGCATCTTGTGGGAGGCCAGACGCAGGGCTTCGCGGGCGATCTCTTCAGATACACCAGCGATTTCGTACATCATTCGACCGGGTTTGACCACGGCCACCCAATATTCGGGCGCACCTTTACCGGAACCCATGCGGGTTTCGGCGGGCTTCTTGGTGATCGGCTTGTCCGGAAAGATCCGGATCCAGACCTTGCCCCCGCGCTTCATTTCCCGGGTCAGCGCCACGCGGGCGGCCTCGATCTGGCGGTTGCTCACCCAGCCCGGCTCGAGCGTCATCAGGGCGTACTCGCCGAAGGCCACCGTGCTGCCCCGGATGGCGATGCCGCGGGTCCGGCCCTTGAACGTCTTGCGGAACTTGACGCGCTTCGGTGCCAGCATCGGTCAGTTCCCCGTGCTGTAGGTGCGGCCCGACAGGTCCTCGACGACTTCACCCTTGAAGATCCACACCTTGATGCCGATGGTGCCGTACGTCGTCTTGGCGGTGCTTGGTGGCGTAGTCGATATCCGCGCGCAGGGTGTGCAACGGCACCCGGCCCTCGCGATACGACTCCGTCCGCGCGATTTCCGCCCGCC
>JAAUSA010000160.1 GCA_012031975.1 Alkalinema sp. RU_4_3 | reverse complement strand
GCCGCTTTGGCCTTTCTCATGAGACCTTTCAGTTGATCTTGAAAGCCTTAAACCCTTCTGGCGAACCCCAGTACTCCTGGGCAAAACCCAAACTTCCCCTCGTCGATTGGATTTTGATCTGTTTAGAATACTGGCGGGAATATCGCACCTATTTCCACATTGGCAGTAGTTGGGGCGTCAGTGAAGCAACGGTTTGGCGGATCGTCCGCTGGGTAGAAGATCATTTAATCCAGTCACCCAAGTTTCATATCGCAGGAAAAAAAGCATTGCGCGGGTTTGCACCGCCAGAAGTGGTGGTCATGGATGCCACGGAGGTGGACATTGAGCGCCCCAAACGTCGCCAACGACGGAGCTATTCTGGCAAACAAAAGGGTCATACTTTGAAATGCCAGATCGTACTGGATGCAGCCACCCGCCAAATTATCTGTTTGGATTTTGGGACCGGTCGGCGACACGATTTCAAGCTGTTTCAAGCCTCTGGAGTGCGCTTTGCTCCTACGACGGAAAGCCTCCAAGACAAAGGGTATCAGGGTATTCAGAAAATCCATGCCAAGAGTTCATTGCCCCACAAGAAACCCCACAATCAACCCTTGAGTGCCAGCCAAAAGTTAGAGAATCGAAGCTTGGCACGACGACGGATCGTGATTGAACATGTCAACCGCTGTTTAAAGATTTTCCGGATTTTATCGGGACGGTATCGCAATCGCCGTACACGTTTTGGTTTACGGTGTAGTTTACTAGCTGCTATCTATAACTTGGAAAGTCGGCTAGCTAGCGGATTCAGCTAATGTGAAAGAGGTCTAATAAAAAAGGCGATCCGAAGATCGCCCATTAGTTCAGCGTATTGTCTCAGAAACCATTCTTAGGCAGGCACACTCATGCTAGCCGCAGCCGCCTTAAGCGCCTCAGCCTTCTCAGTACGCTCCCAAGGCAGATCCAGATCCGCCCGACCAAAGTGACCATAGGCCGCCACATCCTGGTAGAAGCGACCATTGCGCTCACTTGGAAGATTCTGCAAACCATAGGTCTGAATAATCCCCGCCGGACGCAACTCAAAATGCTGCGTTACCAGCTCAATCAGCGCATCTTCGCTAATCTTGCCCGTACCAAACGTCTCAACCAAAAGACTCACCGGACGCGCCACACCGATCGCATAGCTCAACTGCACCTCACACTTGTCAGCCAAGCCCGCCGCCACAATATTCTTGGCAACGTGACGGGCCGCGTAAGCCGCAGAGCGATCGACCTTCGTGGGATCCTTACCCGAGAAAGCCCCGCCGCCATGGCGAGAATAACCACCGTAGGTATCCACAATGATCTTCCGGCCCGTCAGACCCGCATCCCCTTGGGGACCCCCGATCACGAATTTACCCGTCGGATTCACCAAAAACTTGGTTTCGCTCGTGGGCTTGAGATCGATATCCGTGAAGCAAGGCTCGATCACATACTTCCACAGATCAGCCTTAATCTGCTCCTGCTCCACACCCTCATCATGCTGGGTGGAAATCAAGATCGTATCAATGCTGACAGGCTTCTCATTCTCGTACTGGATGGAAACCTGGGTTTTACCATCGGGACGCAGGTACTTCACTTCACCGAGCTTACGAACCGCCGCTAGCTTACGAGCCACACGGTGGGCCAAGCTAATGGGCAAAGGCATCAATTCAGGGGTCTCGTTACAGGCGAAACCGAACATGATGCCCTGGTCCCCAGCCCCGATCTTGTCCAACTCCTCAGAGCTGAGCTGATCGCGAGTCTCCTGGGCCGAATCCACACCCTGGGCAATGTCCGGCGACTGCTTATCCAGGGCCACCATCACAGCGCAGCTACTGGCCGAAAAGCCGTTATCCGCCATCGTGTAGCCGATTTCCGCAATCTTTTGGCGGGCTAGATCAATGAAGTTCACCTGCGCATTGGTGGTGATCTCCCCAGTGATCAGCACCAAACCAGTATTCACAACCACCTCAGCCGCCACACGGCTCTTGGGGTCCTGGGCCAGCACTGCGTCCAAAATGGTGTCAGAGATCTGGTCGCAAATCTTATCTGGATGTCCCTCTGTAACGGACTCAGATGTAAACAGATAACGTCGGGTCAAGGTAATACCCCCTCGGCGGTTAATACAAGTACAAAAAACGATACAATCTGAAACTCTACGAAAGTTATCCTAGCAGCTTCTATGGACGATTCCACCGAATGGGAAACCCCCGTAATTTTCCATACAGTAGCTGTAGCTCTTGTCTGGCAAACTCCCGTAATAGTATCAGGGTAGCCCGACCCGAGTCACGCTTATTCTGGGTCACTTGATGAATTCTTCATAGAGCCATGTATCGAAGATGACCCCAAGCCATGGAACCAGATGGCCGCTTGGGTACGATCGCGCAGCCCCAGCCGCCCCAACAGGCTAGTAATGTGGTTTTTGACGGTTTTCTCGGAGATGTAGAGGGATTGGGCGATTTCGCGATTGCTGGCCCCCTGGGCGATCAGCGTGAGGATTTCCCATTCGCGGGGGGTGAGGTCTGGGGAAGGTTGGGCAGGCGCAGGCGCGGAGACCTCCAGCAGTTTCTGGGCAATGCCGGGGGCCAGTTGGGTGTAGCCCTTGTGGACCAGATGGATCGCCCCGATCAATTCCTCCAGGGGCGTGTCCTTGAGCAAGTAGCCTGCGGCACCTTCCTGGAGGGCCTGGGTGACATAGTCGCGATCGTCAAAGGTGGTGAGGATTAATACTTTAAGCGTAGGAAACTTTAATTTAAGTTGACCCGTGGCCGCCACGCCATCCATCTGGGGCATGCGGATATCCATCAGAACCACATCGGGCAGGGCTAATTCGCAGGCCTCGATCGCCCCATAGCCATTTTCAGCCTCAGCGATCACCTCGACGGAGGGTTCTGTCCGAAAGAGCGCCTTGAGGCCGCGACGGATCAGGGGTTGGTCATCGACGAGCAGGAGTTTGAGTGGGGTCATAGATCGATCGTAACTTGAATGTGACAGCCTTGACCCGGTGCGCTGGTCAAGGTAAAGGTGCCACCCAGGGCATCGGTGCGCTCCCGCATCCCCTGCAACCCAAATCCACTCGGGGTGAGTAAGGGGGAAAAACCCTGACCATTGTCTTGGATGGTCAACCCTTGGGGGTTAAGGGTAATCGCCACCTGTGTCGCCTGAGCGTACTTGGCAATATTGGTGAGGGCTTCCTGGGTGATCCGGTAGAGGGCCGTGCGCTTCTCCGGGGGGAGTTTGTCCGAAATGGCGATCGCCATCTCCACCCGCACCCCCGTCATTTTATAAAACTCCTCGGTCAATAGGCCGATCGCCTCGGTTAAGGTTTTGCCCGCGATCGGGTCGGCCCGCAGGGTTGAGACAGACTCGCGAATATCTTGAAAGGCCTGCTGACCGAGGAGTTTTGCATCCTGGAGGAGGTTTTTGGATTCCTCTGGATCCTGATGGAACAGGCGCAGGGCCGCATCCACATGGAGATTGAGGGCCGTCATGGAATGGCCCAGGGCGTCATGGATATCGCGGGCGATCCGATTGCGTTCCTGGAGCGTCGCCACTTCCTCCACCTTGAGCGCATAGGCGCGGAGTCGATCATTGGCCATCGCCAAGGCCTCCCGACTCTCCCGTTCCGACAGCACCGCATCCACCAGGTATTGCAAAAACACCAGCACCAGGCCCAGCAGCAAGCTAGAGGTGACAATCAGGGTCCAGGAGCGCTCCACCATCATCTCTGCCCGCAGGGGCCGCATATGACTGATCCGGGGCAGGCGATCGAGCAGCAGGCGATCGACCTGCACCCCAAAGGCCAGCAGTAGAATCCCCGCCGTCAGAGCATTGCGCCATCTGACTCGGAACATAAAACAGTTGCGCATCACCCAGATCACACAAAGGAGGGGAAACATCCGCAGTCGGCCCACCATGGTGCCGATCGTCCAGAGCAGGGCCGAAACCCCAAAATGGACCTGTCGAAGGGGCGATCGCTCTGGCAAGCGCAGTCCCAGGAGTGCAAAACAGCCCAGGCAGAGGAGGTTGAGTAAAGTTGCGATCCTCGCGCGGAAAAGAAGGCGGCAGCTCCGCCAAAAAGGCAAACACCAGCAGGCCCCATTCAAAATAGAGCAGTAACTTGAGCGGATGGTTGCGCGGCGTGATCATCATGGAAACTAAGCTAACACGTGGGATCGCCCCCGCCCTAGGTCTTTGGTCCTAGATTATACGCAGGCTAAGACAGGACTTTTGCCTCAGGCGATCACACGGGTGCCCTGAGTAGTATGGGAGCATCCAATTCGAGACAACTCGCCAAATATGCTGAACAAACTGAACCGTCAAATCCTTACCCTAGCTGCTGGTGCGCTGTTGCTGACGGCACCCATGCTGTCCCAGTCTGCCCAGGCAAAACGCGCAGAGGGTGGGCATCCCCGTATGGAGCGGGCCTTTAAGGATCTGAACCTGACCGAGGCTCAGAAAACCCAGATGAAGGCGCTCCGTGAATCTGCTCGCACGGAGATGGAGAAAATCTTCACGCCGGAACAGAAGGCAATTCTTGAGGCCGCTAAAAAAGAGGGGAGGAAGGGCGATCGTCGAGAGGTCATGCAGTCCCTGAATCTAACAGAAGCGCAAAAAACAGCGATCAAGGCCCTTAAGGAAAAGCAGCGGCAGAGTTTTGAGGCGATCTTGACGCCGGAGCAGAAGGCGAAGCTGGAGCAGAAGCGATCGGAGATGAAGGCACGTTATGGCAACCGGAAGCCTGCTGCTTAGTTCGCGAATCTAATGAGTCAAAAGGCGTCCTCAGGGATGCCTTTTTTTATGGGTGCGATCGCTTCAACCATCCCTCCACATCCTGCACAAATAAACTCTGCAACCGCAATTGTTGACTACCATTCTGATACAGCAGATCGCCCTTCCCCAAAAGATTAGCCGCATCCCCTTCCTTCCCACCCAAAATAATTGCCGAATCCGCAGCGCTCGCCGTCCGCAGCGCCACCCGACCGGGCAAATTCGATCGAATCAAAGGCGTCACCACCTTCGCCTCCGGGCGCTGAGTCGCAATAATCAAATGAATCCCAGCCGCACGGGCCATCGCTCCCAGCCGTTTAATACTCTGCTCCAGCACCTGGGCAATTTCTTTCTCAGCCATAAAGTCAGCATATTCATCAAAGATACAAACCACTCGGGGAATCTGGCGCTCCGGTGCATGCCTAAACTTTTGGTTGTACCCCACAATATCCGAACATTGGTGATTCTCAAACCGTCGATAGCGGGCTTCCATCGCTTCGACTAGGGCCTGCATGCGATCGATCGCCGCCTCACTCTCCTTGACCACCGGAGCCAAGAGCCAAGGCATTTGTTCAAACTCGGGAAAAGTGACGCGCTTAGGATCGACCAGAAGAATTTGCAGTTGTTTCGGACTATGGCGACCGATAAGACTGAGGAGCATTGTTTTGAGAAACTCACTTTTACCGCTGCCCGTGGTGCCGCCCACTAGGAAATGGCAGGTATTTGGATCAGATAAATCGGCCTCGCAGAGTTGACCATCGAGATCGACGCCGATCGCAATCTTCATCGGGGCCTCGGGGCGATCGCTCCTAGCTTGAATGTAATCGTGGAAAT
Organism: Alkalinema sp. RU_4_3; assembly: GCA_012031975.1. Classification (GTDB taxonomy): domain Bacteria; phylum Cyanobacteriota; class Cyanobacteriia; order Leptolyngbyales; family Leptolyngbyaceae; genus JAAUSA01. The sequence continues at coordinate 6,428 of JAAUSA010000160.1, read as the reverse complement.
GGGCGGTTTGGCGATCGCTTCGGGGCAGATCGACGCTGACAAAACCTGACTGGGGGGCGATCATTGGCGGGGCAGCCAAGCCCAGTTGCACCCGCAAATCATCGTTGAGCCTGACCATGGCACTCACCTTCGTGCCCATTTGGGGCTTGAGCTTTACCCGAATAAAGGCTGGACCTACGGCAGCACCCTCGTAGGTGGTTTCGACCCCGAAGGCGGAGAAGGTTTCGACGAGGATCTGGCCCTGGCGATCGGCTTCGGCCTGGGCCTCGGGTGATGGTTGGCGATCCACTGGGGAAACATCTGGGGAAACATCTGGGGAAACATCTGGGGAAACATCTGGGGAAACGACCGCAGACGCCTCGAATTCAGCTTGACACTTGGACTGCTGGGGACAGATCGGACAGAGGTGATCGGGCTGGGAGGTCTTGGGAGGTGGATTTTCTTGGTTGGGTTTCCAGGTGAGCCATTGCTGCATTTGCTGGAGCTTGTGGGGAATGAGCTGGTGAACGGTTTTGTCTAATTGCTCCCAGCTATAGTTAAACGTCTGAAACTCAGGTAGGACAGAGTAGACCGCTGCATCAATTGGGATTTTGTGGCGGGCCTGGAGCAGGTTGCTATAGACCGCCACCTGGGCCAATTGGGCCGTGGGATCGATCGGTGCATAGGTTTTGAATTCCAGGACGCAGAAGCGTTGGGCGGCGGCATTGTAGACCAGGCAGTCGTATTCCCCGCCGACTTTTTGCTGGGAGCGATCGGGCAAGGTGAAGTTTTTTTCGAGTTGGCGATCGAAGTCTGGGAAGGTTTTTTGTAGGAGCAGATGATTGAGATAGAAGGGGCGATTGCGTACCAGCAGGTCTACAAAGGCTGTGATTAGATTGCGTAAACCTGTCCAGATTAAGGGAATGGCCAGGGCCTGGGTGGGACTCTGCTGCTGGATAGCTTGGAGGTAGGGAAAAAAGGTTTCTTTATAGAACCGCTGCTGAATAGTCAGGGCGATCGCCCTCGATCTAAATCACCGGACCTCGGTTCAAATAATGCCGCCACTTCCGCATCCTGGCGCAGGTAGGTGACTAGGCGATCGCCCATCTCATGGAAGGGTTTGCCAATGCCGCCAATGCTGTCGGGCGGAACAAACATGGTTTTTAAGCCCTGGTGATGGCCGAGGTAAAACAGGCGGGGGCATTCAAAGGCAGTGCGGATTTTTGTGGGGGAGAGGGAGGCGGTGCGGCTGTTGTTGTTGCGGTTGCTGCTGCTTGCAGGTTTAGCATAAACGGTAGTGGCGTTGGCAACCGCTTGGAGTTTTACATGGAGGGCGGCCAGGTAAACCACATCCATGGCGGCATAGTGCAACTGAGTCGGGGTCAAACGGCGACGGCCCCAATCGCTGCTCTGTTCTGAGGGGTCCACATCGGTGAATTGGCAGAATTCCGTGGCTAGGGTTTTGAGTTTGAGATTGCTGGTACCGAGGCGGATTTTGCCACCGACTTGGCGGGCGAGTTTGAGGGTGCAGGTGACATTTTGGGTTTGGGTTTGGCCGAGGTAGCGCAGATCGAAGCTGGCATTGTGGAAGACTTTTTCGATCGCCGGGTTCACCATGATCTCCTGGATGAATTGCCGAATTAAATCAGTTTTGTCCAACACATCGAGCACGTAGGCCTCTTCCCCGGTGCGATCGTCGGGGTTTGCCAGGACCTGAATTAGCGATAGTCTGGGACTGGAGGTTTGCCAGTCGGCGATCTCGGTGTCCAGCCAGAGGATTTTGGCGGTTTGCCAGGTGGCTATGGCGGCGCGGATTTCGTGGGGTTGAGTTAGATATTGCATGGTGATGCTCCCCTTAAGTCGGCTGCCAACAGATCATTCGGCGGGCGGGCTTTTCCGTGGGATTGAGAAGACTGAGTTTCTGATCATCACAGAATTGGTCGATCGTTTGATCAATAATTTTCCTATCTTGATCGGGAAACTGCCTTTGAATGGCTGCGATCAGAGTCGGCAGGCCCATGATTTGCTGGGTGATCATCAGGTTCATCAGGTAATCCCGCAGGAGGGCGGTTTCGTCGATCGGTGGCGGGGAGTCTACAGCCCCAGTGATATCAAGAATAACATCAAGATCTTGCAGCAGTTGAGCCTGGGCCAAAACGCCTGTTTCGCGCACCAGTTGGATCAGTTCTGGCAGGCTGAGAGCTTTGCCGCCCAAGACTAGTTCACGGGCGGCGATGGCATTGACGAAGCTATGGTAGGTGGCGAGGTGGTGGATGGAGGTGAGGTTGGGCTTAATATGTTGGTTCTCAGTCGATTCAAACAACTGGCGATAGATTTGGTTCCCAGCGGTTTTGGGTAGGCCGAGGTTGCCCGATCGCAGGAGCTTGAGCCTTGCACCCGTTACCTTTTGGCAGGCATTCATGATGTGATAAAACGATTGCATACTGGCATCTTCGGTCCAGACTAGGCCGATCGCCTCCTTTGTCTTCGGATGCTTATATTGCAGGGAATAGCTGGCGTACTTCCCAGTCAGCAGCTTGAGCTTGACCCCCGGCACCTCCAGGGCTACTAGGGCTTCCTGGAGCATTTGAATTAATTCAGGAGCCGATCGCGCCGTAGTCTTGAGAATCTTCGTGGTAATCTTGCGATATTCGCGATCCCATTCGAGTTTGAATTCGGCTTGCAGGGGATTACTCACGGGTGGAACTGCCGAACCGCCCCCCACCCCCCCCAATGCTGGGGGACTTCCGAGCCGGACTTGCTTCAAAGTCCCCCAGTATTGGGGGATTTAGGGGGCCAGCCACTGTCGCAGCAATAGTTTGATTTGATGCAACCTCAGGTTTTTCTGTAACCTTGGGTTTTTCTGTAACCTTGGGTTTTTCAGCATTGAAGAGACCAATCTTATATTTCTGATAGGCCCTCTTCCCCACCTCGATCGCATTTCGCGGCTGGGTTTTACCCCCTGGAAATGTGGTTTCCAACAGAGCCATATCTAGGGGAAACAGGGGCGAATCCGGACGGGGTTTTGCCAATTGGTGGAGGTCCTTGAGCTGCTCGATCCAAAGGGCTTGGGCCTGATCTAGGGTGATGGGCTTCAGGGAAACCTGGCCTTCAAATCTTGATGCGTCAGCAGGATTAATCGACCTCTTATGTTTGCGCCAGGTATCGGTGATGATGCTGACGATCACGAGAAAATTCTTCAGGCCATCATTGTGCAACAGCGTATTGACATTCAACAACGGCTGAAAATCCTGCTTTCCATCGGTTTCGGGCAGATTATCCAACTGGTCAAAACAAAGGACGATCGGCTGGGTTTCCGTGGCGATTTTGCTAAAATTACTCAAGATCGTTCTAGCATCCTCCTCTGAATCAACGCAGCTTTTCACCCGCAATAGCTGCATCGACTCCTCACTCAGATCATCACCCCGCAGCCATTCACAGGCTAAATCATAGAGATCGGGATTCATCAAATCATGGAGCACCCCAAAGAAAACATCGGGGCTATGAATATTCGCGGTTTTGTAACTTTGCTTCAGATGCTTGATGAATTTTTGGCGATCGTTCTGCAACAACCCCCAAAAACTATCATTAAAAATCCGCTGTTTCAAACTGCGCTGTGTAAACACCGATAAACCCTTCAGCCATTGCAGTAGCTGGGACTCCTCCTGCCGCATGGGCACCTGCATCAGACTATCCACCGTATATCGCAGCACATGCCGCCAAATATGGCCATGGTCAGCCCAGGGGCCAATATAGGCAAAAAAGGCTCTGTCATTGAAGGAACGCTTTAGGCGATCGAGCAAAAAACTCTTCCCAGATCCCGACTCGCCAATCAGAAGAAGACTGCGAGTTCGATGGTCTTTAGCAACCAAATCTAAATGGATTTCGATCGCCTTGATCGCCCCCGATGAATCGATTCAACCCCAGCAGAGGATTGCTGAGAACCATACCAGAAATTGCCGGGTTTTAGATTGACGCGATCGAAGGGATTCATTTCGCGCTGGATTAGTTCGTCGATGGAGGCCATGATTAGAGTTTAGGTAGATAAACAGCAAAATAATTGATCTATTTCAGTCTATTCAGTCAAGCCAATAAAAAACAACGGTCCACCGATCGGTTGAGGAATCCCCGCATCAATCTCCGCCGCCGTATAGCCCTCCATTTCCTGCAACGAACTCAGATCGATTTTGTCAGTCTTCTGGAGTCGATAGAGCGCATTATCAAAATCCTCTCGCCCTATCCCTAACTTCTGCCGCAACGCATAGATCGGCAGATAATTTTCTGTACCCAGTTCCGCATCAAGGGCCTTAATCTGCGCTAAAATCCCCGCATCATCTAGTTGTACAGGCGTTTCAGCAACCGACTGAACAACCCCCTTCCGCAAAAACGCCACATAGTGACCCAGCAACGTCAGACTAACCACCGCCGTACCCTTCGGGTGATAGTCCTCCCGCAGATAATCCAGCCCCTGCTGCGTCAACTTTACCGAGCCCCCCGCCTTCTGCATCTGCCATTCCAGCTCGATAAAGCCGCGATCGGCCAGCGGCACCAAAACAGCCTGCTTCTTCGCATTGGTTTTCCCAGAGATATCTTGCAGCTTCACCTTCCCAGCGGGCTTCGCCGCCAACTGTTTCAGCATAGTCATCGCCGCCGCCTCAACGGGCAAGCTCGTCGTATCCATCTCCAGCAAAGCCGTACCAGCGGGCAATAGCTTTACGCCCGCGATCTCCTTGGAATACTCGATCCAGCCGCGCTCGCCAAGCTCTAGGCAAAGCTGCGGTTTGCCAGTAAAACTCTTAAATGCTTTCGCCCCAAGGGGAGATGCATAATTATCACAGCTTAGCAATATGAGCAAAAACTTGAGTTCGGCGGTGGAGGTCATAGGGTAAAGATATGATCGGAAACTTAACTGTCCTATGATATTCGTCTTTCCCCGTGGAAAATCAGGATCGATCGTACATCATCTTTTCAAGATAAAAGTTACTCTATGTCCTTCTCCCAACTCATCGGCCAAACCCAAGCCATCGACCTCCTACAAAACGCCGTAAAGCACGATCGCATCGCCCCCGGCTACCTCTTCGCCGGACCCACAGGCATCGGCAAATCCCTGGCCGCCACAGGCTTCCTCACCCAGATCCTCGCCCAACCGGGCGAAACCTCTGCCCATACCCACCAGCGCATCCTCGATCGCAACCACCCCGACCTCCTCTGGGTCGAACCCACCTACCTTGATAAAGGGAAACGCCTCACCCCCGCCGAAGCCGAAGCCGCTGGCCTCAAACGCAAGAGCGCCCCGATCGTCCGTCTCGAACAGGTCCGCGAAATCGCCCAGTTTCTCTCCCGTCCACCCTTGGAAGCACCTCGCTCGGCGATCGTCATCGACCAGGCCGACACCATGAACGAGGCCGCCGCCAACGCCCTGCTTAAGACCCTCGAAGAACCTGGCCCGGCAACCTTGATTCTCCTGACGCCCCAGATCGAGTCCCTGCTGCCGACAATCGTATCGCGCTGCCAACGGATCCCCTTCCGCCGTCTGGATCCCGCAGGCATGGCCGAAGTCCTCACCCGCATCGGCAAACCCGAGGTTTTGGCTCAACCTCAGCTCCTTGCCCTCGCAGCGGGTAGTCCAGGGAAGGCGATCGAACATTGGGAAAGACTGCAAACCCTGCCCGAGGATCTCCTCACCGCGATACTCGCCAAACCCACCAGCTTGATCCAAGCCCTGGGCCTCGCCAAACAGATCGCCAAGGGCCTCGACAGTGAGACCCAACTCTGGCTCGTGGACTACCTCCAACAGATCGCCTACCAAAACGGCACCGAACGGGCCTACCTCCAGGCCCTAGAACAGGCCAAACAGTACCTCAGTGCCTATGTCCAGCCGCAATTGGTCTGGGAAGTGACACTGATGGGTCAAGTGGCCTAAATCTGTATATCATTACGATCGGTTACCTACCCATCATTCCCTGGCGACGCCATCCATGGGATTTGGTAGACTGTACCTGTCCAAAACCACATAGGACTGAAGCGAATGTCAGTAGAATATCGTCAACGAGCCGATCTCCTGGGCACCCAAGTCATCACCCGCAACACGGGCAAACGACTGGGCGTGGTCAGCCAAATTTGGGTCGATGTCGATAGCCAGGAAATCGTGGCCTTCAGCATGAAGCCCAACCTGCTCTACGGCATGGCCCAGGAAATGCTACTCTCCAGCGTCAGCCAAATCGGCGACGTGATCCTGGTCGAAAACGAAGATGCCATCGAAGAGGTGGACACCGATCGCTACAACAGTCTCGTCAACTGCGAAGTGATCACCGAATCCGGCGACGTCCTCGGCAAAGTGCGGGGGTTTAAATTTGACATCGCCACAGGCCGCCTCGCCTCCCTGATGATCGCCTCCCTTGGCTATCCCCTCATCCCCGATCGCGTCATCAGCACCATCACCGTCATTG
>JAAUSA010000159.1 GCA_012031975.1 Alkalinema sp. RU_4_3 | reverse complement strand
ATCCTGAAATACCCCCCGACTCCCCCACGATCGCCAATAGCCGCTTCTCGGCCACCCCCTCAATCTGATCATGGGCCATCCCATACCACAACTGCCCCCAAAATCCTCGGGTCCAACGCCTTCCCCCGCAAAGACGGAAACATCCAAAAAAACTGCGCATCCGTCAAAGTCTCCACCACCTTCTCCCCCATACCAAAGGGCGACAACTGCGCCAGCCACCGCTCATAATCCCGGCGGTAATAGGTGCCCATACCGGACCCTGCCTCCTCACTCAGGTTTAATTCCTTGAGGCGATCCTTGTCCGCCCCAAGTGCCTTTTCTAATTTCCCCTGGAATCCCTCATTCCCAATCACCTCAGTATTTCCCGCCTGCGGTTTAATCTGCGTCATCGGCACCGTTTCACTGGCGACAGGCGCACGCACCCCCTCCGGCTTAAACCATTGAAAAACTCGCCACAGCGCCAACAGCACCACAATCCCAAACATCACCGACAGCCAAGGCAAAGCCACCTCCCGCCAGTCCCGATTCCCCAACCGCCGCGCCAGGGACCCCACGGACACCGCACGGGGCTGCAACATCGATCGCAACACCCTCGCCAATTCCAAATCCAATCCCCCAGGAATGCGAGGGGAAACGGAAGCCGCACTACCTCGAAGTAATTGCAGTATCACCACAGCTAAATCATGTAAATCCTGTTTTGCAACGCTGAAATCTCTAAGGGAGTCGGATCACGGTCCTCACTCAAAGCCTGTACTGCCTCCCGCACGCCCCCATTTGCCCCCACTAAGACCGGAGCACTATCACTATCCCGCAGCACGATCGAATCCAAGGCGATCGCCCCGTGATACAGATGGCGATCGTGCAAATATTTCAGCAACTCCAATAATTCCTTCAGCAGGATCTTCACATCCGCCGCATCCCACCTCGGCACCAGCATCTCCGCACAGGACGACCCCGCCACCACTGTTCTCACCCAGCAGACCTGTCCTTCTCCCACCACACAGCGTCCCGCCTGCACTTGATCATGCCCCAAGGCTCCCCCAAGGCTCCAACAGCTCCGCCACCGCCGCCCCCCACCCATCCGCCGCCCCCCACCCCGGCGGCACTGGCCAAACCTCCAACAGACAGTCCTGCCCGCGATAATCCGCAAGGAAAATCGCTTCCCCAGCCTGACTGGGAACCTGCTGACGAATCAAGTATTCCTGGGCGATCGCCATCCCAGGTCCGATCAAAGGACTTTGCATAGGAAAAGAGATTGATTGCCGAAGAGACCAGAATGATCTCTTTGAGGAACCTAAAAGAACATGTGTACTTAACTACACAGTATCAAGAAAATCCAAACCTGCAACAAAATCTTTAATATTTTCTCAAGTGGAGACTAGAGGCGATCGAATCTATCCGGCGAAAATAGCGTCCAGAGGGCCTTATACTGGGGCTGGAAATAGGCCAGCTCATCGGGTGAAAGATAGAGACGTACCGTCACCCCCAACAGGTGAATCAACTGTCGCACCAGCTCCCCACTGACTTGCAAACGCGGATAAAGCATTTGACAGAGCGGCAGCAATTCCTGCTCCACCGGAGCCAAGGACCCCTCCAGCATACAAACCCACAGATAGGTTTGGAAGGTTTCTACATCGCGGATGCTGGACAACCGAATGGCTGGATCGCTCAAGCTGCCGTGAATCGCGCGATAATTCGGATAGATGCGTAGGGCATTTTCTACAACCTGCTGGGAGATCGATCGACTGGCCGGAATCAAGCGCCGCACCACCTGCAACTGCGGTGAATTAAAGGCATGCTGACTGGCTGCGTCATAGGCCCGCTTAATCGGAATGCAGAGATTATCGAAAATCACATAGAAATATTCCGCCATCAATGGTCGGATCGCGGGCGGCAGGCCATCCATGAGATAGCGGGCCGTATAGAAGCAATAGGTCGAAAGAAACCCAATTAAGCGCGGTTCTATAGCCGCATACTCCTGGCGCAGGCCCCCAATCGGGTCCGACATATCTAGGGAAAAATCTGCTGGCGAAAGGCCCTGAGTATGGGCATCCAAGGCCCGTTGGAAAATATCGTTGACATCCTGGGAAAGGGCGGCGCGATCGACCAGTTGCAGGGCTGCCGTGCGTTGTTCGATATATTCGTGCCACTCATCGTAGAGCAGGGACTCCATGCGTGCCCAGGCTGAAGAGCTAGCCGAATGCAGCGCATTGATAAAAAATAGCGTGTCGAGATCGTCCCCTGAGTTCTCTACAAATCGATTGGCGGCCCAGCCGAGCCCAGGGATAGAATCGTAGACAGAATTGCGACGATCGGAATTGTGGGAAGTGCCGACCCATTGGGGATTGAGATTCACAGGGGTTTACCTAACGCAGATGCAACGACGCTAAACTTTCGTCTAGCCTGATTTTTATAACTTTCCCCATAGATTCGATACAGTTGCATAACGATCCCTAAGTTACGACAATTGACGGAACCTGTGATAGAGCATAAAACTCCATGGCCCACCCAGTACAGCGGCGACAAAAGGTGCGAAAGGTCTCCCGGCGGAAGGTTTGGATTACCCGCCGCAATGGGGTGTTTGAAATCCAAGGGCTAGATAAGTGGTACGCCTATTGGCGCGATCCCTACCATATGGCCCTGACGATCCCCTGGACGGGTTTTGCGGCCATGGTTTCGATCGGGTATGTCTTGATTAATGCGATCTTTGGCCTACTGTATCTGCTGGATCCGCAGGGGTTGAAGGATGCTCGGCCTGGATCCTTTGAGGATGCCTTCTTTTTTAGTGTCCATACCCTAGCCTCGATCGGTTACGGCGTCATTTCGCCCCGCAGTACCTACGCCAATATTCTGGTGACGATCGAGGCCATCATCAGCCTTTTATTGATTGCCGTGGTGACGGGACTCGCCTTTGCTCGGTTTTCCAAGCCCAATGCGCGGATCGTCTTCAGTCGCCATGCCGTGGTCGCGCCCCATAATGGCATACCAACCCTGATCTTTAGGGCCGCCAACCAGCGCCGCAATTACATCATTGAAGCCCATGCCAGGGTCTACCTCTCACGGGATGAAGTCACCCAGGAAGGCAGTCCGATGCGGCGGGTCTATGACTTGAAACTGATCCGCGACGTAAACCCAGCCTTCACGCTCTCCTGGAACCTCATGCATCCGATCGACATCGACAGCCCCTTCTATGGCCTCACCCCCGAACAATGGTTTGACAGTGAGCCCCAAATCATCATCAACCTGACGGGCATCGACCAAACGGTGTCAGACAGCATCATGACTCGCCATACCTACACCAAGCAGGACCTGCTCTGGGACCATGTCCTGGAGGATCTGATCCATGTGATGCCCAATGGCGATCGCTACGTAGACTACAGCACCTTTGATGGTGTAAAACCCCTCAAAGCTGATCGCTAGCGCTATTTCAACTGCACCACAGAACCGGGCGATCCCTCATACCAAGGCGGTGGAATGGAAGGATCAAGAACAGGAATGGATTCTACGGGGAAGGGCGTACTTGGGGGCGGGTTGCTGGGGTCGGGGCTGGCCGTGGGCTTAGGTGTCGGAACCACGATCGCAGGTTTGGGTCGGACGGGCCGATCGACGCTTTCGGGGAACATCGCCAGGAAACTGTCCTGGCGATCGCGCGGGCGCTCCGGGGCCATATCCCAGAGGCTTTCGTAGTAGAAGAAGACCATGCCGAGGTTGCGCTCCCTGAGGGCCTGGACCTGCTCCCAGATCTGGGCCATGGGAATGCGATCCTTGCGCAGACCCGTCAGCACACCAATGCCCGTGGGAATCTTCTGCTGGGCCTCCTGGATCTCCGCCCGGTTAATCTGCCCGGTAAAGCCCCGCAGATCGCGGCGATAGACCTGGACGATCAGCTCATCGACGATGTTTTGGTTCACCCAGGCTTTCCAGTCCTGGAGGTGAAGTTTGTAGGCGAAGTCGTAGTAGTTGGGGGAGACGGAGAAGATTGCCTCGGGCCGTCTCGCTTTGACGGCCCGGTTGAGCTGCACCATATAGTTCGTGAGTTTGTCGGCGCGCCATTTGGTCCAGGCGGCATCCTGGGGACTGGGGGGATTGCGTTTGGTTTCGCGGCGGTAAAGTTCGGTGGTGTAGCGATCGTAGCCAAATTCCCTGGGCAGGCTCATATGGTCATCGAACTGAATCCCATCGGCATCATACTGGGTGACCACCTCCACAACCAGGTTGGTAATAAACTGCTGCACCTCAGGGTGGAAGGGATTGAGCCAGACCACTTCCCCGGTTTCGCCCTCACTAGTATTGCCGCCATCGCGCTTTTGGGTCAGCCATTCGGGGTGGGCCAGGGCCAGCTCCGAGGAACTGGGCACCATGAAGCCAAATTCAAACCAAGGAATCACCTTCATGCCCTTGCTGTGGGCCTGGGCGATCAAATCTGCCAAGATATCATGGCCCTGCTGGCCCCTGTGCAAGTAGGGACTGCCAGCGGCCTGGGCCACGGCGCTCGGGTAGGTGGCATAGCCGGAGTTCCAGACCACGGGGTAGAGACTGTTGAAATTGAGTTTGTCCAACTGGGCGATGGCTTCCTGCATGCGGGGGCGATCGCTGAGCACCACATTGTCATTGATCGTCATCCAGACGCCCCGGATTTCAGGCCGATTCATCTGGGCGAAGCTGACGCCTGGGGTTTGCAGAACCAAGATCGCGCTGAACACTAGGCTAAACAGCAGTACAAACCAAAGCCGGAGGGCCTTCACTCGAAATAAATATTGTTGCCGAAACCACCGATACAGGGACATAAAAGGGGACTCAATCATGAATGGGCAGCAAAAAGTCAGGTGCAATCTTTTGTCAGATCACCAAAACCAACATCTCATAGTTCTAGAATCACCATCTGGCCCAAAGGTTCCGGATAGATTGCCTTAGGATAGACCAACTTCCTGGCATCCTATGCAATTTCCACAGGTCCGATGGTGACTCATTTTCTATGCCCAACCTAGGCTGCACCCACTAATAGCTCAGAATATTGGGGCGGCTGAAAGGGGCTAATCCCCTTGAGAAGCTGGGCCACCTTAGGCAGATCTTCGCCCAACTGCCATAGGGGCGAGAGGTTCACCGTCTGGCCCTCCAGGGAAAGCACTTGAAACGTCAGGCCATTGGTCAGCAACCCCCAGCCTGGCTGACTGTGATCGGGCCGCGCCAGCATCCAGGTGATCATCTGGGGCAGGCTGGCCGATAGCTCCTCTCCGCCCGCCGCGATCGTCACCACCCATTCCTCCCCTCTACAGACCTGGATCGGAATCAGGCCCCTAAATTCTAGGTTGCCTTCTGGCACCATGGTGCTGGCGATCTTCTGGGTCTGAACCTCGTAGGGTGCACTGTAATAGCCTGCCAGTTTTAGGAGGGGCGACAAAGCCAGCAAAACCAGAGCCCCAGAAGCCTCTAGGCCAAACTGCGAAAAATACTCAATCTCCCGCCGGGCCTGATCGACAGAATCGCGCTCGATCGCCCCCAGCGGTGGCAATTCCTGGGCCATATCGCTAAAAATGCGATCGCCCTCCACCATCTCTAGCCCAAACAGCGCCTCTAGCAGCGCCCATGTAACATCATCCGTGTGAACAACCTGGGACATTCGTAGTAAAACCTAAGCTACCCTGCACATCGTCGTCAGCAACGCGGCGCGTTGCTCGCCAGTAAGATACCACCTGATGACACAAAAGTGACAGAGACTACGTAGATTTTTACCGGTGAATCACCACCGGGGTGCCGACGGAGGCAAAATTGTAGAGCCAGCGGGCTTTGTCGGGGGCGAGGTTGATGCAGCCATGGCTGACTGGGGTGCCAAAGCTTTTATGCCAGTAGGCCCCATGGAACCCGTAGCCCCCGGAGAAATACATCACATGGGGGACATCCGGGATGTCATAGTCGTCACCCTGCATCCGAGTCGTCCGGTGTTTTACGTAGATGTCGAACACCCCGGTCGGTGTCGGCGTCGAAGATTTACCCGTCGAAACGATCACGGCATTGATCCAAGTTTTGCCCTCCCAGGCAATCAGGCGCTGGCTAGAGAGATTGACTTCGATCCAGCGATCCTTGCCGCGCTTGAGGGTTTGGATCGTTGTAGTGGTAGAAGCAGCGAAGGCGGTTTCGGCCAGGGTGACGGTGGACCCGAGAAGAACAGTTGTCAAGCAGGCGATCGATAGCCCGCGTTTCAAGTTACGGTTAAGCATGCGGAGACCATCCTAGTCTTCAACAGGTATCAGGAACAGTTCTAGTGAGCCCTAAAAGCTTTAGCTCACTGGCACCTATGCATCCCTTCACAGGTCAGACAGAGGATTACTTTAGATTTCCCTTAATCTTAATCAATCATGACGATTGTCAGATATTGTCAGATCGCGCAGGGGGAGTTTTAAAGGTGATCTTCCGATCACTTCTGTCAATCCTGACTAACAGGTGGGATCGACGGTTGTCCCAAACAGTAGAACGGCTCACCACGAACTTTTGTCTACAACAGTGACCCACTACGCTATCCCATAACTACACTGAATAGTGTGAGACGACGAGGAATTTGAAATGGACTCTATGGATGCTTCTGCGCTTTGGCAACGCTACCAAGATTGGCTCTATTACCATGAGGGTCTAGATTTTTACCTGGACATCAGTCGCATGCGATTTGATAGTAGCCAAATCGCGGCGTTAGAACCTCGGTTTGAAAAAGCCTTTCAGGATATGGCGGCCCTAGAAGCGGGGGCGATCGCCAATCCTGACGAAAATCGCATGGTCGGTCACTACTGGCTGCGAAACCCCGAAGTGGCGCCCACCCAGGAAATTAAGGAAGAGATCAGCCACAACCTAGAGGCGATCGCCGCCTTTGTGCAAAAGGTCCATGCCGGGGAGATCAAACCCCCCAATGCGCCGAAATTTACGGATGTGCTGTCGATCGGCATTGGCGGATCGGCCCTGGGACCGCAGTTTGTGGCCGATGCCCTGGCGGCCAATCACCCGCCCATGCAGGTGCATTTTATGGATAATACGGATCCAGAGGGGATGGATCGGTTGTTTGCACGGATTGGCGATCGGCTCAAAAGTACACTCGTGATCACGATTTCCAAATCCGGCGGCACCCCCGAGTCCCGCAACGGCATGCTGGAGGCCAAGAGCGCCTACGAAAAGGCCGGGATGACCTTTGGTCCCCATGCGGTGGCGATCACCATGGTGGGCAGTAAGCTCTACCAGGTGGCCCAGGATGAAAGCTGGCTGGCCACCTTTGCCATGTATGACTGGGTGGGTGGCCGGACCTCCGAGCTCTCGGCGGTGGGTCTTTTGCCTGCGGCCTTGCAGGGGATTGATGCCCAGGCGATGCTGGCCGGGGCGCGGGAGATGGACCATGCAACCCGCGTCGCCAGTTTGCGTCAGAATCCAGCGGCGTTGTTGGCCTTGGCCTGGTACATTGCGGGCAACGGTAAGGGCGAGAAGGACATGGTGGTCCTGCCCTATAAGGACAGCTTGCTGCTGTTCAGCCGCTATTTGCAACAGTTGGTAATGGAGTCGCTCGGGAAGCAGTACGACCTTGATGGGAAACCTGTGTTCCAGGGGATCGCCGTCTACGGCAACAAGGGCAGCACCGACCAGCATGCCTACGTGCAGCAGTTGCGCGACGGCGTGGCCAACTTCTTCCTGACCTTCATCGAAGTGCTCAAGGATCGCACCCGCGAATCCATCGATGTGGAACCCGGTGTCACCTCCGGCGACTACCTCTCGGGCCTGCTCCAGGGCAGCCGCCAGGCCCTGTACGAAAACAACCGCGACTCGATCACCCTGACGATCCCCGAGGTGACGCCCCACCATGTGGGGGCCTTAATCGCTCTCTATGAGCGGGCCGTGGGCTTCTATGCCTCGTTGGTCAACATCAATGCCTACCACCAACCCGGCGTGGAAGCGGGTAAAAAAGCGGCGGCGGACGTGCTAAGTCTCCAGTCTAAGCTGGTGGAGATTTTGGCCAATGCACCGGCGGCCATGCCGATCGCCGATCTCGCCGCCAAGGCGGGCATCCCCGATCAGGTGGAAACCATCTACAAGATCGTCCGCCATCTTGCAGCCAATGGCCGTGCGAAGTTGGAGGGCGATCGCGGCAAGGTCTCCGATTTGCAGGTCAGCCGCTAAATTGCCACGGTCCCGAGCAATCGATCGACAATCGCCCTCGCCCTCCGTCCCCCCGCTGGAATCATCCGGTGGGCCAGGACATAGGGAGCGAGGGTTTTTACGTCATCGGGGATCGCATAGTCCCGATTGTCGATGAAGGCCAGGGCCTTGGCCGCCTTCAACAGCGAGACGGTACCGCGAGGACTGACCCCGAGATGAACGTCCTCATCGCTGCGCGTCGCCCGAATCAAATTGACAATATAGCGCTGGAGGGAAGGCTCGACCCGGACCTCCTGGCATTGCATCTGGAGCGATCGAATTTCAGCGGGTGTAATGCAGGGCGACAGTTTAGCCTTTTTTTGCCCTGCCTGGAGGCGCTGGATCATCTGAAGTTCCTCCTCATCCGATGGGTAGCCGAGGGACAGGGACAGCGCAAATCGATCCATCTGAGCCTCAGGCAAAGGAAAGGTACCCTGGTATTCCACGGGGTTTTGGGTGGCGATCACGAAGAAGGGTTCGGGCAGGGGGCGCGATAGGCCATCGATGGTCACCTGGTGCTCCTCCATCACTTCCAGCAGCGCCGATTGGGTGCGGGGCGTGGCCCGGTTGATCTCATCGGTCAGCAGGACATTGGCAAACACCGGACCCGCCAGGAATTCAAACTGACCTGTGCTGGGGTTCCAAATATTCGTCCCCGTCACATCCGTGGGCATCAGGTCGGGGGTACATTGCAACCGGGCAAACTTTCCCTCGATCGATTCCGCCAGGGACCGGGCTAGCAGGGTTTTGCCCACACCTGGTACATCTTCGAGCAGGACATGGCCTCCCGAAAGCAGGGCCACCATCACCAGTCGGATCGCTTCGTCTTTACCGACGATCGCCCCATGCAAGTTCGCCGTTAGTTGATCTAGTCGATCGCGCATTAGAAGAAATCCCCTTAACAGTTAATGATAGGTTGCCCGCAGGCCTGACCATTGTACTGAATGGGGGCTAAATCGCCGCTGCTAAACGACTGCGTGCCGTCAGACAATCGGCCTGAATCTGATCCTTGAGGGCATCGAGGGAACTGAACTTCTGCTCCGGACGGATAAACTCCAGGAGTTCCACCGTTAGTTCCTGGTCGTAGAGATCGCCTTCCCAGTCTAGGACATGGACCTCGATGGTCTGGTTCAAGCCATTCACCGTCGGACGGTTGCCGATGTTCATCACGCCCAGGATGGCTTCGCCCTGGTTGAGTTGCTTGCTGAAGATGCGGACGCCGTAGACCCCCTGGGCTGGAATCAGCTTCTCTAGCGGTACCTGGAGGTTGGCGGTGGGAAAGCCGATGGTTCGGCCCAGTTGTTGGCCCTCGATTACCCTGCCACTCAGACGGTAGGGCCGACCGAGGAGTTTTGTGGCATTTGTCAAGTCACCTCGGCTGAGGGCCTGGCGGACGGAGGAGCTGCTGACGCGATCGCCATCGAGGGTTTGCAGGGCGACGATTGTTGTTTCGATCCCGTGGGCTGTCAGCAGTTGTTTGAGCAAACTGGCATCCCCGGCGCGCTTGGCCCCAAATCGGAAGTCTTCGCCGACGCTGACATGTTTGGCCTGGAGCTGTGTGAGGATGATTGCTTCGACAAATTCCTGGGGCGTGAGTCCGGCGAGGGCGCGATCGAAGGGCAGGATCACCAGCTGATCGACACCCGTCTGCTCCAGCAGCGCCGCCCGCTCCTCAAAGGGCGACAAAAGCGGCAAACTCTGTCCACTGAAGAAGGCCCTCGGATGGGGCGAAAAACTGACGACCGTGGCGTAGAGCCTCAGTACAGCGGCCTCTCGGGCGGTCAGCACGGGCTCAATAACTTGGCGGTGCCCCAAATGGATGCCGTCGAAGTTCCCGAGAGCAACGGCATTGGGGGTCAAAACTGTCTGTAGCGATGTTGTTATCCACACGCTTAATATTTTGACATATAGGAACCATGGGTTGTCATCCGTATAGAGGATGGATTTTTCTCTATCTTTAGACAGATCTTTCCAGGTTGAGCCCCAGATCGGGCTGGTCATTGAGCCATTGACCCGTGGCGATCAGACTGCGCTGGTGGGTCAGGTTGAATTGCAGGGGGGTCAAGGTGATGAAATTTTCGCGGATGGCTTCGACATCGGCCATGATGTGGTGATCATTCTCCGGATCCTCGACATCCTGGACCGCTTCTCCAGCTAGCCAGTAGTAGGTTTTTCCGCGCGGATCCTGGCGTTTTTCAAAGACTTCGATGTAGCGGCGGACCCCCTGGCGAGTAAGTTTGACGCCCTGGATGTGGCTCGGATCGATCGCCGGAACATTCACATTCAAGAGGGTGAAGGCGGGCAGGGGCGTTTGGATCAATCGTGCCAGGAGCTGGCAGGCGAAATTAGCAGCGGGCTGGAAATTTTGGTCCGTAAAGCTCGTCAGGCTCATGGCGATGCTGGGAATGCCTTCGATTAGTCCCTCCATGGCGGCGGAGACGGTGCCGGAGTAGACCACATCGGTGCCCAGGTTGGAGCCCTGGTTGATGCCGGAGATCACGTATTCGGGGCGAGTCTCCATCAGGGACCAGATCGCCAGTTTCACACAGTCCGAAGGGGTACCCGAGCAGCTCCAGGCGGTGATGCGATCGTCAAACACCCCTTCTACGCGCTGGGCACGGATCGGGTGGTGCAGGGTAATGCTGTGACCCGTGGCCGATCGCTCCTGGTCGGGACAGACCACCGTGACATCATGGCCTGCGGCTGCCAGGGTATTGGCCAAGGCTCGCACCCCCGCCGCCGTCACACCATCATCGTTACTAATCAATAGCCGCATACCAAAACCCCCAAAACAAAACCCTACTCAGTTTAGCCATCCCCACCCGAAAATCCCTAGTCCAAACCCCAAAATCTCCTACACTGGTGAAGGTTTAAACGAATCCCAACAAATCCCCCACCCATGACGGTCAACGAGTTAGAAGCCCAACTAGACACCATTTGCCTCCAGGCCAAGGCCGCCATTGTGGCCGCCGATAGCTTAGAAACCCTAGAGCAATTGCGGATTCAGTACATGGGCAAAAAAGGCCCCATTCCCCAGGTGCTCGGCGGCATGGGCAAACTTGATCCCGCCGATCGCCCCAAAATCGGCGCCAAGGCCAACGAAGTCAAGGATGCGATCCAGGGGGATCTCGACGGCAAAAAAAATGCCCTCCAAGCCGCTGCGATCGCCGCCAAGCTAGAGGCAGAAACCCTCGATGTGACTATGCCCGGCACCTACCGTCCCCAGGGCCGTCTGCATCCCTTGACCAGCACCACCGATCGCATCCTCGACATTCTGGTGGGCCTGGGCTATACCGTGGCCGAGGGGCCGGAGATGGAGACGGACTATTACAACTTTGAGGCCCTGAACTTTCTGCCCGATCACCCGGCCCGTGACATGCAGGACACCCTCTACCTGCCCGACGGCAACCTCCTACGCACCCATACCTCCACGGTCCAAATCCGCTACATGGAGAACAATGATCCCCCGATCCGCGTCGCCGCACCGGGCCGGGTCTATCGCCGGGACACCGTGGATGCCACCCATAGTGCGGTGTTCCACCAAATCGAACTGCTGGCCGTGGATGAGGGCCTGACCTTCACGGACCTGAAAGGCACCTTGAAAGTCTTCCTCCAGGACCTGTTTGGCGAAGAACTGGAAGTGCGCTTCCGGGCCAGCTTCTTCCCCTTCACCGAGCCGTCTGCCGAAGTGGACGTGATGTGGAAGGGCCGCTGGCTGGAAATCATGGGCTGCGGCATGGTCGATCCCAACGTGCTCAAATCCGTGGGCTACGATCCCGAGGTCTACACGGGATTTGCCGCCGGACTCGGCATCGAGCGGGTCGCCATGGTCCTCCACCAAATCGACGACATCCGCCGTCTCTACAACAGCGATCTACGCTTCCTCAACCAGTTCTAATCCGAAAGAAGGGGTTTGCGATTACGGACAA
>JAAUSA010000158.1 GCA_012031975.1 Alkalinema sp. RU_4_3 | reverse complement strand
ACCTCCTCCCCCACCCAATCCGGCAACACCACCGATTGATCCGCCGATCGCAACTCCACCTCAGCAATAATCAACCCCGCACTCGACCCTAAAAACTCATCCACCTCCCAGACCAACCCATCTATAGCAATCCTCGATCGCATTTTCTCCACCTGCGGCTGACTACAGACTTGATCCAATAACCGTTTTGCCTGATCTAAATCAATCCGGATTTCAAACTCATCCCGACTAATGCCGATCGTCTGTGTCTTCAGCGTAAAATAACCTGTCGTCCCAGCAATTCTAACTCGAATCGTATTGCCATCATCACTGTTGATCAATCCATCTTCATTCAAAAACGCCGACAGATCAGCCCCGGCTTCAATCGCCTCCACCACAGCACCCTGGCGAATCAGCAGCACCCCACCTTCGTAGGCCACAGAAACCGTCTCCCCGGTCTCAATATAGCCCTGATGGTAATGCTTGGTTTCACCCAGCCCCCGCCAAGCATCACCTTTGACCAAAAACTTCCGCTCGATTTCCTTTGCCATGATTCCTACTCCGGTCGAATCGCCACAAACCCATAGGCCTTCGTATTCAGATACTTCTGTGCCGCCGATCGAATCGCCTCCGGCGTCAAAGCCCTGATCCGATCGCTATACTCAAACGCTGGTGTCAAATCCCCCATCACAGCTTGGTAATAGCCGTAGAGATTAGCGCGATCGCTGGGCGTCTCATTCCCGAAGACAAACTGGTTCGCCACCTGGGTACAAACCTTGTCGAGATCCGCCGCGCTGACCAATTCAGTTTGGAGGCGATCGATATGGACCAGCAACTCGGTTTCAACCTGAGCGATGTTCTCACTTTGCAGATGGGCCGATAGGCAAAACAACCCCTGATGCTGGTGGCTGACATTACTAGCCCCGACACTATTTACCAAACCCCGCTCTTCGCGCAGGTCCTTCACCAAGCGAGCCGTGCGGCCATGGCCCAGGAGATTTGCCAGCACATCCAAGGCATAGGTCTCTTCGAGTTCCATCAGCCCCGGCACCCGCCATAGGAGCATCATGCGCGACTGCTGGAGGGTCTTGTCCAGATGGTTCCGGCGAACGACTTCAGTATAGGCAGTTTCAGAACGGAACGTCGGAGATACGCCCCGGCCACGATCGCCACGATCGCCAGCCGTTTTCTCATAGCCCCGCTCCACGATGGCGATCAGCTTCTCCACGGGCAAATTCCCCACCGCCACGGCGATCACGTCCTGGGGATGGTACCAGGCACTGTGGAAGTCCCGCATTTGCTGGGGTGCCAGATGCTCGATCACGCTAGTCGGCCCCAGGACTGGACGACGGTAGGGCAGATGGTCATAGCCGAGATCCACCATATGTTGGTAGGTGCGGCGGCGGGCATTGTCATCGGAACGGCGGATTTCTTCAAGGACCACATGGCGCTCGCGATCGAAGGCATCCTCCGGAATCCTCGGATTGAACAGCACATCCATCTGGAGCGGTGCCAGCTCCGCAAAGTCCTGGGGCGCCGTCGTAATGTAGTAATGGGTATAGTCCTGACTCGTGGCCGCATTCGTCACCGCCCCCCGCTGCTCAATCTGGGCTTCAAACTCACCGCTTTTGAGGCGATCGGTGCCCTTGAAGATCATATGTTCTAGAAAATGGGCTATGCCGTTGATCTCGTCATCTTCCACAGCGGAGCCGACATTCAGCCAGAGATTGAGATTGATCGCATCGACCGGGATTTGCTCGGCGATGATGGTCAGGCCGCTGCTGTGGCGATGGATGGTCGGGGCATTGAGGCGGGGGGGAGAAGCGATCGAGGTTGGAGTCATTGGGTGCAAGGCCAAGAAGAGAACCAGTCTCTATCTATCTTAGTGCGATCGCTCCCCCCTTGCCCAACTGAGCAAAACTTCATCCAACGCAATACTTAGATATTCCTCCCATCAAGAAAACTCCGCTTTATGGCAATTTGAGTCAGGGTTTGGGGCATTCTAAAGAAAGTCGAAAGATTACAAATACCCCTAAGGATGGGGTCTTTTGTTCTATACAGCCCCATCCGGAGTTGCTATATATCACCGTTTATCCAGCTTGGCGGAGGGGCTGTTCACTAGAGGCAGTCTCCAGCCAAGCTTTTTGTATTGGTTTATGATGGATAGTGATCCAATCCTTCCAGGAACCCACCGTGCCCCGTCTCAAACAACTCCTCCTAACCCTCGCCTGTAGTTTTCTTCTGTTCGGCTGTAGCAATGCCCAGGGCCTCGCTGATCCAAGCCCGGCCCCAACGCCCCCGATCGCCGATACCCGCACCGCCATCTTCGCCGGGGGCTGCTTCTGGTGCATGGAAAACCCTTCGACGAACTGCCAGGCGTCATCGACACCACCTCCGGCTACACCGGCGGCACTAAACCCAACCCCACCTACCGGGAGGTGTCATCTGGCAACACAGGCCATGCCGAAGCGGTACTCGTCACCTACGACCCCAAACAGGTCACCTATGACAAACTCCTCAATGTCTTTTGGAAAAACATTGATCCACTCGATGCCAAGGGCCAATTCTGCGACAAAGGATCGCAATATCGATCGGCGATCTTCTACAAAGACGACCAACAAAAACAACTCGCCGAAACCAGTAAAACAGCCATCCAAACCACCCAGAAATTCACCCAGCCGATCGCCACGGAAATTACACAGGCCAGCACCTTCTACCCCGCCGAGGACTACCACCAGAACTACTACAAAACCAATTCGGTCAAGTACAAGTTCTACCGCTATTCCTGTGGCCGCGATCAGCGCCTCACTGCCGTCTGGGGAGAAACCCTAAACCCCAAATGATTCGCCACGGGCCGCTCTCGCATTGGCACATGGGTATGAATGGGGGCATTGAGAATCCTCGGTCCCCCCTTGCCCGCCACCGCTAACGTCACCGAACCACCGCCATCGAGATTGACGGCCCGATCGAGCCCCAACCCCTGCAAAAAGGTAACAAACTCCTCCATCCAAAGCCCTTCGCTATAACCCTTCTGTTTGCCATCAACTAACAAGAGTTTGAGATGTTTGCCACCAGGGTCAAGGCCCACGGCTAGACGAGGATAGGGTTTGTCCTCCTTGACGGTGTTGAGATCAGGGCTGCGTTGGCCTGATTCTAGCAGCATCAGATTCCCGGCGAGGGCCTGCTGGGCTCGACCACCGCAGTTAGATTGGGCCAAAATCTGCACTTCATTCTTGGGCATAAAGCAAAGCACCCGCCAATCTTTCTCTGGCTCAGAATAGGCTTTGCCGTCGGACATCGAATAGCCCACGGTATTGACGCGATCGCCCACATGCGGAAAATAGTCCCAGGGCGTATTCTCCCGAAACTCATAGAAAAAGCTACCATTCACCGCCAGATTCATCGAAAACTCTTGCAAAAACGCCGAAGTTAGCCTTGCCGGAATCTCCGTCCTATCTGCCGTCGCCTGCCCCGGCGTGACAAAGGCTGCTAATCCTGGCTGTTGCAGGTCAATATCCACCAGATGAATCATTACCGGGCGGGGTTGATTCCGGGCCATGCGCTGGTAGGTAATGCCTGGAAACAACTGCTCTTGACGATTTGTGCGGGCAGGCCGCTGCAAGAGCCGGAAGCCGTACCACAGGCCCACCATTAGCACCAGAATCACTAACGCTTTGAGGCAGAAAAGGAGCGATCGCTTAAGACGTTTTGCCACAGACATAGTTGGGATTTAGGGCGGGTATCGTTTTTTATAGATTTCTGTACGGGGACGATTATGCACCTGTAGAATCCTTAGAGTCTACCCTGGAGATGAGCAGTTATGAGTTGGATCGCAATTGTGGCAGGTGTGGTGGTTTCAATCCTGGTGTTCACTTGGTTGATTAAGGTGGTGCAGGCAACACTGAAGACAGCCTTCTTGATCGCAGTGATTCTGTTTGGCCTCAACTTTTTTGGGATTGGACCGGGCAACCTGGTGAATGGCATGATCGATTGGGTCGCTACGATCTTCGCACCCAGGTAGAACTGCCCTCTCAATTTTTTGTCTCAGGGGTGTTAGCTCCGTAGAAACATGGGCATCTTAAGTAAGTGCTGTCACAACAGCGCGGCATTTACTTAGCATCATCAGGGATTTCGAACCATGCATAGCTCCATCTTTTTGAGTTTCGGCAAACTCCGTTCTGTGAAAAGCCTGCGCAGCAAGGCATACCTCACAAAGTACGCAACGACCGCCTACCAGTTTCAGCCCATCCCCGTCCGATCGGATTCGCCCATGCTTCGGCGCGAACTAGAGCGGCCATAGGCTATTGTTTTCGGGTGTGAGCGTTCTCTTCTTGCGCTCCCCCAAGTTGGATCCTGGGGGAGGCAGTGTGGACTGCCCCCCTTTTTTTGCGGCTATTGAAGAAGGTTGAGTTTGGCCCCTACGACGCGGCGGATCGCCCGGTACAGAGGACTGCTGCCCTCGGCGATCGGTAGAATCTTCACGGAACCCGATAGACAGAGGCGCGATCGCACCGCCGCCACTAGGCCTTCGCCCTGGAGGGTTTGGAGAGGATTTTGGCGATTGAGGCCCGATCGCAGAGCGAGGACATAGAATGGAAAGTTGGGGAGGCTGGTGATCGCTTTGCGGACCAGATGGGCTTCGCGCAGTTCCGGGTATTGTTGCAGCGTAGCCGTGATCTGAGCGACTTCGTCGGGGTCTAAACCATGGTGTTGCCAACGGTCCTTGGGCTTGAGCTGTTCGCATTCGTGCTCCGATCGCCGCCTCAAGTCCTGCACCTGTTCAAACTGCGCTAGGTAGCTGGCGGCATCCTGCTCCCGACCATTGGCATACAAGTACCCACAGATCGCCTCAAAACTCCAGGCCAGGGCGACGGGATTAGCCCGGAAGGCCACTTGCAGATAGCGAAAGGCTTCGATTTGATTTTGCTCTAACAGGAGACAACCCAGGTCATAGTTGAGATTGGGATGGTCGGGGTGGTCAGTGAGGGCGGTTTTTAAGAGGGCGATCGCGCCCTCAGGATTCTGGGGAGCCGTGAGCATGGCGCGCTTCCATTGCTGCTCAGGGGTGAGGGTGGCGGCACCATTGAGTTTGTCCAGGAGGCGGGCTTCCTCCTGGACAAAGTGGCGACGCTGCTGCCAGCTAGGGGTTTGCTGTAACTGCCAGCGGCGATCGAGTTCGGTGATGACGTGAGTCAGGTTGTTTGACAGTAAATGCTGGGCGGCGGTGACTGGGGGGGGCTGGGGGACGGGGCGATCGACCAGGTTGTAGTGGGTGAGGCGTTCTCTAAGTGAGGGATGGGTGTCGTCGTCATCCATGGGTCGGGCTAGGGCCACCGCACGGCAGGCTTCGGCAAGCTGGGGCGGCAGGGGCTGGCTGAGGGCTTGGAGCAGACCGGAGATCGCGCTGTCGGGTGGGGTTTCGGCCAGGCCATGGGTGCGGAGGAATTGGGTCCAGTATTCCTTGTACCAGTGGCGGCCTCGCACAGAAAGCTGCATCAGGTCATCGGCGGCGTTTTCTACGCCAGCACAGTCGGCGGCGCAGCGATCGGCCTGGTATTCATGGCTACGGGACAGGATGAAGCTGTAGGTGCGGAAGAAGGGTTCGTACCAGCGGAAGAAGGGCAGGAGGAGGAGGGAGGGCTGGTGTTCGTTTTGGCGGCTGAGGGTTTCCCAGGCGTAGCGGACGCGGTAGACCCAGTTGGTGATGCGGGAATGCTGGCCGGAGAGGTGGCCGAGTTCGTGGGCCAGGGTCGATCGAAATTGTTCCGGGGAGGAGACCTGCATCAGGGGCACGCCGAGTATCAGGTGGTTGCGATACCAGCCGAGGAGGCCGAGGCGAGGCTGTTGGAGGATGGCGGCGTTGAGGTCGTCGGTGAGCAGGACATTGTGGATGGGGGGCGTGCGGAGCTGGGTTTGGAGGGCGTCGAGTTCTTGGAAGAGGAGGGGGTATTGGGTGCGATCGATCGCAATCCCTTCCGGCGGTGTGGCCTTGAGCCAGAAGAGTTTGGCCAGGCCCCCGAGTATGGCGATGGTGTAGTACTGACTGAAGGGCCACAGGAGCACCGCCAGGGTGCCAAAGAGGGCGAGCGGGTAGGCATAGCCCAGGATGGTCAGCCAGGCGACGCGCCATTGGTAGCCCACCGGATGCAGGCGGGCGTATTGTTCTAGGGGGGCGAGGGGGCGATCGAATTGGGCGGTCATAGGGCCTCAGAACTTCTCGCCCCTAGGTCATGGGCGCAGTGTCCCTTCTAATCTAGCCGAGAGTTGGGCGGATGGCGATTGGGATCAGGGTCTATCCAAGGGGGCTTTGTGATGGGAGAATGGTGGAAATATTTACGGCGATCGCCCTTAAATCCCCATGGCTGAGATCCAATTTGTTCGAGGACTGACAGAGACTGCTATTCCTGATGTGCGCCTGACGCGCGCCCGTGATGGCAGTACTGGCGTCGCCACTTTTATCTTTGAGAATCCTCGGGCGCTATCCCAGGAGGCGACGGAGGATGTGACGGGGATGTATATGTCGGATGAAGAGGGGGAGATGATTACTCGCAAGGTGAATGCGAAGTTTATCAATGGCAAGCCTGCGGCCTTGGAAGCCTACTATGAGATGGGTTCGCCAGCGGAATGGGATCGGTTTATCCGCTTTATGGAGCGCTACGGTGAGGAGAATGGCCTGGGCTTCCAAAAGTCTGAATAGAATAGTGCCGGGTGGTTTGATGGGCGGTAGTTGGCATGGGTGTATGGCCGCTGCCGCCCATTGTTTTAAGTTGGATAACTTGGATATATTGATCCTATGGAAAACCGATCGATCCAGTTTGTCACCTGTACCTATGAATCCCATGCTGGGGAGATTCTGGATATTTTTAATGAGGCGATTCTGAATTCGACGGCGCTCTATGAGTATCAGCCCCGTACAATGGAGAATATGCGTGATTGGTTTGGGGACAAGTTGCTAGGGAGTTTTCCGGTCCTTGGGGCCATCGATCCCCAGGGCAAACTCCTAGGGTTTGCCACCTATGGAGCCTTTCGGGCAAAGCCCGCCTATAAATATTCCGTTGAGCATTCGATTTATGTCCATAGAGATTATCGCTGTCAAGGATTGGGCCGATCGCTAATGCAGCAGTTGATTACGGCGGCACGGCAGCAGCAGTATCATGTGATGATCGCGGCAATTGATATTAACAGTAGGGGCAGTCTGGCACTCCATGAATCCCTGGGGTTTGTCTATGGGGGAACTTTGAAACAAGTGGGCTTTAAGTTTGGCCAGTGGTTGGATTTGGCTTTATATCAATATGTACTGGATACGCCCGATCGGCCTGTGGATGGATAGAATTGTAGGCTTTCCCAAATCGGAACGCAGTGCGTACTGACTTGAGTTGGCCCCATTATCGCTTACTGGTGAAGGTGGAAAGCAAGGTTCGGTTATCTGCGGATCGTCTTCGGATCTCCGACTTGAGACTGGCAAGGGGCTTTGTTACAGTACGTAACATTACCAAAACACCCGATAGATGTCATGGCTGAGCAAACCCCCACCCCAAAAATCTACTGGCGCAAACTCTTTATCAAAGTCGCTGCCTTCGCTGCTACAGAAGCAGTATGCAATATGAGTGGGCTCAGCACGATCGCCAATTACGCTGAATTTCTTACCGATAACAATACGATCGCGATCGCCACCGAAACCATCCACAACTTGATTACGCTGGTTTAGCGCCTAAGGTATGGCTTTTCTCTATCCCAGGGGAGAGGACGACTGATCTCGGATGGAATACAATCAGTCCAATATTAAGTAAAACTCGATGTTCAAGTTTTTAGATTGGAAGTCTGCAACCCAATATTTCTGGGCTAGCCTCGGAAATCAAGGCTCAGATCTAATCAATCACTGCGCTATTGCCCCGCCCGCGAATGGAATTGCGGGCTAGTAGCTTAAGTCCCTTCAGGACTGGGAATTCATAGTCCTGAAGGGACTTTCTACCATTAGCCCGCAATTCCATTCGCGGGCGGGTTGGCAACGAAGCCAGCCAATTGACAAGGAAAAACTTGAACATCGAGTGTATATCAGGTAGAGACCACTGCACTTTTTGATTCTAGCAATTGAGGCGATCGATCGTCAGCCGTACCATCGATGTGTAATTACGAACAAATATACAAAGGCGATCGCACAACCCCCGCAAACCCATTGGGCGATCGCGCTCTGTAATGGGATGATGATTGCGATCGCACAACCCCTGAAATTGATGGGTAATTTGCAAAAAAAAATCGATCGCGCGGAGCGCGAAAAGAGAGTATAATGAAAGAAAGAGTAGAGGGCTAAAGAGTAAGAGGGTAAAGGGTTACGGAAGAATCCTCGCGGGGGAACAGAGCCGAAAACCGACCTCGTTGATGCGGTCGTCGGAGGAATTCCTGTCGCGAGAGGCAGAGCGACAATCCCAAGGGATGTTGCTCCAGGAGCCGCCACGCAGCACTTTCAGGGAGTTTTTAGTCTCGTCAACATTTGTCCAAGCTGAACCATCAATAGGTGCCGTTTTGTAATCGTTATGCCAATCGTCCAAACACCATTCCCAAATATTTCCATGCATATCGTAGAGGCCAAATTGATTGGCCAATTTAAACGAGCCTACCGGAGTAGTTTTCTCTCGAAACTCACCCAGCGAACCCTGACCATATTTCCCAGAATAGCTAGAATCTCCAATTTTACAATCTTGAGCACGATAGTTGGCGATGTCAGCGCTGATTGTGTTCCCAAAGTGAAAGGGTGTGGATGTACCAGCTCGACAGGCGTATTCCCATTGGGCTTCACTGGGTAATCGGTATTCGCGATCGCCTAATTTCGACAATCTCAAACAAAACTCTTCCGCATCTAGCCAAGACACACTTTCGACAGGTAAGTTATCATTACCTTTGAAGTGGGATGGGGATGATTTTAGATCTCGCTTGATGGACTGGGTGCGATCGACGACAGCCTGCCATTGAGCTTGGGTGACAGGATATTTACCCATAAAGAAGTCAGGCACCGTCACAGGATGCTGAGGCCCTTCACTAGGTTGCCGATCTTCTTCGTCATCTGGTGAACCCATCAAAAAGGTACTGCCAGAGATGTACACCATATCAATACTGACGCTAGGTGCGATCGTCTGGGTGAAGTACTTGGCAGTTTTAGAATGGCGGCGTAGGGGCATAGACGGCAGGATTGGTTTTGTTGCTTGGGCAACTGTTCAGCGAGGCTTACCAAGCTACCCAAGCAGGTTTGATTTTCGGATAGAAAACAAGTTCTATCACAGGAATAGGTCTGGACTCTTCAAGTACACCCGATCGATCATAAATCGACCAGCTCTGACAAATAGAAGAGTGCTCGCGGGGGAACAGAGCCGAAAACCGATTTTGTTGTTGCGGTTGTCGGAGGAATTCCTGTTGCGAGAGGCAGAGCGACAATTCCTAGGGTTGTTGTTCCAGGAGCCGCCACGCAGCCGCTTTTCTGCCTATCCCATTGATATTGTAGCGAAGATTTGCTCTTTTAGACGCCAGGAGTCAGCATGATTTAAATGGGCAGTCCAGCTAGAAATCGATCGTGCCATTTCCTCTTCTGTGATGCGGCCCTGACTATGACGGGCTTGCATCTGCTTGAGCCGCGATCGCCCACGACGGAGATTATCACTGCGGATGCGGATGCGATCGCTCAGGACTCGAAAGCCGACAAAGTTTGCGCCATGGCGGGTTTCAAACAGTTGGCTCTTGATGGGGTGAATCTCAAGGCGAAGCTGGGCCAGATAGGCTTCTATGGCGACTCTAGCTTCGGTGAGAAATCCGCGATCGTCACTGAACAAGGCAAAGTCATCCACATATCGAAGATAACTTTCTGCCTTCAGGGTCTCTTTGACGTAGTGGTCGAAGCCATTTAGATAGACATTAGCAAAGAACTGACTGGTGAGGTTGCCGATCGGTAGTCCTTTGGGCCTTGCATGGGGGGTGAAGAGATCATCGCCGGGGAAATAAACGATCGGTGCATTCTGGGGATTACTATTGTCAATGATTAGATCGGTCAGCCAAAGGGTATCGGGGCATTTAATTTTGCGGTGAAGCTGGTGCTTGAGAATGGTTCGATCGATATTTGGGAAATATTTGCGGATGTCGCATTGTAAGACGTAGCGGTGAGTTCGACAGAGGTGAGTGAACTTTCTCAGGGCACGATGGGTTCCAAAGCCTGTACGGTTGGCGTAGCTGTCGTGGATAAAGGTGCGTTCAATCGGTGGGATAATCGCCTTGCATAGGGGCATGGTGGACGACGCGATCGCGGTAGGGCGCAGCAGAAATCATCCGGGGCTTGGGATCAAGTATTTCGAAGGTGCGATATTTTCCTGGCTGATAGGTATGGGTAATCAGTTCCTGTTGAAGCTGGAGGATATTGGCTTCGCGTTGGTCATTAAATTCCAACACACTATCGCGGAATCGCTTACCTCGCTGTGCCTTTTGAGCCGATGACAGTAGATTTTCAAAGGAGATAATATCAGACCAGAGATTACCATATCGTTTCATAGTGCTATTAAAACAGTAAAACCCACCCACCCAACGACTCCAGTCCCCCCAAACTTGGGGGCTAGGGGGCCTTAATTTACACCCCAGACCCAGAAGGCTTTTGTTGCCTAATCCAACCACCAAGCTCTTTCCCAATCTCATTGAACCCAGTGCTAACGAATTCAAATCTTCTGATATCAAGCAAGTTAAAATCATGCAATAATCGAGTTTGATAGCGGAGAATTTCGAGTTTTGTATTAATTTCATTCAAATGAATTAATTTATCTCGGCTATACCGGGCTTGAATCAGGCTTTCCATCACATCATAGAGGCCAGCGGCTATTCGATCGCCCAAAACAAATTTATGGTTGCGTGGCAGCTTATTTAGATGAGGTACATACCATTTAATCAGGTCATAGGTCTTCTGAATGATCGGGAGCTCTTGAGATTTGGTTGACATGGTAAAAAGTAGGTAGAAATGAAAAAAAATGATCGCGCTTCGCGCGAAAAGAGAGTAGAATAGAAAAAGAGCAAAGGGCTAAAGAGTAAGAGGGTAAAGGGTTACGGAAGAATCCTCGCGGGGGAACAGAGCCGAAAACCGAATCTGTAGATGCGGAAGTCGGAGGAAAGCCCGATGCGAGAGGCAGAGCGACAATCCCTAGGGACGGTGTTCCAGGAGCCGCCACGCAGCACTTTCAGGGCTTTTTCAGGTGATTTATTGTCAATCCAAGCAGATCCATCCCCAGGAGCTTTTTTGTAATCATCATGCCAATCATCCATACACCACTCCCATACATTTCCATGCATATCATAGAGGCCAAAAGAATTCGCTATCTGAAAAGATCCAACAGGCGTTGTTCCCTCTCGATACAATCCTTTCACCCCCGAGCCATAGGTATAGTTTCCATCATAGTTTGCGATATCCGGAAGAATCGTCTCACCAAAATGAAACGGAGTTTTAGTACCAGCCCGACAGGCATATTCCCACTCCGCCTCCGTCGGTAACCGATAGTCCTGCCCAGTATATTTCGACAGCCTTGTACAAAACTCGATCGCCTCCAGCCAAGAAACCTGTTCAACAGGTCGATCGTCCCCCTTAAAGCGAGAAGGATCCAAATCGAGTTTGCGATCGACCTGCGGCAACCCAGCAACAAACCGCCACTGCGCCTGAGTAACAGGATAACGCCCCATAGAAAAAGAAGGCACAGTTACCGAGTGAGTGGGTCTTTCACTGACCCCTGAATTAGTCTCACCTTTCGGAGCACCCATCATGAAAGTCCCCCCTAGGATTTGCATCATCTCGATCGCCACATCATCTCCCAATCTCTCAACATACCCCTGAACCTGCCCCCGCCGTTTAACCGGAGTAAGTGTCTTTTTCTCAAGCGTCAAAATCTCAAACTCAAAGGTTTGCAGCCCCTCTACCTGCTCCTCCTCAAACACACCATACTCAAACTCAAACTCCTGTAAATCATCTACTACATCACTAGAAGCGGCATCCGAAACCTCCACCACCGATCGCCCCCCCCACCTCCCTCGCCAACCACCCCTGATCCACCGATCGCGCATCCTTCAACACACCACTAACCCGCTCACACATCCGAAGCAAATTCTGATGCTCCCCCAGCCGCGCCGCCGAATCCCGCGTCACCGCCACCAAAAAAGCCAAATCCGATCGACTCACCAACCCCTCACCCTCCTCCCCACCCGCCATAATCGCCCGATCAAACTC
>JAAUSA010000015.1 GCA_012031975.1 Alkalinema sp. RU_4_3 | reverse complement strand
GGAGGGTGCCGTCGAAACCGCCCAGGCCATCGCCCGCCACTACAAAGCGGGGTTTGTCCTGCTGGATGCGGAGCGACAAATCGCGCGGGTGGTCTTTGCCCAAGGGACAGCCGACTTTGCCCAGCAGTGCGGGGATTCGCTTGTAGAGGACTTGGAGCGGCGGGACTTTCGGGTGAATGCGATCGCCTACAATCCCCATACTTCAGAGCTGATCGATCCCCTGGGCGGCAAGGCCGACCTGGATGAGGGCATACTGCGCATGGTCAGTTCAGAGAACCTGGCCGAGGACCCCCTGCGCCTGCTGCGGGCCTACCGTCAGGCCGCGCAGTTGGGATTCCAGATCGAACCCCGGACCCGCAAGGTAATCCAACGCCTAGCGCCCCAGCTCAAAACGATCGCCGCCGAGCGCGTGCAGTCGGAACTCAACTACCTGCTCAGCTCCGAAAAGGGCACCCTCTGGTTGGACTTGGCCCGCGAAGATGGACTGCTGAGCCATTGGTTCCCCGACAGTCAGCGCCAGGGACTGGTGGCCGTGGGCGCCATGGACGACTGGTTCAAGCAGATCAAGCGCACCCAGCCGGACCTGGCCCGGATCATCGGCAGCAGCCTACGCAGCGGCAAGGGCAAAACCAAGGGCGAGGCCCCGGCCTCCGGCAGCACCCGCACCTGGCTGAGCCTGGCCAAACTGGTTGTCTGCTGCCCCAGGACAATCACGCCGCCGAGGCCCAGCTCCGCCAACTCAAATACAGCCGCAACGAAATCCAAGCTGCCCTGACGGCCCTCGATCACTACCGCACCCTGACCGGATTCAATGCCACGACCCCGATCGTTGAGCAGTTCCAATTCTTCCAGTCCATCGGCCAGACCTTCCCCAGCATCCTGCTGCTGACCCTTGCCCAGGGCCGATCGATCGCGCACCTGCGCCCAACCATCGATCGATACCTCAACCCGATCGATCCCGTGGCCTACCCAAGCGCGATCTTAACGGGCCAGGATTTGATGCGCGATCTCGCTCTCACCCCCAGTCCCAAAATCGGCCAAATCTTGAGCGCGCTTCAGTTGGCAAGGGCGGAGGGAAGGATTGGCGATCGCATAACGGCCCTAGCCTTTGCCAGGGGGCTAGCCGAAACCCCCTAAAGGTCCTCCAATAGCCATTCCGAGGCGCGATCGCCCAGATCCACCGGAATACTCACGGCCTTGCCAATCCGGGGTTTCTCCTTGGTTTTGGCGATATGGCCAGTCACCTGGTCTACGACGCCCCAGGCCTCCATGCGGCTGATCACCCAATTGAGGTGGGCCAAATAGTCCTCCTCCGTGGCTCCAAAGGAGGCCTGCTCCAGATATTTCCACATCACCTGCACAAACAGCCGACCCTTGTATTTGCGAAACTGCACGTCATAGGAAAACCCCCACTTCTCAACCAATAGCTGGCGCAACTCGGATCCGGTCATGGCAGACCTGCTTCACAAACAACATCCAAACTCTATCACCCCCCTTCCATCAAGCATTTGCTATGCATTGCACACCAAAAAATGTGATAATTTGCACCATTGAAACAATTTGATCCATTCAACGTTAAGTCATGACTCAGCTTTCTAGCGCTTCTGACGTTCCCAGCATGGGTCGTCGCCAGTTTATGAACCTCCTCACCTTCGGTTCGGTGGGTGGTGTCGTCGCGGGTGCCCTATTTCCCGTCGTTAACTACTTCATTCCTCCCTCCACTGGTGGCGGCAGCGGTGGCGTAACGGCAAAGGACGCCCTTGGGAACGACATCGTTGTCAGCGAGTACTTGAAAACCCATTTGGCGGGCGATCGCACCCTAGCCCAGGGCATCAAGGGCGACCCCACCTACTTGGTCGTCACGAATGATCAGGCCCTGGAAAGCTACGGCATCAACGCGATTTGCACCCACCTGGGCTGTGTCGTGCCCTGGAACGCAGCGGAAAACAAATTCATGTGCCCCTGCCATGGTTCCCAGTATGACGCCACGGGCAAGGTCGTCCGGGGTCCCGCACCGAAGTCCCTGGCCCTGGCCCATGCCGATGTCGTAGACGATAAGGTCTCCTTCACAAAATGGACCGAAGAAGACTTCCGCACTGGCGAAGACCCATGGTGGGCCTAAGGGCACAATCCCCCAAGTTTTTTAAACAACCATTCCGCTGAACCTTAGAAAAATCGCTAGAAATGAAGACAACCCTGAGAAACAGCCTGAAGCGCTGGGCCGCCCAGACCTCAGCCATGGCGATCGCCTGATCATCATGTTTGCCGCCCTTCCCCAGGCGGCTTCGGCCTACCCGATCTTTGCCCAACAGCAGTACGAGAACCCCCGCGAAGCGACGGGCCGGATTGTCTGTGCTAACTGCCACCTGGCTAAAAAGGTGACGGAAGTTGAGATTCCCCAGTCGGTGCTGCCGGACACGGTGTTTGAAGCCGTGGTGAAGGTGCCCTACGACAGGACTGTGCAGCAGTATGCGGGCGATGGCAGCTTGACGGGTTTGAATGTGGGGGCCGTTGTGGTGCTGCCTGAGGGCTTTACCATGGCCCCCGAAGACCGGATTCCCGAAGAGATTCGTGATGAGGTCAATGCCATGTACATCCAGCCCTACAGCGATGCGAAGCCCAACATTTTGGTGGTGGGTCCGCTGTCTGGCGATGATTACACCGAATTGAAGTTCCCCATTCTGTCTCCGGACCCCAGCGAAGACCCCAGCGTTAAGTTTGGTAAGTACCAGGTGCATGTGGGCGGTAACCGGGGTCGCGGCCAGGTCTACCCGACTGGTGAGAAGAGCAACAACAATCTGTTCGCTTCCCCCGCTGCGGGTGTGGTGAGCGGTGTGGCCGCCGCTGAAGATGGCAGCACTGTGGTGACGATCGCCAAGGAAGATGGCACGATCGCCACGGAAACCATTCTCCCCGGTCCTAAGGTGATTGTGGCGGAAGGCGAAGAGGTGACGGCAGGTCAGCCTTTGACGGTTAACCCGAATGTGGGTGGTTTTGGTCAGGCGGATATTGAGATTGTGTTGCAGAACCCCAATCGGATTAAGGGGTTGCTGGCCTTCTTCTTTATTGTGACGCTGTCGCAGATTATGCTGGTGCTTAAGAAGAAGCAGGTTGAGAAGGTTCAGGCCGCTGAGATGAATTTCTAGGTTGGTTTGGATTTTTTAGGGGGGCGATCGCGATTGAGCGATCGTCCCTTTTTTCAGCGCGATCGCTCCACAAACACCTTCAGTTCTCGGCCCATTCGCCGCATGCCAGCCAACTCATCGCCGCGTACCCAGCGGACGACGAAGCGGCTAAACATCCCCGAAAAGGACTCCTGGAAGCGGACTTTTGTGCAGCCCATACCCATATCTTCGAGGTCAAAGGTGACTCGGCAGCGAAAACCCACGGCGACGGCGACCCAGCTTAGGCAGAAGGGGGGCTGCAAAATGCGGACCTTGGCTGCAAATTCCACGGGATCGTCCCCGTCCATCCGCCGCAGGGACAACACCACGGACTCACCTTCGCGGAAGGGGACTCGAAAACTACAGTCGTATAGGTACGTATTCCAGTACATCCAATCATCCTTGCGGAGCAATACCCGCCACACGGACTCGATCGGCGCATTCACAATCACTTCAGTCTGCAAACTCGGCATACCCACCCACCCATTTCCTACAAACTAGGCCATAACCATCTAATATTGGAAACCGACAATTCAAAAACGACCACCACCCCGACGCCGCCTCACCCATTATGGCCAATCTTAATCCCAGTTCTAGCTTTAGCCTTCTGCTGACGGTCCAACTCCCCAATAGTCCCGGCGCCCTAAGCCAACTCCTCAGCGCCATTGGCCAAGCGGGCGGCAATGTGGGACCGATTGACCTGATTGACCAGAGCCGCGATCGCTGCACCCGCACTATTGTCGTCGATGCCGCTAGTACCGATCACCAGCAAATCATTCTCCAAAGCGTCAAGGCCCTCAGCGATATTGAACTGCTGGACGCCCACGATCGCACCTACAAGCTCCACGAAGGCGGCAAAATCAGCGTCACGACGAAGACCCCGCTCCAGCGCCAGGCGGATCTGGCCATGGCCTACACACCGGGCGTCGGACGGATCTGCCGGGAAATCGCTGACCATCCGGAGCGGGTGTTTGACTTGACCGTTAAGCAGAATATGGTGGCGATCGTTTCCGATGGCAGTGCTGTGTTGGGCCTAGGGAACCTCGGGCCTGAGGGTGCCTTGCCGGTGATGGAGGGCAAAGCCATGCTGTTTAAGGAGTTTGGGAACGTAGATGCCTTCCCGATCTGCCTGGCGACCCAGGACACCGAAGAGATTATCAAGGTTGTCAAACAGATCTCCCCAGTGTTTGGCGGCGTCAACCTGGAAGATATTGCGGCGCCCCGCTGCTTTGAAATCGAAGCGCGACTCCAGGCGGAACTGAATATTCCAATCTTCCATGATGACCAGCATGGTACGGCGATCGTTGTCCTCGCTGCCCTGACCAATGCTCTCAAGCTGGTGAAGAAACCCCTCCCCTCGGTCCGCATTGTGATCAACGGCGCTGGAGCCGCAGGGATCGCCGTTGCTAATCTCTTGAAGGCGGGTGGGGCCACGGACGTCTGGCTCTGTGACTCTAAGGGGATTGTGTCGAGCGATCGCGATGACCTCAATGATGCCAAACGTGCCCTGGCGGTTCCCACTGCGGGCGATCTAACCCTCGCGATGCAAGGGGCGGATGTCTTCCTGGGGCTGAGTGCGCCGGGGGTGGTTTCGGTGGAGATGGTGGAGTCGATGAACCAGGGGGCGATCGTCTTTGCCATGGCTAACCCGATACCGGAAATCCAGCCAGAACTGGTCACCCACCTGGTCGCCGTCATGGCCACGGGCCGCAGCGACTACCCCAACCAAATCAATAACGTGCTCGCCTTCCCTGGCATCTTCCGAGGTGCCCTGGACTGCCGGGCCAAGCGGCTGACCCAGCGGATGTTTTTGGATGCTGCTTTGGCTATTGCTTCCCTGGTGCCGGACAGCGAACTGAGTGCCACAAATATTGTGCCTTCGGTGTTCGATCCAGAGGTGGCCACGGTGGTTTCGGCGGCGGTGCAGGCTGCCGCCAAGGCCGATGGGGTGACCCAATAGCTTGGAAAATTTCGCGCAAAATAGCCGACAACTCTGATTTAGAGTTACGGTAAGTAATGCAGAGAATTCCTGCATTACTTTTTCGCGGCTATTAGCTTGGGGTTAGGTGGGCTAGATGAAACGGAGAACAACGTTTTGGGCGTTTGTATTGGGCTTGAGCTTGGTGTTAGCGCCCTTGGGGCTGAGCAATATCCGCGCCCAAGCTGCCTCGCCGCGTGAAATTGGCCAGCAGATTATTCAAAAAATCTTCCATCCCGGCAAGCGCCCACCTGCGCCCAAAACCACTGCCCCCACCGCCCAAAACAGCCCCGGCAGCAGCTCCGACGGCAGACCTGGGACCGGACCCAAGCGCCCCGGCGAAGAGGGCGATCCCTTCCGCCCCTTCGAGCTGGTCACCAAGGACACCACCCGCACCCAGGGCCTGCTCACCCTCTACCGCAACGAAAAGAACGGCAAACTCTACGCTGAAGTACTGCCGGAACAGCTCGATCGCAACTTCCTCATGGTGATGACCCTCGAATCGGGCATCGGCGAAAAGGGCCTTTACAGCGGCATGCCCGCCGGGGATTTTCTCTTCCGCCTGCGGCGGGTCAACAACACCGTGCAGTTCGTGGTGCCGAATAACTATTTCCGGGCCGCCCAGGGTACGCCCATGCGGCGATCGATCGATCGATCCTTCAGTGACTCGGTCCTGGAAGTCCTACCGATCCGCAGCATTCACAACGCCCGCAAATCCCTGCTAATCGAACTCAATCCCCTTCTGCTCGGCGATCTACCCGGCCTCGGCTCGGCCCTGGGCAGCATCGCCTACGCCCCCAACCCCAACCGCACCTACTTCGGCCAGGTGAAAAACCTACCTCTCAACGTCGAGATCGAATCCATCTTCGGCTTCGACGGCGGCAGCGGCGGTGGCCCGTTCCCCAGCTTCTTCCAAGCCCTGCCCGATAGCCGGGCCTTTGATCTCAAACTCCGCTATAGCATTTCGGAGCTGCCCGAAAATACGGGATACAAACCCCGGCTCGCCGACGATCGCCTCGGCTACTTCATCACCGCCTTCCAGGACTTCAACGACGACAGCCAGCGCCAGCCCTTTGTGCGCTACATCAACCGCTGGCAGCTCGAC
Source organism: Alkalinema sp. RU_4_3 (assembly GCA_012031975.1). GTDB lineage: Bacteria > Cyanobacteriota > Cyanobacteriia > Leptolyngbyales > Leptolyngbyaceae > JAAUSA01. The sequence goes on along the minus strand of JAAUSA010000015.1, from coordinate 37,043 downwards.
AAAAAGGACCCGACTGCCGCTGTTTCCGAACCCCGCGAACCGATCACCTTCTGGATCGAGAACACGGTCCCCGTGGAATACCGCGATGCAGTCCGCGATGGCATTCTGATGTGGAACCAGGCCTTTGAAAAAATCGGCTTCAAAGACGCCGTGGTCGCCAAGCAGATGCCCGACAAGGCCGACTGGGACCCCGCCGACGTCCGCTACAACACAATCCGCTGGTTCAACTCCACGGACGCCATCTTCGCCATGGGACCCTCGCGGGTCAATCCCCTAACGGGCCAAATCCTGGATGCCGACATTGTGGTAGATGCCAACTTTGTGCGATCGCTCAAGCAGGAATACCGCACGATCATCGAACAAAACCAAGAATCCACCGTCCCCTTCGTCTCCGCCCTGATCGGCAAGCAAAACCTCTGCAACTATGGCCCCGCCGGGAAGCAACTAGCCCGCAAGCAGCAGGAAGCCCCCAAGGTTGGCAAACTCCTCCGGTTCACGCCCCATCCGATCGGCACCCAAGATCTCTGCTACGGCATGGAAGCAGCCCAGCAGTTTGCCCTCGGGAACATGCACCTGCAACTGATGCAGAACAATCTGCCCAGCAGCCCCGAGATGAAGCTATACGTCAACCAGTTCCTGCGGGAATTGATCGCCCATGAGGTCGGCCATACCCTAGGTCTGCGCCACAACTTCCGGGCCAGCGCCATGCTCAAGCCCGAGGAACTCAACAACACCGAGCTGACCCGCCAAAAGGGCCTGGTCGCCTCGGTGATGGACTACACCGCCGTGAATCTCGCCCCCCAGGGCACCAAACAGGGTGACTACTACACGAGCCGCATCGGCCCCTACGACGAATGGGCGATCGCCTACGGCTACAGCACCACGGGGGCCAGGACGCCGATTGAGGAGCGATCGACCCTCGAAAAGATTGCTGCCCGCGCCGCCGAACCGGATCTGGCCTATGCCACCGACGAAGATGTATTCTCCTTCCTCGATCCGCAGACCAATCTGTTCGATCTCAGCAGCAATCTGCTGACCTACGGCCAGTGGCAGATGGACAATGCCCGCGCCATGTGGAAGCGGCTGGAGCAGCGCTATCCCTTGCAGGGTGAGAGTTTCAACGATGTGCGGGTGGCCTTTAACGCGGTGTTTGGCTATTACTTCCAGTACGCTTCGTTTTTGACCAACTATGTGGGGGGCCAGTCCTTCAATCGCTATCGCTATGGGGATGCCAAGAGCCGTCTGCCCTTTGATCGGTGAGCCTCGTGGACCAGCGTTTGGCCCTGGATGTGATCGCCAAGAATGTCTTCGACGAGAAGGCGTTCCAGTTCGAGCCGTCGCTGCTCAATAAGCTAGCCCCTTCACGGTGGGAGCATTGGGGGGCCAATCCAGCGGTCTTCCGGCTGGACTACCCGATTTTTGAGAGCATCCTGACCCTGCAGTCCAGCACCCTCTACGATCTACTTTCCTACAGTCGCCTCTCCCGCCTACGCGACGGGGAACTCAAGGACCCGGCCCAAACCCTGCCGATTCCGGAGCTATTCGATCGCATCCAATCCAGTATCTGGGGCGATGTGCTCAATCCCGGCGACAGGGTTCAGCTCTCCGGGCTGCGCCGGGCCTTGCAACGCGAATACATGGGCATCTTGATCGGCATGGTGCTGCGCCAGGACAATGCGCCCGAGGATGCCCGGACCGTGGCCCGTTACGAGCTGAGACAATTGCGGGATGCGATCTCGAAGGCGGTGCGGAAGGTCGATCGCAAGGACATCTACACCCTGGCGCACCTAGAAGAGGCCCAGGATCGGATTGCGAAGGCGATCGAGGCTCCATTGCGGGGGGCGTAACCACGGTCTTAGCCCCAAGCTTAAGCTCGGGGCTGGGGTTAGGAATAATCGTCATCCATAGAGCTGCGGAAGAAAAACATGCAGCCCTCCCGCGAGTAGGCTTCACCATGGGTCGATCCAGAAGCCGATCGAATATAGTCCCCACCGTGATAAACAATCCCTTCAAGGGTCAGATCGCCACTGAGCATATAGATTTCCTCGGTGCCGCCGTGGCGATGGCGGGGATAGACCATATCGGCCTCGGCCCGGAGCAGCCCTACTTTTTCTCTAGTGGTTTCATCGGCATAGATCAGCGCAATCTTCACCTTGGGCACAGGCGCATCCAGCCAATTGAGCTGGCTCGATCGCATCGCAAAAAACGGCACAAACCCCGACATCGGCGTTTCGAGCGACGGTTCAGCAGGCAGATCGAGCTGGAGGCGATCGAACAGTTGATTCTTCAGGGCAGGCAGACGCGGCTCCAGTTCTATGGGAAGTTCTGCATCATAGGCCATGGCGGCCACAATCATCTGCTGCTGGACCATATCGTCCGCCAGGTCCGGACAATCGAGCATTTGCTGTTCCACCCAGGCGCGTTCCTGGGGACTGAGACAATTCAGGGCGTACATGGGGGCGAGTTCAGGGAAACAGGCGGGTTCTGGGGACGCTTTGGGATTCCCAGCGTTCTCCACAGCTTGATCGGTCATAGCGTTCCTCAGTAGCTGCTATTAGATCTCCATACTAGACGTTCCAAGCGGGCGATGGCAAAGATCGGTTGATTGTCAGAGCTGTTGTGGTAAGAACCACCCCAATTTCGACAATAGCGAGCGGCTATGACGCCTCATGTCGATCAATCATTTTAAACCCTACAGATCCAATCGATCGCTTACCCCGTATTCCCCCACAAGTCGTGATGGAACCCACAGGTTTCCAAACTATCGAATATTCACTCTTCAACAGGATATACAGACTATGAAACGAAATCGCCTGTTCCAGGCTGCCATTACCGCTGCCGTTGCGGTTGCCGCCGTTGCTGCCATTTCTCCTCGCTTTGTTGTTGCCTCGGACCATGATGACGGCGAAACGGGAACCAAGGCTCGCAACGTCAATCTCACGGACCTCTACGTCTTCCGAGAAAAAGACCAAAACCCTGCCGCCCAGGATGGGGACTTGATCTTGGTGATGAATACGAATCCACGATCGGTGGCCCGTCAGCAGTATTTCTTCAATCCCAATGCGCGCTACGAGTTCCACATTAGCCATGCGGCCAATCAGGAGTCCATTCCCACAGGCAAAGACGATATTGTTCTGCGCTACGAATTTTCGCAGCCTAAGGCGAACAATCAGCAGGAGTTTCGACTGACGACGCTGGCCAATGGCAAAGTCCTTTCCGTGAATGGGGGCAAAACGACACCCTTGGCTCCTGATCCGAATGCTGCCCCGATCGTCAATCGCATGACCGTCAGTGGCCGCTACGTCGAAACCTTCGCGGGTCTGCGCGAAGATCCCTTCTTCTTCGATGTGGAACAGTTCTTCCGCGTGCGGGCGGGCCTAGCAAAAATCGGTCCTTCCGTCGGTTTCCGTCCGGCCAGCCAGGCCCTGGACTTTGCCAAGGGGTATAACGTCAATGCGATCGTTGCCCGCGTCCCTCGCCCTGTCCTGAGAAATGGCACAACGACCACCGTCTTTGATGTCTGGGAAACGATTTCGGTGCGCGATCCTAGAAATGGTAAATATACCCAGGTTGAGCGATTGGGTCGCCCTGGTATTAATGAAGGTTTGGTGATTACCAATGATTTCTTAAATGCCTTTAACAGCATTCCACCCACTGCAGATTTGACCCCTGCTGCTGCACCCGTACGGGCCGAGGCGAAAACCGTCCTAATGGCCCTGGGTAATAGCGATCAGCGCGCTAATTTCCTGCTCGGCGCATTCCTGCCGGATGTCATGCGAATTGACACCAGCATTCCCAGTGGCTATGTCAGTGCAGCGAACAGTAAAGGATCGCCCATTGCAGGCCGACTGCTGTTGGATGACACAATAGATCAGACCCTCAACGTTCTGAGCAACGGTGCGGTTCCCTCCGACAATGTCTCCTACAATGGCACAGGCAGCAATCCCGCCCAAGGCCACCAACCCTTGGCACGACAGTTCCCCTATCTCGCTGTCCCTAATTAACTGTTACTAAACAACGTCACCGATCCCTCTAACCCAAACTCAACGTCCCCCTTTTTAAGGGGGATGCGGGGGATCGCCCAGCGCAGCGATTAAATGTAAACCACACCACCATGAACAACCTACGGACCTTCCCGCGCAATCGCTATTTCCCAATTGCCCTATCACTACTCGCCACAATCGCCATTCTCCTGATTGTCCGAGGTTCCCAAACACCCCTATCTAAACCTCGATCGCTAAATCCCCGCCAAGCCAGCCTCCAAAAAGAACTAGCCTTCTACCAAGCCAAAGTCCAGCAAAACCCCACCAGCGGCCTAGAACTTGCCGCCCTCGCCGCCGCCTATTGGAGACTCGGCAAAGCCACAGGCGATGTCAGTTGGTATTTACTCGCGGAACAAACCGCCAACCGATCGATCGCCCAATCCCCCGTCGCAAAAGACAGCGCTAGCCTAATTCTGGCCCAAGTCGCCCAGGCAAAACATGACTTTAAACAGGCGGAATCGATCGCCAAAACGGTTTTGCAGACTAAACCCAATAGCGACGAAGCTAAATCGATATTGATCACCTGCTATCTTGCCACAGGCCGCCTCAAAGAAGCCGAGGTTTTGGTCAAACCCCTTGTAGACAAACTCCCTAATCTCGGAAATTTCACCCTCCAAGGCCTTGTCGAAGATGCCCAGGGTAAAACCTCTGCGGCCAAAACCTTTCAATTCGGTCTAGAAGTCGAAGAACGGGGCGAAGAAGCGGCTTCGGCTCAGACTCGGGTTTTACTTGGGCGGCATTTCTACCATCATGGACAGATCGATCGCGCCCATGAACTCTATACAAAAGCCTTAACGCTCGTTCCCAACTATCCCTTAGCTCTATTATATCTAGCCGCCTTAGAAACCCAGCGCGGCAATTATGACCAAGCCAATCGCTACTACAATCAGCTAGCCGAAGACCACAAAGGCACCCCCAACGTCTACGACCACACCATCCTTCGCGGCCAAGCTCGGATCAAGCAACTGCAAAACCAATCCCCCGACGCCCTGCTCCAGCAGGCGGAAAACCTCCTGCGCCAGGATAGCGAATTTGGCCACCGCCGGGAACTCGCCCAATTACTCCTCGATCGCGCCCAAAACCAAGATGTCAAAGAAGCCCTCACCTTAATGGAAGCCGAAGTCAAAGTACGCCAGGATGCCACCACCATGGCAGTGTTTGCACGCGCTTTAAGGCTAAACAATCGTCTGCCTGAGGCCCGCGAGGCCATGAAGCAGGCGTTAAATTCTGGCATTCAGCAGGTAAGTTTCTTCCAGCAGGCTGCCCAGATTGAGCAGGCCTTAGGTAACAGCAATGGTGCGAATGCTTATCAAACCAAGGCCAAACAGCTCGATCCGACGTTTGATGCCGCTAAACAACTTAGTCTAGATACCCTATAAACCCATGCGTAAACCACTTCTCCAGTTTGCGATCGCCCTCCTCCTCGTCCTTTGTACCGCCTTTCCGAGTCAAGCCCATTGGGCCGATCTGGCCGTGGGCGATATTCGGATTGGAGCCCAGGAGGCTGCCTTTGATTTGACGATTCCGACGGGATTGGTGGGGTTTGCCGATGACAATCAAGATGGGAAATTATCCGGGGAAGAGGTCGATCGCCATCAGACAGAATTAAAGAAACAGATGGGCGAGAAGATCGTTCTGTTTAATCAAAAGGGCGAAGTCGGGGAATGGGAAATTAGGGCCATTAACCAGCCGTCTAATATCCCTTCAGCCAATAATGGCACCAGCCACAGCAGCTTAGGACTGCAATATAAATGGCCAGGTGCGATCGAAGCCCTCACATTACGCTACAAACTCTTCTCCCCGGATGCATCTGCATCACGCTGTTTAGTCACAGCAGCCTATCAGGGGAAATCCCAGAGTTTGGTATTTACGCCTGCGCAGTCGGAATTTAATTTAATCGATCGCCCCCTCTGGCAGCAGGTCAGCAGTTTTGCCGCCCTGGGAATTGAACATATTCTGATAGGGTACGATCACATTTTGTTTTTAATTAGCTTGCTATTGGTCGGGACCAACCTGAAATACCTGCTGAAGATTGTGACGGCGTTCACCGTTTCTCACTCAGTAACGCTCTCCTTGGCCGTCTTAGATGTCGTGAGTTTGCCCTCGCAATTTGTGGAATGTGCGATCGCCCTCAGCATTGTCTATGTCGCCGTCGAAAACCTTTGGCGCAAAAGCTTCGATCACCGTTGGATGCTGACCTTTGGGTTTGGGTTGCTGCATGGTTTGGGGTTTGCCGGGGTATTGAAGGAAATTCAGATTCCTCGAAGCAGCCTATTTGCCAGCCTTGCGAGTTTTAATATTGGCGTCGAAATTGGGCAGGTGGCGATCGTGTTGGTTTGCTTCTTCCTGCTGAAGTTGATTAACAAACTGCTCGATCGCGATCAATGGCGACTCTATTTCCATCGTTTGGCCTCTGGGGGAATTATTGTCATGGGGATGGTTTGGTTGGTGGAGCGGGCCTTTGCGATTGGTTAATTGTCCACTATCAAGCTGCCGACTCACCTTGGTTCAAATTAAGGTGCGTCGGCAGATTTTATGTGAGAGGGTTATTAAATTTGCTGCGCGATCGCCCACCTCTCCCATCAAAGTTGACCCAATTTTCAGGTCAGGCAATGACTATTTTGCCCAACCATCATCTGCTTTAGAGAGAACATAGGCGGCAACATTTTCGATTTGGGTCGCATCGAGTTTAGTGCTGAAGGCAGGCATTGCCCCTTTGCCGTTGGTGACCTGGGTGATAATGGCAGTAGCATCGTACATGCCATACTGGACCAAATCATCTTTTTGCAAGGTTTTCTGAGGATTGACAGCGTTGCGTCCGCCCATATGGCAAGCTGCGCAGTTGGCGGCAAACACGGTTTTCCCAGCATCCGCGTCACCAGCGTAGGCAGGCGGGATTACCAACAATAGCAGGGCACTGAAGAGTGCGATCGTCACAGCAAAAAATTTCTTCAACATAGGTTTGGGCAAAATCCTTAAAAGGAGTGGACTTCTCATACAGTTGCTAATTTTCCCCAATGACTCACGACATTGTCAAAAGACAGACCGTCAAAGATGAACTTCTGTGAAGTTTGCCCTATCCCATAGCCGATGCATGACCTTGCTGGAACTTCGCGATTAAATCGATGGTCCTTTTATAGGCATCAACCTGGCCCTGATGCCAAAAGGTTTGGGCAGCCTGTTGCAAGTCCTGCTGGGCAGAGGCTGTTTGTCCCAGGTTGTAGGCAACAACCCCTCGGTTGAGGTAAGCCTCGGCGTTTTGCTCATTGAGGGCCAAGACTTGATCGAAATCCTGGAGAGCTGCGGCATAGTTTTGCTGCTGGCTATAGACAGAACCTCGATTGTAGTAAGCCTGACTGTTGCTCTTATTCCAGGCGATCGCCTGGGTCAAATTCTCAATGGCACGGTCAAAGTCTTTTAGCTCAAAGTGGCTTAGGCCCGTCTCCATATAGATCGCCGAGATTTCATCATACTGGGCATTTTTCCGATATTCGATTGCTTTAGCATAGTCCTCCAGGGCCAGCTCAGGCTTACCTAATTCAGCCTGGGCCAAACCCCGATTGAAATAGGCTCGAAAGTCCTTGGGATCAAGCTTGAGCAGGCGATTCACATCTTTGATGGCGGCACTATAGTCACCGAGATGATGGTGGGCCATGCCGCGATTCAGGTAGGCTTCTGTCTGAGATCGATCGCGATCGATGGCTTGGCTACAGTCTTCGATGGCCGCTTGGAAATGTTTGGTTTGGAGATAGGCTAGACAGCGGTTGCTGTAGGCGGCGGCTAGATGATCAGATTCTTCAATGGCCTGGGTAAACTGGGCGATCGTCTGGCCATAGTCCTTCTGCTCTGCTGCCACTAGGCCGAGCTGAAACGCCGAGGCTGTGCGGGGATCGATCGTTTCTGCCAGAGAACAAGCCATGGCTGACCCTGGCAAGAGACCGCAAAACATCATAATGACCATCAATGTCGTGACAGCGCGGGTCAGAAAATTAAGCATAGACATTTTGTGAAGAGTTCTCCTATTGTGGAAAACAATTCTGGAAAGTTCAACAGACAGCCTGTCATACGTAACGAAAGCGAAATATTGTCAAACCAAATATCTAGAACAGCACCTTTGCTTTAATAATGGGGATTAGCGATTAACCATTTTTCATTATGATCTCTCCCAATCGGTTCAGCTTTCGATTTATTCAATCAATGATTGTGGGTTTTGTGCTGAGCGGACTACTTGCGATCCCCAGCTTCAGTAATCCCGGCCACAATCACTCAGGCGCAGCACCCAATAGTACCTATCCATCCCATCTGCATACCACCCCCGAAGTGATGCAGCTCGTCCAAATGGTTCAGAAGGGCGGCTATACCCTGTTCTTCCGCCACGAACGGACCACTATGACGGAGATTATTCGCGATCGCCTCCCCTACGATTTCACCACCTGCGACGGCCAGCGCATGCTTTCTCCCGCCGGAATCGCTTCGAGCCAAGAAGCCGGCCAAGCCTTTCGCCTGCTGAATATTCCGATCGAACAGGTCCTAAGCAGCCCCATCTGTCGATCGAAGGACACCGCAAAACAGGCCTTCCAAGATTTTAAGGTGACCAACCAGCTCATGGTCCAAAACCAAACGCTAAAACGAACCAAGGACAATGTGGCCCAGGATCTAATCGCCCTAGTCAACCAACCCCACAGCCCCACCCAAAACACCATCCTAATCGGCCATCTGGGCAATGTGATGGCCCTCAATGTCATCCCGAGTGAGGGCGAAGCGATCGTACTAAAACCGGACGGCAAAGGTGGCGTGACAGTAGTAGGACAACTGATTGCGGCCCATTGGGGCGACGTAGTGCGCGATCTCGAACGGGCCAAGCAAACCCCTGAACCCAAGACATAAAGCCAGATTTACCCTAGGAGAGAGGAAAGTTACCCCCTAGGGTAGGGGCGACTTTGCGGAGCGGTGGGCGATGGTGGTGTAGTGGATATACATACACCGTTCCCTAGGCAGGCTTTCTATGAATTTCAAAGCCCTATTCAAAACAACCCTCCTTACAACCATCGTTCTCGTTGGTCTCAGTCAGGCGGCCCTCCAGGCCAGAAGACCCCGCCTCACCCTAGCCGTGACGGCCCCTGGAATGCCTGCGGCCATTGCCCCCAACCCCAATCTCCTCCTCGGCAACCCCAGCCAAGCCACAGCGATCGATCGCAACAATCTCCTCGTCGCCCGCCCCCAATACGTCCTGTCCTACAACGCCGATCGCGGTATTCCCAACTGGACGAGCTGGCAGCTCAATGCCTCCTGGTTGGGCAATCTCCCCCGTCGTCTCTTCATGCCTGACACGACACTCGGGGCGGGTATCCCGGTGGTGACGCAGAATGACTATAACGGCAGTGGATTCGATCGCGGTCACATGGTTCCGGCGGCCGATCGCAATCGCACCCCCGAGGACAGCCAGAGCGTGTTCCTCATGAGCAACATCCTGCCCCAGGCCCCGGACAACAACCAGGGTCCCTGGGAAAAATTGGAGTCCTACAGCCGCGATCTCGTGCGTCAGGGGAAGGAACTTTACATCATTGCAGGCGGCACAGGCGATGGCGGCATTGGCAAAAATGGACCTGCGACGACGATCGCCCGTGGCAAAGTTGCGGTGCCCAAAATGACTTGGAAGGTAATCGTAGTGCTAGATGGTCCGAGTGCAACGCCTGCAATTACGAGTAAAACGCGGGTGATCGCGGTGTCGATGCCGAATGAGCAGGGGATTAAAGATATGCCCTGGCAGAATTATCGGGTTTCGGTGGATGCGATCGAGGCGATCACGGGCTACGATCTGCTTTCAACGGTACCAAAACGGACACAAACGGCCTTGGAGAAGCGGGTTGATAGTCTTTAGGATAGAATAGAACCTAGAGAAGCCCTGAACGGAACCCCTACCAAAGGTCAACCATACTCCAAACCACAGCCCTAGTTCTCCATGGTTTTGCCTGGAACAGGTTTACCAGTATTTTTGCCATTCATCGAACTGGCAATCAGCAGGTTTTTCAGCCAGTGGTCATGATATCGCATGCCATTGAGATCCTCAAACGGTGACAGGGAATAACGGTCTTGAGTTCTAACTTTCTTGCCATAGGGATGAAAAATCCAAATGATTGCCATTGCCCGCAAGCCCCGAATCGCCGAATCGTTAGTGTCATGAATTATTCGCGGTGAGGCCAGATGGGCAAAAAACGCTACAACCAAGAAGGCATAGTCTTTGAAGGTAATCTCCCATGACGATTCTGGAAAGAGAGGAACAGATACTACGGATCCGCGAGCAAGGCATCCATCCAGACCTGAGTGACAAACTGAACGAGACCTTGCGAACAACTGTCATTTCAGCCGTGAAAGCTGTGATGGAAGGCGCATTACAGGAAGAGATGAGTGAATTTTTGGCTCAGATAGAGGATGAGAAACCCCAGCGTTCAGGTTTTTATCCCAGAGGATTAAATACGCAGTACGGCACAATTCCAGACTTGCAGGTGCCCAAACTACGGCGGCGCAATGCAGAGCGGGAGTGGCTGATCCTAGAGCGCTATCAGCGGAGCCTGGGCAACCTGATGGATTGGCTCTGCTGTCTGTACGTGATGGGCCAAGAACGAGTGGTTCTGGCCGTCATGGCGATCTGGGCTGATGGCCGTCAAGATCTTCTACATTATGAGGTAGCAGAGACTGAAAGTGAGGATACCTGGACCAAAGTCTTCCAAAACCTGATTAGTCGGGGCTTCGATCCAAAGCAATTAAAGTTAGTCAGTAGTGATGGCAGTTTAGGGAGCCCGGCAGCCCTGGCTACCTGCTTTCCCACAACTCAACAACAACGATGCATCACCCATAAAGTAAGAGGGATAGAGCGGCATCTGGCCTATCTGGAGTTACCCCAATTCGATGACCAACAGCAGCCCGTAAAATCCGCAGAGGCGAAGAAGCAATGGCGCTTTGAGATCGTTTCAGATGCCTATGATATTTTTGAAGCCCTGATTTATCTGGTGCCATGACGCTATTGGATGCCTTTGAAGGAAAATGGCAGTCCTTGGAACCTGATGCTGTGCGGACTTTTCTTCAAGATAGTGCGTTGACCCTGACCTACTATCAATTCGAGTCAGACTTGCATCGTCACATTCGCACAACCAATCATCTAGAGAGGTTGTTCCGTGAGTTTCGGACAAAGTCCGATGAGATTGGCGCTTTCCCCAACGAAACTAGCTGCCTGACGGTGTTTTGCCTGGTTGTGGAGCGGGATCATGCCAAACACGACCGGGGCAAGAAGCGCGAATAACTCATGACACTAACCCATTACCGCCCAAAAATATACCCTAAGAAATAGACGAATCCCCCGCAAATTATTACTTGCGGGGGATGTCAATTATCAAGGCGGCACTCAGATTCGAACTGAGGGTGGAGAATTTGCAATCCTCTGCCTTACCACTTGGCCATGCCGCCGATCGAGCCTGCGAAATTTCGATCACCAAAAATTCGCTTAAGCTAGCATAGCAAACTTTTGGTCCAAAACACAATCTACTGAATGACCTCTAATTCAGCGACCTGCATATGCACCTTATGCTTCGGGCCAAACTTGACAATCATCGGGAAATTGGCGCTGATCGGTCGCCCCTGCCAGCTCGTGGCATCCGCCACAATTTCTCCCTCTTGACCCATCATGTCAAAGGCTACGTTGCGATGCTCAGGGTGGTTGTACACCAGGACCGAAGCCGCTACACGAACGCGAGAACCCACTTCCATAATCTAAACTTATTTCCCTAATCCTAATGCTGGAGCCACTTTTAGCCAAAGGCCTGCACCATTTTTGCACAGATTGGCCCCCAAGCTGATCCCTATCGCCCAATCCTCCCCCGCCAATCCTGTATTTGCTGTTGCAGCTGGCCCTGAACCCTCCCAAAGCTATCGGGATCCACCTTCGACCAGCCAAACAACCACCCGCTCCCAGCCCCAACAACAGCAGGAACCAAGGCAGCTTACTGCGGCGTTTGATCACTAGGGCCGTGTCGATATCGTCGCCGTCCTCCTCCTCAGCCGCTGCCTCAATCTCCGGTTCCTCCGGTGGCACCAAAGGAATCTCAGGACGCGGCGTCGAAACCATGGCGCGGGTGAGCACCACGGAAATGTTGTCGCTACCGTTGTGGGTATTGGCTAGATCGATCCATTCCTGGACGGCCTCCTCCAGACCCATGCGATCGCGCAAAATCGCATCCGCCGATCCGGACCAAAAGCGTTCGACGAGATCGCGATCGCTCAACCCATCGGAGCAAAGCAGCAGTAAGCCGTCCTCGTCAATGATAAAACGCTGGACCGTGGGCCGCAGGTGTTCGCCATCGCGGGTGCCGAGGGCCTGGATCAGGGCGCCGCCGTCGGGACGCTCCAGGGCGTCTCTGAGTGTGGCTCGGCCCATGCAGACTTCGCGGGTGGCCACATCGTCGTCGGTGTTGAGCTGGTGGCAGTTGCGGGGGGTGATCCAGTAGGCGCGGCTGTCGCCGACATTAAGTAAGTAGAGTTCGTGGGCGTTGCCGGAGATGGCACCGGAGGGGAGTTTGACCCGTTGGGGGACCTGGAGGGCCATGATCAGCGTCGTGCCCATGCGGCGGCGGGCCTCGCGCTCCTGCTTGTCGTTTTCGCTGGAGATCACATTGTTGACGACGCGGGCGAGGGCTTCGAGCTGTTCGGTGATCAGTTCCGGGGCCATGATCTCCGTCTGCTGGGCAACTTCGGTGAGGAAGGCCTGCATCTGGGGCCGAATCATTCGCAGGGCCATTTGGCTGGCCACTTCGCCGCCTTCGTGGCCGCCGATGCCGTCACAGACGATCGCCAATCTTGCCCCCAGATCATCCTGGACCGCCATGCCACCGACGGGATAGCAGGAGTCTTCGTTGTGGGTGCGTTCCTTGCCGATGTCGGTGCCGCCGTGGATTTGCAGCCTGAGGGGAAGCTGACCTGCCTGTTGGAGGAGGATTTCGTTGAGCTGGGCACTGATGCGAGTGATGTCTGCGTCGGTCTCCTGCATGGCCTTGATCAGGGTTTCCAGGGGCGGAATGATCGCACTTCTTGCCTCAGGCAGCCAGATTTGCCAGATGGTGGCCAGATCACTGAGGGCGATCGAAGGATGGGACGGCAAGAGTTCCGGCAGCCGTATCCGCCAGTCATCGACGTGAATCATCTCAGCTTCTAGGAGCGTGCCAACCAACCCCCACTGCTGCAAGGGTTGCCAGAGCTGGAGGATCTGCCAGAGCCAGTAGACCTGACGCAGGGCCGTGGCGGATTTCCAGGCGGATTGCAAGGTGGGGAGGCGCTGGCCAGCGGGGTTGATCGGACCGTTTTCCAGGAGGAGGATGTCCTCGTGGCGATCCTGGAACAGACCGTAGAGCGTGGGGAGATGGAGTTTTTGCTTGTAGAGGTAGAGGTAGGGCAGCAGCTCCTCGGGGATCGTATCGGGCATGTAGGTCTGCTGATTGGGGGTCAGATCGAGCCAGACCTGGGGCTCCACCACATGGTAGCGGCCCGCCAGCAGGGTGCCCGGTGCCTTATTCGCAGCGGCTTCTCCCACGGCCCAGAGATAGCGCTTAGTGAGGGGACTGCCACAATGGTCGCAAACCTCTCGATCGATCGGATTCTGGGGGCGATCGCAAGTGGGTTGGCTGCAAGAAATAGATATCTCAGAACGACTCATGGCAGAGGTGATCAAAGGGGAAAAGGGCGAAACCAAAATTTAACCAGAAGGTTTGCGAAATTTGCAGCTTCGGTGGTGAACCTTAATAGATAGAGACTACTCTCTATAAGTCCTAAAAACTATACCAACGATCTAAGCCCTTGCAAAAAAACCTCAGTATCTGGATATGTCAGTTATGACAACGTTTTGGCTCTTTCTTGGTCTGGGGCTCTGTGCCCTAGAGGCGGTGTTCCCCACGGCGTTATTGCCCTGGTGATGGGGGTGAGTGCACTGATTATGGCGATGCTGTCGCCCTGGATTCTGTCGTCGGGGCTCCAAGCCCTGGTTTGGATCGCTCTCTCCGGCCTTGGCATCTTGCTGAGCCGGAGTTTTGTCAAACAGACCATTATGAAGAACTGGGATGACGCCTGGGGGGAGGTGACAGAGGCGATCGCCCCAGGTCAAACGGGCCGGGTCCGCTACGAAGGGGGCTCCTGGCTGGCCTGCGGGGAAACCACGGAGATGGCCATGGAGGCCGGGCAGACTGTGCAGATTCTGTCGAAACGGGGCACCATGCTGGTGGTTGCGCCCGTGGACGGGGTGGCACCGCGTCAGCCGATGTAACTTGAAAATATTCCTTTTGGAGAAACAAACCCTATGTGGCAGTGGATTCTAGCATTAGCTTTAGGCGGCGCAGCGGTTTCGAGCGTCAAGATTGTTGAGCAGGGCAACGAAGCTTTGGTCGAACGTCTGGGCCAGTTCGATCGCAAACTCTCCCCCGGTCTGAACATCATGTTTCCGGGCCTCGATCGCATGGCCTACCAGGACACCATCCGTGAAAAGGTGATGGACATCCCACCCCAGAACTGTATTACAAGGGATAACGTCTCGATCACCGCCGATGCCGTGATCTACTGGCGAATCATGGACATGGAAAAGGCCTACTACAAGGTCCAAAACCTCCAGGGCGCGATGATCAACCTGGCACTCGCCCAGGTGCGGGCCGAAATGGGCAAACTCGAACTCGACGAAACCTTCACCGCCCGCGAAGAGATCAACGCCACCCTACTGCGGGAACTGGATCTCGCCACGGACCCCTGGGGCGTCAAGGTCACCCGCGTGGAACTCAAGGACATCATCCCCGCCAAGGCCGTCCTCGAATCCATGGAACTCCAAATGTCAGCGGAACGTAAGAAACGCGCCGCCGTCCTGACCTCCGAGGGAGAGCGCGACTCCGCCGTCAACACCGCCCGAGGCCGGGCCGAAGCCCAGGTGCTCGATGCCGAAGCCCGAAAGCAATCCACGGTTCTGGCCGCCGAAGGGGAACAGCAGCGCATCGTCCTAGAGGCCCAGGCCAAACGGCAGCAGCAGGTGCTGAATGCCCAGGCGACGGCGGAGGCCGTGGCGATCGTCACCCAGGCGATCAATGCGGACCCCAATTCCCGCAATGCGGCCCAGATCTTGATGGCGTTGGGCTATCTGAATATGGGTGAGGCGATCGGTAAGAGTGAAAGTTCCAAGGTTTTGTTCATGGATCCGGGCAGTATCCCGGCATCGATTCAGAGCATGATGTCGATCGTCGAAAACCCTGTCCGATAGTCGCAGTTTTGCCCTGCAATGAAACCCCGGAGGCCGACGGTCTTCGAGGTTTTGTTCTAAGTACCTGCCACCTGACAGTCCAAGCAGAGGCCAAAAAACTCCAGCACATGGTAGTGAATCTTGAATTGATGACTCACACTCAATTTCTCTTCCAAATGATGCACCGGACAGGCATCGATCGGCAAAATCTTCCCGCACTGCACACAGGTGAGATGGTGGCGATCGTGCTGCATCATCGAGTAGACCGACTCTCCATTGGGCAATAGCCTTGCCTGCACCAGCCCTTCGCGCTTGAGTAAATCTAGCGATCGATAGACGGTCGCCAGTCCCACACCATTGCCCTCGGATCTCAGAGCCAGGTACAACTCCTGGGCTGCCACGGGGCTTGTGGCCTGTTTTAAATGGTCCAACACCCGCTGCTGGCTTTTGGTTAGGCGATCGCTCATTACTTGTATATAAGGCATTAATGCTTCTTGAGTTTAGCCTTTATCCCAACCAGTTCGCAAACTGTCCTAGGTCTAGAAACATATTGGGAACCGTCGCTGTCAAAGAGTGTATCAAAGCAAACGCTACTCTCTCTTTACTCTCGTAACACGAAGGACGAATAACCCATGCAAGCTATGAAATCCAGCACTGCTCTCTTCCTCGCCTTTGGCCTTTCCGCTGGTGCCTTGGCCCCACTCATGATGGCGGCTCCGGCTCAAGCCCAGATTAACTTTACCGATGTTGCCAATGACAACTGGGCCGCTCCCTTTATTCAAGAACTCTCCACTCGCGGCGTGATTAAGGGCTTCCCCGATGGCAGCTTCCGCCCCAATGAGCGTGTCAGCCGGGCTCAGTATGCCTCCATGTTGACCGCAGCCTTCAGTGTTTCTAATACCCGTGAAGCCGTCTCCTTCCGCGATGTGCCCACCAGCTACTGGGCCTACTCCGCCATCCAAACCGCCTATACCAAGGGCTTCATGAGCGGCTACAATAGCGGCGAATTCCGTCCCAACGAAATTATTCCCCGTGCCCAAGCTTTGGTTTCCCTTAGCAATGGTTTGCGCCTAGCCGCCCCGGCTTCGACTGATGCAGCTTTGTCGATCTTTAATGATGCCGATAGCATTCCTGCCTATGCTCGCAATGGTATTGCCGCTGCCGTCAATCAGCAAATCGTCGTCAACTATCCCAATGTTGCCCAGCTCGAACCCAACCGCACCATGACCCGTGCGGAGGCCGCCGCCTTTATCTACCAAGCCTTGAACAACCAGGGCCAAGTAGCAACTGTGACCTCGCCTTACATCGTCGGTGCCCGTCCCGTGGTGGCGAAAGAAGTGCGTATTCCTAGCGGCACCGTGCTGCCTGTCCGCTACGAGAAAGCCGCTAAGATTCTGCTGGGCAAAAACGAGCCGACGCCCACACCGATCGCCCTGAGCATTTCCCAAAACATTGTCGATAGCAAAGGCAAGGTTTTGATTCCCTCGGGTAGCCAGGTGGAAGGTAACCTCAAGGTCGATCAAGGCGCAGCTCAGTTCATTGCTAGTACTTTGGTCCTAACTAATGGGCAGCGGATTAGCCTAGATGCGCTCTCCGAGAAAATCACCACCACCGAAGTCGTCAAGAAGGGGGCCAACACAGGCACCATCCTGAAGGACACAGCTCTGGGGGCCGCCGCCGCCGCCGGGATTGCTCGGGTGACGGGCGATCGCAACATCAAGGCTTGGGAAGTCCTGACGGGTGCTGGGGCCGGGGCCTTGGCTGGCCTTGTGTTCGGCAAGGAGAAGGTGGAGCTGATCGCCATCAATCCCAACACTGACCTGGCCCTCCAGCTCAACAGCGCCCTGGTGCTACCTCAGTAGGCAAAGCCCATCATCTTCACCGCATCGGGGTGAGATTGACCTTTCCTTCCACTTCTCTTAAGTGAGTGCCCCACCGCCGTCAGAGGACCGTGGTGGGCATTTTTTGGATCAAAAGCCTGTCTATAGTGAATTTCAGCCTTATTTAAGAAATATGTCGCAAAGTTGAGAATCTAAAGAAAACATTAAGAGAGCTTAGCGTTAATTTACGGGCTGCTACAGTTCTTCTTGGTTACCATCTTCCCCCATATAAGATGGTTGACCTAGGACACGAACTAGTCTTCCGATCGTTATTTCCCGCGCAGATAAGGGTCCACTTTCCCCAATGTTGAGACCTGCGAGACGTACGATCGGAGCTTTCCCTCTTTTAGCTATCTTCATCCTGCCGGCTGCTCGGGCGCTGACCTTCAATGATGATCATGGAGGTTGGATCGACGTTGATGCTGGGGTGGGCGATGACCTCCGGTCGGTCTTTGACCATCGCGATCGGTGGGGAGGCGATCGGTTCTACTTCTTCAACAAATGCTTCGCCGAGGTGGGGTGGATGTTCTTCTTCGGTCCAGAGATCGAGGACATCCTTAATCAAAATTTCCTGTAACCAAACTTGCCCAACGACGGTCAAGGGCAGGGCAAGCAGCAATCCCAAGAATCCAAAAAATGTTGCAAAAAACACCTGGGACATCAAGGTAAGGCGGGCAACAGCGACACCTGTTGGGCCATGACGTAGGGGGTGAGGAGATTGGTTTCGAGCTGTTGGACGACGAAGTAGAGGATCAGGACGGCGACGGGTTTCCAGGGGGCATTTTCGTCGAGGAGGGCGATGGCGATCGGCGGAATGATGCTAAGGGTGGCGCCAATATTGGGCAGGAAGGTGAGGAGTCCGGCGAAGATGCCGTTGGCCAGGGGGAGGGGGACGCCGATGCAGAGGAGGCCGAGGCCGCTCAGGCCACCGATCACGCCCATGTTGAATACAATCCCGATCATCCAGCCTTTGAGGGCTTCGGCACATTTATCGAGGATCTCTCGGATCCGGCGGCGATAGAAGGAGGGGAAACAGCGGATGAAGGCTTTGCGGTAGGGTTCGGGCTCGGCCAGGAGCATCAGGGTGAGGATCAGCACCAGCAGGATATTGAGGATGCTGCCGAGGGTGCCGGAGACGATGGTAAAGGAGCCGCTGAGGAAGCGGTTGGCGAGGGGTTGGAGTTGTTTTTGGAGTTGGGGGATGAGGCTTTCGACGTCGGGGATGTAGGGGGCGACCGATGCTGGGGCGGTGTCGCGGAGGCTATCGAGCCATTCACTGAAGCGATCGATGCCCTTGGGGACAAGGGTGGTGAGCTGTTGGAATTGGTCGGCGAAGGGGGGGACGATCAGCCAGATGGCCAGGGTGAGGATGGCGAGGATGGCGGCTATGGCCAGACTAATGGAAGCGGAGCGTTTGACCTTAAGCCTGTGTTGGATTTGTTCGGCGAGGGTGCTGAGGGCGGTGGCGATCACGACGGCGGCGAAGATCAGCATCAGGACGTTGCGGATTTGCCAAAGTATGTAGAGTCCGATGCCTAGGGCTAAGATGCCTATCCACTGTCCTATCTGCACGTTAGGTACCTCGCTCATCACGTTTGGGGTCGTGCCTATTGTAGACGGGTTTCTGGATGGGTGATGCGGGTTTGTGGCGAGATGGTAGTTGCTATCGATCAGGGGTTTAATCTGACTGGCTATGGAATGGTTATGTGTAGTTTTATTTGAATCACCAAATGCGACTCATACTGAGTACAAAGCCTGGCATCACATCCCCACAATCGATCGCACCCGGCGACTCCAACACGACCTCATCTTGCCCAAGACGATAGACCTCAACCTGTTTATTTTTTGGGTTGATCAACAACCCCAACCTCACCCCTAGCCGTCGATACTCCTCCATCTTCTCTTGCAGAGGCTTCAAATTATCCGTTGCCGATCGCAACTCAATCACAAAATCAGGGACGACCGAAATAAACTTAACAATGTCTACACCCACCAACCGCGATTTCTCAATCCAAGACACATCCGGTGACATTTTTCCGCCACCAATCTGGGTGAAGTCATACCCACAGGAAGAATCAAAAGTTCGTCCAAGATTACTCTGCCGATTCCAGACACCAACTTCCATCGCCAAATCAAAATTTTTCTCACTACTCTCACCACCGGCTGGAGGCATAACAATCAATTCTCCATCTTTCGTTAATTCAAGGCGTAGATCCGGATTATTCAGACATAGCTGGTCAAAGTACTCTGGAGTTACAGTGAGCTTGGCTTGGCTAATATTCAGAAGCAGCGGATCAACGGATAATTTAGGAGCCGTGGCAATTGTCATATAACCTCCAAATATCTTTGGGAGCTGGCATTATGGCGTTTTTATTATATCATATGATACTAGATCGAGCCAAAGCCCCAAACCATAAATCTAGCGCGATCTCCCTGACCTTGGCTGACAAGATCAGATTGTTCTACAAAGCATCTGAAGCTTCAGACGCAGCCACCGACTAGCTTCATCATTGTCGCTTAACTGACTCCACAGCATCGAGACAGTCCAAGGAGACATCGGGATGTGGCAAAGGCCTCGGCCTTGGGGTTAGCAGGGGCTGAATGGGTCCAGGGCGATTTTCAAGATCCTGCATCCCTGCGTCAAGCCCTGGAGGGGATCGAACGTGTTTTTCTATTGGCGCCACCCGTTGAGAATATCGATCGCCTTGAAGCCTTTA
The DNA here is from genome assembly GCA_012031975.1 of Alkalinema sp. RU_4_3. Lineage (GTDB taxonomy): Bacteria > Cyanobacteriota > Cyanobacteriia > Leptolyngbyales > Leptolyngbyaceae > JAAUSA01. The sequence goes on along the minus strand of JAAUSA010000015.1, from coordinate 17,143 downwards.
GTTGAGTCATCGGCGCAACCACCAAAACGCTTGAACCGATCGACTAATTCGACCCATCAATTGCGTTAATTTTGCCGATCGCCATTGCACCCATTCAGGATTGTTTGGATCGATCGGCGGCATTTTACGTTGATGTTCTTGGCGATAGAGGGCGAAGGACTGCTGGTTGGGAGCCTTTACGATCGCCGCAGGCCAGAGGAACATGTCAAGGGGAATGGGCGATCGATTGTCTCACTAGCCATCCCTCAGAAGATGAGATAGTATGATGACATAATCCTACCTTCAGGTATGACATGAGCACCAAAGTTAGCATCACCCTCGATGATGATGTTCTCAGCTTCATCGACGCAAGGGCCACCACCAACCGGAGTAGCTTCATCAATGAGGTCCTCTGGCGGGAAAAGCAGCGTATCCTCCTACAAGAACTAGAGGCAGCCTATAGTGAGCAGTCAGCCGATCCAGACTTCCAAGCAGAAGTCTCCCTTTGGGATGCGACAGTAGCCGATGGCCTCGCCACCGATGCCTAACGGGAACCTGCTGTACAAGCGCGGCGAAATCTGGTGGGTTAACCTCGACCCAACCCTTGGCAGTGAAACAGGCAAAAGGCGTCCATGCCTCATTTTGCAAATGACTTGGGCAACCGATCTTCGACCACAACGATCGTTGCACCATTAATGCCAGGCAAGAAATCATTCCCTTTCGTCGTAAACATTGACCCAACCAGTCAGAACGGCCTAGACCGTGAGCGGAACATTAATCTCAGCCAATTGCGCGTTGTTTCTTTTCAACGAATATCTAAACGGCTTGGGGTTTTGGAAAGTACCTATTGGGCAGCGATCGAAAAAGCCGTGAATATTGAACTTGGCTTTAGCACAATCTTTGACCCATAGAAACCTACGCTCAAACACGACTAGGGAACTAGCCCATGCAAACCACCGATCGCCCGATCGCCATCCACAACCGCACCCTCACCAGCCCTCCCCGACACCGACGAACCCAACTAGTAAGCAAACCCTACCGATCGCGCCAATAGGCCAGCGCACTATAGAGCTCAAACGCCGCAGCCCAGCTATTATTCTCCTGGCCAAACAGATGAATCTGCGGCTTAATCGTCTCCAACAGATGGGGAAACTCCATAGCAATCTCCGCAAAGGGCGTAAACTCTGACCAAATCGGCACATGCATGTGTTGTTTTAAAAACGTCATCAATGCATTCCACTGAATCCTTGTATTCGCCGCATCAATACTGCCCTCATCCGCAAAGGCCACCCCCTCATGGAATGAATAGGTGCGATCGTGCAGCCTGAGCACCATATTCCGACTTGGCAAATGAAAATCACAAATTCGCACATAGTCCTGGGTCGTCTCCTTCCGCTGCCGCTCCGCTCCCTCGCGGGGACTCGTATCCACCACCCGCTCAAAAATCGGCAAGGCTCCCTCAATAATTTGGGTGACCTCGCTCCAAGCAAACTTCACTTCACCCAAGGTTTTATCCTGCTGTTCGCAGACCATGACCGCCTGGGGCTCAAAATCCTGCAAATACTTCACCGACAGCACAGGCAGAGACTGCAACCGATCGGTCGCCACACAAAAAGCCGGAATCTTCGCCGCCGCCATCTGCGATCGGTAGAGATCCAACTCGCCGATCGTCCCCGCCTTATACAATTTCCACCCCCGATTCGGCATCAGCATCCGCGCCGCGTAGGGCTCCACCTGAAAAATCTTCGCCAACTGCTGGGCCGCCGCCTGCCGCATCTCCGGCGCAATAGATTCAAACACCAGCACCCCCGGCTCATCCCGCCCCGGCGCCGCCACCGCCGCCGCCACCTTCTGCTGCCGCTCCGCCACCACCGCATCCTGCAACCGCTGCAACCCCTGACGCGCAGCTAGAGCAATCTTCGGATTCGTCACATCCCGCAGCAACTGACGGTAGACCTGCTCCGCCTGGTCATTCTTACTCGCCGCCTCATAGAGCCGCGCCCGGTAAATCTGGACCCAAGGATTCTCCGGCATCTCCTGCCAAAGGCTCTTGAGCAACTGAGTCGCCGTGCGATAGTCCCGACGATCGAGGCCGAACCCACCTGATCTAAGCGATCCTGAGTCTCTTGCAGCATAGGAATAAACCTGACGTGAGTGAAAAATTAACCTCAACCGTTAGCCAAACCGAAACCACACACCCAGGGACCCCTCCATTTTGCCGCCAAAACCGAAAAGGGAACCGGGTGTTCTCCCATTTTCTTTATATCTTTGGCCGAGGGGTAGTTTCCATCTGAGCCGCCACCTGAGCCATCACCGCCACACTCGCCGTCACCGCCCGCAAAATCCTTGGCCCCAGGGATAGCAAGCCGTAGCCCGCAGCCGTCGCAGCAGCAACCTCCTGGGCGGTCCAGCCACCCTCCGGCCCAACGGCGATCGTCACAGGCTCCCCCTCACCCAGGGATTCAAACGCCGTCCCACCGCGCTCCCAGCACAGCAGCTTGATCCCCGATCGCTCCAGCTTCAAAAACGCTGTCCACTTAATCGGCTCCAGCACCGTCGGCACCACCTGGCGCTCCGACTGCTCTGCAGCTCCTGGGCTATTTTGCGCCAGCGATCGAGCCGATTGTCACTAGGTTTGAGCACCGTCCGTTCACTCAGGATCGGCACAATACAGCTCACCCCCAGCTCCGTCACCTGCCGCACCACCTCGTCAAAGCCACTGCCCTTGGGAAGCGCGATCGCCAACGTAACCGCGATCGGCAACTCCGTTTGGGTCAGCATTGGTTCCAAAACCACAGCCCCATCCTCCGTCAACTGGGCTATCCAGCTTGCGCCCTGCCCCGTCATGGCAATAAACTTCGCACCGTTCCCCAGCCGTAACACCCGCCGCAGATAATGTGCTGACTCCTGGGCCAGATCGATCTCGCCACCAGGAACCAAAGGAACATCGCCCACCACCACCCTTTGCATCTGACTCACGCCGCCACCCGCCGTTCCGTCGAAAGGGTCACATTCACCCAGTCCCCCTGGGCATTGAAAGTCCGCATAATCCGCTGCCGTACCCCCGGTTCCAATAGCCAGCCCATCTCCAGCACAAAGGGCAATCCGGGCTTAATCTCTAGGGGACAGTTGGCCGAGGCTCCATCGGGGAGGAGAAGGATCTGCACAGGCAACGGGCTGTTTTTGTAGAGGAGGCGATCGCCCTCGATGTCAGCCTCCGTCGTGATCGTTCGCCCTGCGAAAGCGAGGTTTTGGATCAGCTTGTCGCCTTGTTGAGCGATCTGCATTTCCAGGCTGTATTCCTCCGTATGCCAGTCGGGGTAGAGGGTAATCGCCTCACCCTGCCAGGTACCGATCAGGTCTTCTATTGTCAACTTAGGCCGTTCTGGGGCATTGCTCCCAACTCGCTGCTCCCGAATCAGGGCAAAATAGTCCAGGGCCGCCCCCTCCCGATACATCTGCACCATACGTAAACGTCGATTCGCCGTCACCAAACAAAACTCGGCCCCAAACGGCCCAACGGTCGTAAACTGCATCGATCCCTGGCAAAAAGCCCCGGATTCAAAGAACAACAGATCCCGACTGAAGGTAGAAAACTCCATCACCATGGGTTCCGGGTAGCGGGGGGAATCGCGTTTGAGGGTGAGTTTTGCCTTTTTGGGTTCGGTATGTTCGAGCTTGAGCAGGGAGGGCACATCCTCGCGCAGTTCACCTTCGGGAGACAGGGTGGTAAAGGAGCCCTGCCAGGTCCCTAGGTTCTGCAAAAAACAATCCCACTGCGATTTCATAAGCCCGAGACCCCACATGAATACAACGCCTTAGGATCACTGTAACGGATTAGCGGCCTGGGGCGATCGCCAAGTCAGGATGAGGTTGATTGGGGTCCTGCGCGAGAAATTGCACAGTTACACCGCAGTGGTTTACACTTCAGTACAGGAACATCCCCGCCTTGAACTACAGGAGAAATCGTTCAATGGCTGAATCTACTCGATATGCGATCGACCCTCAATCCCTACAAGGCTGCCGAATTCGGGTGAAGTTTCACTATCAGGAGCTGGGTCAGGAAACTGATCCGGTGGTACGGGCGAATATTGCTCAGGCTTTGGCTGAGGCTGCCATGGAATTGGCGCAGTTGGAGCGATCGGGCGATCTCACAAGTGCTGCATAGTTGTCGATTTATCCCAGCCGATCGGGCTTGAGCTGGGAGAAGGGCCGATTGCCTGTTGAGCAAGGGCTGGAATTGCAAGAGTGAGTCCGATCGGGCTGGAAAGTAGGTTTTGGGGGTTCATTGTTAGTTAAAGCGGATTTGGCTTTTGTGGATGACGCCGCCACCGCAGGCTTTGGTGCGATACCATTCGCCGCCACCTGTGATACCGCCAGCAAGCTCGATCGCGGTGAGGTCGCGAATGGTGCAGACAACTTTGCCATTGGGTTTTTCACGGATTTTGGAGGGTGGGTCAAAAACGACGCCGACACTGATGCCATCGTTGAAGCTGGGAGCGGTGCAGACAATCTTTAGCATGTCCGTGGTGGATTGGGATTGGGGGCTGTGGGTAGCTTTTTCGGGATAAGTAAGCCAAGTATTTTGGCGACAGTTGGCGCCGGAATTCCCCTCCTCAGCGCCACCGAAATTGACCAAGAAATCGCCGATCGGCGCGATCTGAACACCAAGATGCCTATTTCGGCTGCCAAACCAAAGCCGATCGCCTAGCCAAAAGTCCCGCCAAACGTTCCGCCCGTGCCAAATCTTCATCTCGGTATGGCAACCCAACAATATTGGCATGATTCACCGCATCCTGCTCCACATCCAGTCCAATCTCACGCACATCCCCAACCTCCAGACTAGCGATGCCATAACATTTTCGGAAAAACCGTGCACATTCTTCCGGTGAGCACACACTCGCGATATTGACCGATAACCCCGGCTCATTCAAACGGAGAAAATAAGCATCCGCCTTCACTCGCCCCGTATCTTCGTCAATCCACTGTTTCCGCAGGAGCGATCGATACACGATCGCCTCTTCTACTAATGCCGCAAACTTACTCATACCTGATTCAACCACTCCAACCATTGCCCCAAAATCACACCCGTAACATCCCGCTCAACCTTATATTCGCTCGCTAATTCATGATAGATGTAAGCCTCCTGATCCATTTGACCAGGGCAAACAAGCCGCACTTCCCCATCCCCATCAAGCCGATTCCACGTCATCCGAATCCCACCTTGATCATCCGTTGAAACCGAGGCTTTTTGGAATCGATCGCCCATCGAATCATAGGCTTCAACCACAAGCTGCATCGCCCGTCTAAACGCCGCTTGAGTCGGTTGCAACTGCCCATACTCATCGGTTGCATCTTCTTCCAAGAGCGCCACGAGACGCGTTAAGGTGACGGCGATCGGAGTACTAATCGGTTTGGCTGGCTGGGCAACGACCATGGGATTTCGTTGAATATAGAGATTGACGACACACCCAGACTAACATAGCAGCTAAGGAAGATCGATTGATAGGCTAGAATAGATCCACCCTAGTATCACTGTACCGAATTGGCGATCGCCTACCCCTCCGCCATGATCAAACTCCTCCATTTCTCCGACATCCACCTAGGCAGCGGATTCACCCATGGCAAAATCAACCCCTCCACAGGCCTCAACACCCGCTTCGAGGACTTCGTCAGCACCATGGGCCGCTGCGTCGATCGCGCCATCACCGAAAACGTCGATCTAGTTCTCTTCGGCGGCGATGCCTTCCCCGATGCTACCCCGGCCCCCTACATCCAACAGGCCTTCGCCCGCCAAATCCATCGCCTCGTCGAAGCCCAAATTCCCACAGTTCTCCTCGTTGGAAACCACGATCAGCATTCCCAGGGAGCCGGAGGAGCCAGCCTCTGCATCTATCGCACCCTCGGCGTACCAGGCGTGATCGTAGGCGATCGCCTCGAAACTCACCCGATCACCACCCGCTCCGGCCCGGTCCAAATCCTCACCCTGCCCTGGCTCAATCGCACCACCCTGATGACCAAGCAGGAAACTGAATCCCTCTCGATGTCGGAAATTGGGCAGATGCTGCTCGATCGCCTCCGCACCGCCCTAGAGGGGGAAATTCGCCAGCTCGATCCCAATGTGCCGACGATTCTGCTCGGTCACCTGATGGCCGACGCTGCCAGCTTTGGGGCCGAACGGTTTCTCGCCGTAGGAAAGGGGTTTACAGTCCCGCTGACATTTTTAACCCGAGATTGTTTTGACTATGTGGCCCTGGGGCATGTCCACAAGCATCAGGTGCTCTGTGAGAAACCACCTGTCATCTATCCCGGCAGCATCGAGCGGGTGGACTTTAGCGAAGAGAAAGAAGAAAAGGGGTTTGTGCTGGTCAACCTCGATCGCCAATCCACCACCTACGAATTCTGTCCCTTAGAGGTGCGGCGGTTTGTGACGATTGAAATAAACCTCTGTGAAGCAGATGTTCCCCAGGACATGTTATTGAATGCGATCGCTACACAACCAATTGAAAATGCGATCGTGCGATTAAATTACCAATTGCGCACAGAACAGATCGACAACCTAGATGACAATGCTATCCACCAAGCCCTAATCCCAGCCCATCGCTATTTCATCGAATCCGAAATCATTACCCAGACCTCCCGTTCCCGCCTCCCAGAACTCCAAGACAGCCGCATGCATCCCATGGACGCCCTCAAAGCCTATTTGCAAAACCGCGAAGACCTGCGCGATCTCGCATTACCCATACTCGAAGCCGCCCAATCCCTGATTGCCAACGAGTCCCCGATCGCCATCGGCAGCATCAGCAAAGCGACAGATGAAAGCCACAGCAAACAACCAATCCCCGACACAGAGCAACTCCGCCTGCTCTAACCCCCCGGCAGCGCATGGGTGAAACAATAGAGCACCTGCCCCTCCGGCCCGACATTGAACGTCGCCTCATACTCACGGGCGCGATCGTCCAGATAGGCCTTCGCCTCCGCCCCCTCAATCCGCGCCGCCATGGCAAACTGCAACACCGTCATCTCCATCTGCCCCGATTCCAACATCTGGAAGAAGATCGATCGGAGGTATGCCTTTCGACTGGGCCTCAACCCAGACAGGAGTATACCGCCCCCTGCCATTGGGAAGATCCCCAACAGCGCCCGACTCACCAACCAGCCGCGATCGATTCGCCCCGGCTTTGTGATCTCAAACCCACAAATCCCGAAAACCAGCAGCCCTGAACCGATCAGGACAGTTGCAGTGATCACACGGATAGATTTATTCATAATGTTCGTATAAACTCCTATAAAATTAATATGAGAAAGCTATCTAACCCCTAGACGAGAAGAAGGCTAGGTGACTACGCTAAGTTTACTATCATCCGTCGGAACAAGAAGATGTCCACAACAACCTTAAGCTGGCTGGGGTTCGCCTGGTATGTGATCGCTGGATTCATGCTCTCAAAGACCTGGTACATCTACTTCCAGGGCGATAAAGACCTAAACAAACATGACCTGATCATCTCCTTGTTGGCCCTAGTTGTGACCACCTTACTTTGGCCGATCACCCTCCCCTTTACCTACCTAGAACTGGTTCGCAAACACAATCACCCAGCCCGCGATCTATTTGAAAAGACATAAACATTAGGTAAAAATTTTCTCTCACGGATGTGACACCCCAGGGGAACTGCTTAGGCTGGAAGCAAGTTTGTATCCTGAATTCCACCTACGTCACATCCCTTGAAAACTTATGTTGCCAATTGCCACTAATGAATCCTTGACGATCGGCACCCAATCCTCCACAGGCCTATCGATCAGCAACACATCTTACTTTGGGGCCAACAATGCCCTCTGGAAAGTCTCACAGAGCGGCGATGCCCAGTTCGTCAAACAGTTTGACAACCCAGAAGTCCCCCCCGTCGGCAACCGCGACTTCACCCTCCAAAACGTCACAACCATTGGCAGCAAAACCTTCTTCACCCGCGACACCGGGGTTTGGGTCACCGATGGCACCACGGGCGGCACCACCAAGCTGAAAAACTTTGAACTCTCCCCCCTCTATGGCGGCGGCAACCCCTTCCCCAGCCTCAATGTGATCGGCTCCATCAACAATCACTTTTGGGTCACAGGAGACATCAATCCCGACCTCAATATCGATCAAACCAACCTCTGGCATAGCGACGGCAGCACCTCCAGCAGCCTGAGTCTCAACCCAGGCGATCGCCTCAAAACCTCCGCCACCCTGGGCGATCGCCTCTTTTTCACCAAAACTCAATTTCCCAGCAGCCTATTCATCGCCAATAACAGCACCAACACCCCCACCGAAGTCAATCTATCGAGCAAAATTCCCGCGATCGATCGCATCTTCACCCAAAACAATACGCTCTACCTCTGGGGCAAAAGCGGCAACAACCTGACTCTTTGGAAAAGCGACGGGAGTTTGAACGGCACCACGGCGATCGGCACCTTTAAAAAACTCCAGTTTTGGGATGATACCTACCCTGGCGGCTATGGCGGAGAAAGCCTAGCCAGCAATGGGCAGAGCTATTTTCTAGCCGAGGATCTGAGCGGACGCCAGGGGCTTTGGCGCACCAACGGGGCCAGCACCCAATTCCTCAAAAGCATTACCTCCGACCCCCTCAGTGGCTACATCGGCAGCAACATTAATTTGACCCTCAAGACCGATCCAAGCGGCAAAACCTACCTTACCTTCTCCGCCTACCGCAGCAACAACACCTACGAAACCAGTCTCTGGGAAACCGACGGCACCGCCTCCGGCACCAAACAACTGGCCACCAATGGACTCCGGGACGATCGCGATCGCACCAGCGCCGTCAACTTCCGCCTCGAAACCATCCTCAACACCACCTACCTGCGCCAAACCTCCGGCTACATCCACGAAGTCGGCATTACGAAACTCTGGTCCATCGATGCCCTCAAAGCTGGCAATCTCACCCCCAGCCTGACCATTAACGAAGGCGATCGCGTGGAATTTTTCGATCTCAAGGGCCAGACCTATTTCGCGGGCGATCGCGGCCTTTGGAGCACCGATGGCACGACCCAGGGAACTGTACGGATCAGCCCCGCCCTCGTGAGCAGTTACAAACCCGTCAAAGTTGTGGGCGATCAGGCGATCGCCATCCTCGACACCGCCACCTACGGGCGAGAAGTCTGGCAGAGTGACGGCACGATCGCTGGCACAAAACTGCTCCGGGATCTCAATCGGCCTGCCGCCACGCCGACGGTTGACATTGCACCCAGCCTTCAGCGGGAGAACTGGGATCTGTTTGAAGATCGATCGCCCTCGCGCTATTTCGGCCCCCGCACCCAGATCGGCTACAACCGTACTACGGGAGAGGTGGCCTATTTCAATAGCAACCTCGGATCGCGGGGGTTTGAATATCCGGCGGTTCAGGGTTTGTATACAGTTGGCGATCTCAATTGGCAGATTGTGGGTTTGGGGGACTTCGATCGCAATGGCTACAATGACCTCCTTTGGACCAACCGTCGCACAGGCGAAGTAGCCCTCTGGACCATCGATATTACCCAGGGTCTGGCCAATCCCACGGATAGCTCGGCCCAATTTACGCGGGTCATTAAGTCCGCCTTCTTCCTACCGACAACAGCGATCGGTTGGGAGGTCCAGGGGATTGCCGACTTTGACCGCGACGGCCAGCTCGACCTGTTCTGGCGCGAACAGGCCACGGGCCAGACGGCTTTCTGGAAACTCAAGGATGGCAAATTTGTATCGGGGAATTTTTCAGGGACGGCCAGTGGGGCCGGTTGGCAGGTGCAGGGATTGGCGGATCTCGATAATGATGGCAATGTCGATATCATCTGGCGCAATAGTACCTCTGGCCAGGTTGCCACCTGGAAACTCAACAAAATGAACCTCACTTCCGGGAGTTTCCTGTCAATCACTCCGGATAATTCCTGGCGCATCAAGGGTCTAGCTGACTTTGACGGCGACGGTAAGTTCGATTTGCTTTGGCAGAAAACAGGCACCGATCAAGTGGGCTACTGGAAGCTCGATCAATTCCAGTTCAAGTCAGGTGCCATACTCGATCCAGCGAAGTTTGCCAAGCTAAAAAATGGAGAGGAAATTCTGGGAATTACGCTGGCGACGATCGTTTAAAACAGATCCTTGTTTTTAGTTTTGACGCGATCGTATAGTTCGTCCATCACGGCCAAGAAAGACTCTGAACCTTCCCAGAATAGGGGAGCATCACCCTGTTTCTTGATTAGGATCCCAGAGACAGGGCTAGCTGGTGGTACTTGGATCTCCTTTGGCAATCGTTTGGTTCCCATCCAGAAGTGATGGACATCCATTGCTTGCAGGGGAACGAGTTCAGGGCGCGGGAAATAGCTCTCAACGGGCTCCGGCTCGATCGGGCTTGCTTCCAGTTCCTGGGCTAGACCCTGACCCAGCGGTGTGGCCTGGAGGGCAGCTTGCAGCTCTTCGCGGGGCATGCCCCGCAGTTCGAATAGCAAGAAGGGGTCTTGATCGATCGCCACCACCAGACGATAGTAGACCCCAATGCCATGTTTGCAGAGGCCGTAATAGTCTGGGCAGGAACAGCTAATTTTAAAGTCCTGACTGTTTAAGGGCAGCAGTCGTAGGCCCAGGGATTTGAAGGGTTCTTCAATATTTTCGGGCAGCTCATACACCATCAGCCGCGACAAAAACCCCGCCTTCGACCCAATCAACTTGATGATCTCTCGCCATTCCGGCAAACTAAATTGCTTAAATTCGATCGTCGTGAAATAGGTCGGCTCCCGATAGACCCCAAAATAGGGATTGACCGACCCCCGCACCTGGGCCAGAATTCGGTTGCCTTCAATATCTAGGGACTTAATTTTGCCGCCCCTTGCATAGCTACGGCCTCGACCAAGACGTGCTGAGTCTGACATGCGCTCGATCGTTGCGAGCATGTTTTGACTCCACCAGTTGCGGGCAAATTCTAATTTAGCCATGGGGTTTTTGAAGGGTGAACGGTGAACGGTGAGGTTTGAACGTTTAATCGACGATCGCTTTGCGGTTGAGGGCGATTAGCTGCTTGAAGGCTTGGTTGTCTAGGGTGTTGAGCCAGGATTCGTCGCTGCCGACGATGGCGCCTGCAATTTTTTTCTTGTCTTCGATCATTTGGTCGATGCGTTCCTCCAGGGTGCCGAGGGCAATGAATTTATGGACAAAGACATTTTGGGTTTGGCCAATGCGGAAGGCGCGATCGGTGGCCTGGTCTTCGACGGCGGGGTTCCACCAGCGATCGAAGTGGAAGACATGGTTGGCTTTGGTGAGGGTGATGCCGACGCCGCCGGCCTTCAGCGATAGGATGAAGACCGCAGGTCCGGTTTCGGGGTCTTGGAACTGGGCGATCATGGTTTCGCGCTTTTTCCGGGTCGTGGCGCCGTGGAGGTAGTAGGTTGCATAGCGCTGCTGGCGGAAGAGTTTTTCGAGGGATTCGCCGATGTCGGTGAATTGGGTGAAGATCAGCAGACTCTGGCCCTCGGCCATGACTTCCTCGATCATGTTCATGAGACGTTCTAGCTTGTGGGACCTGGCCGGGGTGAAGTCGCTGTTGTCCTGGAGGAATTGGGCCGGGTGGTTGCAGATTTGCTTGAGTTTCGTCAGCGTCGCGAGGATCATTCCCTTGCGCTGAATGCCCTCTAGGGTTTCGATCTTTTGGCCGACCTCCTTGACGACGACTTCGTACAGGGGCGGCCTGCTCTTTGGTCAGGTTGCAGTAGCATTTCTGTTCGACCTTATCGGGCAAGTCCTGGATGATCGCTGGGTCGGTCTTGACTCGCCGGAGAATAAAGGGTTCTACGAGTTTTTTTAGGGTTAGCGATCGCGGCAAATCATGATCGCGCTGGATCGGCAGCTCAAAGGAAGTCCGGAATTGCGATTCTTTGCCGAGGTAACCCGGATTGAGGAAGTTGAAAATCGACCAGAGATCGAGCAGCCGATTCTCCACGGGCGTTCCAGTCAGCGCCAACCGATGCTGAGCGGGGAGTTTTAAAATAGCCTTGGTTTGAGCTGCCTTCGGGTTTTTGATATTCTGCGCTTCATCAATCACAATACGTTGCCATTGCTGCGCCGAAAGCATCGCTTCATCTAATCGCACCAAGGCATAGGAAGTAATTACCACGTCACAGTCCTGGACTGCCTTAGTAAAGGCTTTAGTCTCACAGATACGATCGCTCCCATGGTGCAAAATAAACCGCAGGTGCGGCGCAAACTTCTCCAGTTCCTTACCCCAGTTGCCAATGACGGAGGTCGGGGCGATCAGTAAGGTAGGCCGGACCTTAGGCGGTTTTGCATTGCGTTTTTTGACAGCGCCGACCGCTTGATCGCGCTCATGGATCAATCGAGCGATCACCTGGGCGGATTTCCCCATGCCCATATCATCGGCCAGACAGCCATTCAGGCCCAGCATTTCCACATAGGCCAGCCACCCCACCCCCCGCCGCTGGTAGGGGCGCAATTGACCCTGGAACTGTTTGGGATCGGCCACTTCCTCTAGCTGACTTTTATCCCCGAGGCGCCGCATCATATCGGAGAGGGTGCGATCGTGCTCCACCTGCAATTCCACACTGTCATCATCGGTGGTCGAAATTTTCAGCAGATCCACCAGACTCATCTCCGGCTGGGTGGCGCGTTGCTTTTGCCAAAACTCCATCATCTGCTGCATCTTGTCGCGATCGAGGGCCATCCACTGCCCCCGAAACTGCACCAGGGGTGCTTTGTTTTCGATCAACTGGGACCATTCCTGTCGGGTAACGGCCTGATCGCCAATGGCAAATTCATAGTCGTAGGAAGCGAGGGCCGTGGCGGAAAAATAACCCTCTTGATCACCCTTGGATTTGCCTTTTTGGAATCTGCCTTGAGACGCACCTTGGCCCGCTGGCGGCCCTTCGGCGTCCACCAGGCGGGGACAATCACCCGATAGCCCGCTTCCTCCATGACCCATGCCGCTTCCTGGAGAAAATCAAAGGCCTCACCTAGGGGCACCTGAATCGAGTCAGGCTCAGCATTATCTAAGCCCGACCAGAGTTTCGGATAGATCCGAGCCGCGTAGCCGAGGTGGCGCAATAGGCTCTGCTCAAAGTCTTCGCCAAGATTTAAGGCCCTGCGGGCGGCGGGTGGTTTTTCCAGTAGGCTTTGAGATCTAAAAGCTGGGACGGATCAGCGATCGGGGCCACCTGCAAAACAATTTTCCAATCCTCTTCGGATCGCGCGGGTTCCCGCACACAGAAGGCGAGTACAAATTCACCGGGGGTTTCGGCATGGGTGATTCGATCGCGCCATTCCCGCCATTTGTAGTAATGTTCGAGACCCACATTATCGTCCCAAAAGGCTTCAATATCATCCTTGTGAAGACAATCCTGCAACAGCGTATCGTCATACTTTTTCGTAAAGGTACTGGGTTTCGGCGTATTGAGTACGATTTCCTGGAGTAATACCTCGGAGAAATGGCGAAGCAACAGGTCCGTCTGATGCAAACACAGCTCCTCTGGCTCCACCGCAAATCCCGCACTGCAAAAAGGCGGCATTTCTTCGCTGAAACTTTTGACCAGCGCATTGTAACTTTCCGAAACAATTTCCCAGCCTGGATAGATCTCAAAGGTCTCTAGTTCATTGCTGCGGGATTCGGTGATCGTGGGACGATATTTTAGGGCTGGGATATATTGATCGCGCAGAATCACCTGCTTAAATTGCTGGGTATAGTGATACCAAAACAGTAAATCCGTTCCCATTTGCACATCGATCAACCGATGCTGGGTCAGAAAGTTTAGCTCCTGTAGGAGCCGAATCACGTTACTGGCCTGATGTTGGCCATAGTCATCGAGGCCGATCAGGGCAGGATAGCAATCTATTTCCCAATAGTCCCATTCCACGACCTCCGGCATTGACCTCTCCATGTACTGGGCCATTTCCCAGGAGGGCAGGGGTTGGTGTCGATCGGTGGGGAGGAGAAAATAGCGGGGGAGGATTTCGTTGGCGATCGAAGCGGGTTGAGACCTAGGGCGGGTCGGGGTTTGGGGGCGGGGTTTTAGTCCGAGGGTGTCCTGGAGGAAGTTGGCGAGATCGGTGCTTTTGAGATGGCTGGGATGATGGTTGTCCTTCCCCCCACCGGATTGGAAGTCTGTTTCGACCCAGAGGTAGAACGCACCACCTTGAAGAAAGCGATCGCTCCTTTCCGGAATCCAAGTACCATGCAAAACTTCCATACAGCAGATTGGTGAGACTGAGGGGATAGACTGGGCTGATTCAACAGGCTCCATAGCTCTATTCTACAGAAGCGGCGGCGTTCAGCTCAATTTCTCAAACAATCCTCATCTTTGCCCCAAGGGCTCATGAGCGCATTCCGGTTAGGCGCCGAATCACGTTGCCTTCATGGTCTGCACCTTTTAGCATGCGGTTCCAGTAGACCCAAGGTAGCGTATGGCGCTTGAGCAACCACATGCTGTAGCGCTCCTGGGTCGGATCGAGCGGAAAACTGGGATAGGGATTGCCCTCGTAGTCAAACTCCGCCATGATGGTCTTGCCGTAGCCCGTAATCAATGGGCAGCAGCTATAGCCATTATATTTGGCATCCAGGGAGCCTTTGCGGATGAGGGCCAGGAGATTTTGCACGAGAACAGGCGCCTGTCGTCGAATGGCCGCTGCGGTTTTGGAATTCGGCAGGGAGGAGGCATCGCCTAGGCTAAACACGTTGGCATAGCGATTGTGCTGCAAGGTATATTTATCCACATCAACCCAACCCAGGGGACTAGCGATCGCCAGTTTACTCGCCTTAATAAAATCCGGCGCACTCATGGGCGGGGCAACATGCAGCAGGTCGTAGGGCATGGTCACCTCTTCGGTGACTCCGTCGATCGTCACGTCAAACACCGCTTCCTTGGCCTCGCCGTGAATGGCTTTCAAATTATGGGACACCTTCAGATCGATGCCTTTGCGTTCCACAACCTGCATCAAGGGTGGAATAAATGTGGGGACTCCGAAGATTTTTGGCGTGGCGGTGCAATAGGTGATTTGTGTGGTGGCGCGCACTCCCTTGCGCCGGAAGCTGTCATCGGCCAGGTACATCACCTTCTGCGGTGCCCCAGCACATTTAATCGGGGTCGCGGGAAAGGTAAACAATGCGTTGCCACCTTGAAACTGTTGGATCAGCTCCCAAGTATAGGTCGCGCCACCTGGTAAATAGTTACTACAGACGCCATTTTTACCCAGGGCCTCCTTCAAGCCAGCAATGCGATCCCAATCTAGCTGAATGCCGGGCGCTACGATCAAATAGTCATAGCTAATTTTTTGCCCTGTCTGGGTCACCAGATAGTTCTGGTCCGGTTCAAACTGAGCCACCCCGTTCCTCAGCCAGGTCGCGCCCTCGGGAATGCAATCCGCCTCGGGTTTCACCGTGTCTTCAAAGGCCAAACAGCCTGCTCCCACTAAGGTCCAGGCGGGCTGATAGGCATGGCGATCGGCGGGTTCGAGGATCGCGATATCCAGCGATCGATCCTGCCGCAGAAGCTGGGCTGTGACGGTGATGCCCGCCGAGCCACCACCTACGACTAGGATTTGATGGTGGGCTGGATTGGCTGACGGCTGAGGGTCCTTGGCGAGGGAATTGGGGGTGGTCATCTTGGGGAAGGGAACGAGGTTATCGAAAATTATAGCAACGGATGCGCTAGGGAGAATCCCCTGGTAACATTGCGTTTGAGTGAAGTAAGGCTAGGATTTGTTAAGTTTTCTTGCCATCACGACTCGCTTCAATATACTGCCTGATTTCTTTGTGGTGAATTTTAAGACGGCTGACACGCAGGATATGCTTGTGTTGCCTCAGCCTTCCCTGGGTCATCTACTGTATGGTACGGTCCATAATCTGACTACCTCTCCAAATCTGTTGATTGAGTGGGCGGAGCCGCGCCCCTAATCACCCAATCAACCAGAATCAACAGATTTTGGAGAGGTGGTAAACTTTTAAGCGATCGGAGATTTGACAAATGAACAGTAGCTTTGACAAACTGACTCGTTTCCTTGACCAACTTGAAAGCCAAAATATCACCTAATAGTTGGCTAACTACAATATCCTCCCATAGGAATACCAGTACAATCGATCGATCCCTTCCTCAAGATAGATTCCCCAGATCAATTCATCCCATATCATAATGACATCATTGTTCCAATCATCTAAATGTCACAGTTTCCCCATGACGATTTTGCCAAAACATATCTGACGGAACTCCTGAGCGTCATTGGTAAAGCTCGTCCTAATCGCCCATTTAAATCAGAAACTCAATTCGCGGATCTTTGTGACCCAGCATCACAATGAAGGGGATCTCTATGCTAGCATTGAGGAACTACTCACTAGCTACCGCGCCGACCTTGAGAACCGTCGTCAACTTACTCCAGAAGATGAGGAGCTAATTATGAACCTATCCGCCGCCTATCTCCAAAAGCAGCAAGAATGGAAAGAAGAAGGTCGCCAAGAAGGGCACCAAGAGGGGCATCAAGAGGGACGTCGAGAGGGGCGGAGTGAACGGCAGCAGGAAGTCGCGATCGCCCTCCTCCAAGCCGGAGTCTCCCTCGACTTGATCGCCCAAGCCACAGGGATATCGATCGAGTCCCTTCAAAGTTTGCGATCGAATTAGGTTGACGGGTGGGTAGATCACATTCCTTCCTACAGATGAGGAGCTAATCATGAACCTATCCGCTGCTTACATCCAAAAACAGAAAGAATGGAAGGAAGAAGGTCGTTTTGAACGGCAGCAAGAAATGGTGATCGCGCTTCTCCAGGAAGGTATTTCCCCGAAACGCTTGCCAAAACGACTGGTCTATCGATCGAGGCTATTCAAAAGTTGCGAGGGTGATTAGTAGGGATGTGCCTTCTGGTAGGTCGATCGGACTGATGGGTTCGATCTTGCCATTCTTGACTATAGCTAATACGGCTTTGAACATGGGTATTAGTTCCTTGGAAGAACCATGGGTCTATGGTAGCACTCGTGGAGGATCGATCGCATCCTCCCGGCAACCAGGCAAGCAATTCCAAATTCAACAATCCTCTCACGGAAAATTTGTCACTGCGCTCCCAGCCCACCCGCGACTAGAAGTGCGGGCTAGCATCTAGAAGTCCCTTCAGGACTGGAGCTTGGAGGCTGCTTATCCGGTGTATCCCCCAAC
>JAAUSA010000014.1 GCA_012031975.1 Alkalinema sp. RU_4_3 | reverse complement strand
TTTGTTTGAATCGATTCTCACTCAAGTCGGTGAACTTCCCCTGCCTAGAAAGTCTAGGAAGTCTTCTCGAACACAACTGGCTTAAGTCCCTACACTGAGGGTATTTCCCGCCTTAAGCTGAGACCCCAGATAATTCGATTGTAAAGTTTCACAACAAATTGCATACCGAACTTAACACCTCCCCTTCGGCAAATCCATTACGATCGTGAAGGTAAGCCCATTGGAGGACCGTCCTATGACAACCGCCACAGCCACAAAATGTGCCTGCCCTAGCTGCACCTGCGAAGTTGATACTAGCAAAGCGATCGAGAAGGAAAACAAATACTATTGCAGTCGCGAGTGTGCCGACGGTCACCCCAACGGCCATGGCAACTGCAGCAAAAAGACTGCGGCTGCTAACCCTTCAATTTTTCACTTTAATTTCTCCCTTCTCAGCAGCAGAAAACCATTCTGCTGCTTTCTTCGTAACACCCTTCCATCCCATGAAATCCTGGCATCTACTCCCCCTCCTCCTCCTAATCCAACCCCCCACCCTAACCCAACCCCCCACCGATATCCAAGGCCACTGGGCCGAAAAATGCCTAATTAAACTCAAGGAAAAACGTATCCTCAACGGCTTCCCCGACGGCACGATTAAACCCGACAGTCCGATCAACCGCGCCGCCTTTGCTACCCTGATTACGGGCACCTTTCCTCCCTCCGGCTCCGCCCGCCCCGAAAAAGCCTTCACCGACCTACCCAAGACCTTCTGGGCCTACAAGGCGATCCAAACGGCCTACGGCGGCGGATTCCTCAACGGGTTCCCCGACGGCAGCTTCCGTCCCCTCGACCCCACCAGTCGCGCCCAGGCCCATGCGGCCCTGGCTGGAGGACTCAGTTGGAAACCTACGGGTGCGATCGACCCCCTGCTCAATCTCCTCACCGATCGCGCCACCATCCCAAACTACGCAAAAGCTTCGATCGCCGCTGCAATTGAGAAACAAACCCTAGTCAACTTCCCCAACGCCAAACAGCTAAACCCCAACGCCAACGCTACCCGTGCCGAGATCGCCGCGTTGATTTGCCAAACGCTGCCGGACACCCAGGGTTTGATCGCCGCCCAATATATTCCAAAACTGCAAACCACTACAGCTGAGATTCGTGGGGTTTGGATGACGAATATCGACAGTGATGTGTTGTTCGATCGCGATCGTCTCAAATCAGCAATCCAGGATCTACATCAACAGGGTTTTAACACGATCTACCCCGTTGTTTGGAACTGGGGCTATACGCTTTATCCCAGCCAAGTTATGGACCAGACGATTGGGTTTGCCATAGACCCGAGAGAACCAGGATTAAAGGATCGCGATCCCCTCCAAGAAATCATCACCGAAGCTAAAAAATACGGCATGCGGGTCATTCCTTGGTTCGAGTTTGGCTTTATGGCCCCGGAGGATTCGGAATTGGCGATCGAGCATCCAGATTGGCTATCCACCCGTTCTGATGGCAGCACCACCTGGCAAGAAGGCATTCACGGTCGCGTTTGGCTCAGTCCCTTCCTGCCGGAGGGCCAGCAATTGGTGACGGATTTGGTCAATGAAATTGTTGGTAAATATGAAATAGATGGCATTCAATTCGATGACCATTTTGGATTGCCAGCGGAGTTTGGCTACGAAAGCGCAACGCTCCAAGCCTACCAGCGAGAGAGCAAAACCACAGCAATTCCAACGCCGACGGATCCCGCCTGGATTAAATGGCGGGCCGATCGCATCACCACCTTCATGACCAAAACCTTCCAGTCAATTAAAACGCTGAAACCTAAGGCGATCGTTTCCCTTTCCCCCAACCCCTACAGCTTCGCCTACAACAAGTTTCTCCAGGACTGGAAAACCTGGGAACGCCTAGGCATCACCGAAGAACTCTTCGTCCAAATCTACAAAGACAGCCTCAGCGGCTTTGACAAAGAGCTCCTCGCCCCAGAACTCCTGGCGGCCCAAGCCCATATCCCCACAGGCATCGGCATCCTGACCGGACTCAAGGGCAAACAGATCCCCTTTAGCCAGATCGAACAACAGGTCAAACTGACGCGCGATCGCGGCTACTCCGGCATCTCCTTCTTCTATTATGAAACCCTTTGGAATAATACAGGGGAGGGGGTGGTCGATCGCAAAGCCGCCTTCAAACGTCTAATGCCTTAGGTGCCACGTCCTAATCTGGCCCATGGTAAAACCCCATCTCTAATTCCTGTAAGCTACGTTAGGACTATTAGACTCCCCGGTTTTGCCATGCCCACCACCGCCGATCGCCACCCCGTCATCCTCGTCCACGGCCTCTGGGACACAGCCCATGTGTTCAAATCCATGCGATTGCACCTCGAAACCCAAGGCTGGGACGTCTACAGCCTCGATCTCTTACCCAGTAATGGCTCTGCGCCGTTAGACGTACTGGCGCACCAACTCGAACATTACATCGCCAAAACCTTTGCCCCCGACCAAACCCTCGATATTGTCGGCTACAGCATGGGCGGCCTCGTCAGCCGTTATTACCTCCAGCGTTTAGGCGGCCTCGATCGCGTCGCCCGCTTCATCACTCTCTCCGCCCCCCACAAAGGCACCCTCGCCGCCACCTTCTCCCGCTTCAAAGGCTGCCAACAAATGCACCCCAAGCACCCCTTCATCCAGGATCTCAACCGCGATCTCCACCAGCTCGAACAGGTCCAATTCACCTCCCTCTGGACCCCCTACGACGCGATTATTCTGCCCAGCACCAGCTCCATCCTGCCCGTCGGCAAAACAGAACGCCTCAACGTCCCCCTGCACAAATTCATGGTCAGCGATCGCCGCAGCCTCGCCGCCATCACGCGAGCCCTAGCCGAACCCCTCAGGCATCCCCAATCTTCCCCACCCCCACCATCCCAAACACGGCCTCCGGTCGGGCATAATGCTTAAACTCCAGCAGATTCCCAAAGGGATCCGCCAGAAAAAACGTCCGATGCTCCAACGGCTCACCCCCAAACCTCACCCTGGCCTCCTGGTAGAAGGTGAGCCGTTTTGCCTGGGCACGATCGCACAGATCCTGCCAGTCCTGAAGTGCCCCAAACACCACCCCAAAGTGCCTTGGATAAATCCCCCGCTGGGGCGTTTCTATCTCCCTTGTCACATGGGCCACCAACTGGGTGCCATAGAGATTGAGAATCAAGGCCCCCGGACTCTCTCGCCCGGAGATCGCCCCCAAACCCTCAATATAGAAGGCCTTCGTCTCCTCCAGATTACCCACAGGGAAGGCCAAATGGAAAACCGTTGAACTCGCAGTAGGAATTAGTGACATAGTTAGACAAAGATCGACAACGTCTTCCCATGCTAATCCCTGAATCCTTCCTTCGCCCCTGGCTGATCGGTGCCGTCTTCAATGCCGTCGCCCTACTGCCGCTGTTTTTCATCAAGAAGAAGTTGCTCACGCCCCTGGGGATCGCCCACGCCTGGGTCCTGGCAATCATCCTCTGGGGCAGCTTTCAGTCGCCCCAGATTCCCTGGTATTGGCTGCCGGGGGGCTATGTGATCATGGTGGTGTACTTCCTGCTCGGATCGGCGGTCACAAGGGTCGGCATGGCCGAGAAAGAGGCGGCGGGGATCGCCGAGAAGCGATCGGGGGCTAGAGGCCCAGAAAATGTCTGGGGGTCCGCCTTTGTGGGTGCCCTCTGTGCCCTGGGGTTTTGGATTGTTAAGGTATTGGAAACCCAGGAGGCCCTGCGGACGAACACGGTGTCGCCCTGGTATTTCCAGGCCATGCCGCTGCTGTTGCTCGCCTACGTGGCTAGCGTGGCGACTAAACTTTCGGATACAGCGGCCAGCGAAGTGGGGAAAGCCTACGGGAAAAGCACGTTTTTAATTACCACATTAAAACCTGTGCCGAGGGGGACAGAAGGGGCTGTTAGTGTAGAGGGAACCTTAGCCGGAATCCTTGCCTCTCTGATTATTGCCCTCGTCGGTTGGGGCGTCGGCATGATTCCCCATCAAACTCCTATCGGTATCCCTATCTGCGTAATCGCCGCGTTTGTTGCGACAAATATCGAAAGCGTAATCGGTGCGACGATTCAGGAAAAATACAAATGGTTGACGAATGAACTGGTTAATGTAATTAATACATTCATTGGCGCGATCGTTGCCGCATTCCTAGGATGGTTTTTATATGGATTCTGAACAAATGTTGGACCTGCTGCGGAAATACACCTGTGTAAAACCCCAGGCGTTAAAGCTAAATCGCAATGCGACAAGGACGGCCATTCTTTGGGCCGCCGATCATTCTGATTTTCAAATTCTGGGGATCTGTGCGGACAATCGCGATCAGGGTCAAAAAGTTCTAAACGCCTATCTCAAGGCCTTTGGATCGCCGGAAAAACCCCAGGTTCCCCAGGAGTCGGGTCCGGTCTATATCAAGTTCAATCCCAAGACTGGCAACTGCACCTGCGAAAGCTACACCGGAGAACATCGCGGTGTGCTGGTGGCTTGCAACTCACAGTATGACGACGACATCGATGAGATGTTTGGCCATTTGCCCTTAGATTTGTTTAACTAGGGTAAAACCTGCACTGAATCACGGCAGGCCTCCAGGGCCGCCTTCAACTTGGGATAGCGATCGACCGTCGCATTAAAATTCATCCCCAGCATCCTGCCCTGGAAGGCCGTGAAATACATGTCGTTGTAAAGTTTTTCCTTTTTATCTTGACTGGTGGCCTCCATTTTTAACCAGGAGCCACCGTTAATGGCGATCATGTCCTTGCGAATCCACTTCAGTCCCGGCACCGTGGTTTCCATATGCTTCGACAGCACGCCCTTCAGTTCCGGCAATTGGGCAATTTCCAGGGGTTGGTTCGTAATCCGCAAGGCCACCGTCGCCTCACCATCATTACTGCGGTAGGCCAACTGCGGCGCATTTTCCTGATCCGGATACTTCTTGTCCATCTCCGCATCGGTCATTTGCTTAAATCCCTCGGGCGGCACAAAGGAAATTTTGCGATCGAGAATATATACCCGATTCGCATCCTCCGGGGGGGCAGGACTGGCGGCGGCAGGCGTTTCGTTAGCTTTGGGCGCAGGCGCATTCTGGCCACAGGCCGTCGTCGTCAGTACAGCCAATAGGATCAAAATGCAATAGCGCAGTTTCATAGCCAAATAAATCCTCAAAGAAATCGATCGGCTAGGGAGCCGAGCAATATGATAGCGAGAATTGGCAAAAACGATCGCCTCTATTTCCCCAATTCCATCGATCGATCGGTCGCCGCCTTCACCGCCTCAATTAAAGCCGTACGCAATCCCAGGGATTCCAGTTTTGCGACCCCGGCGATCGTTGTCCCCCCAGGACTCGTGACCAGATCCTTCAACTGCCCCGGATGCATTCCCTTCTCACGAATCAACGTTGCCGTCCCCAGCACCGTCTGAATGGCCAGCTCCATCGCCACCCCCCTCGGCAATCCGGACAGCACGCCCCCATCGGCCAGGGCTTCAATGACGATCGCCACATACCCAGGACCGGATCCCGATAGCCCCGTCACCGCATCCATCAAATGCTCCGGCACCTCGACCACCTGCCCGACCGTGCCTAAAATTTTTCTTGCCTGAGCTAAATGTTCGACGGTGGCCAACTTACCTCCACTTAAGGCACTGACACCCGCGCCCACCGCCGCTGGCGTATTCGGCATCACCCGCACCACAGGCCGATCGGGAAACCCAGCCTCTAACTGTTCCAGGGTCGTCCCTGCCAAAATCGACAATACCAGTGCCTTAGTGGATCCCTCTCCCTTTAATTGCGTCGCCACTGTCCCAAACACCTGAGGTTTAATCGCCAAAAACAACACTTCACTGGCCGTCGCCGCTTCAAGATTGTTATCCGTCACCTGGATCCCATACTGGGCCTCTAAATACTGCCGCCGCTCCGGCATGGGGTCACTGACCATCACGCTACTGGGCGCATAGACCTGTTGTTCAATCAAGCGCGACAGCAGCGCCTCCCCCATGACCCCGCCGCCAATCATCCCAAATGCGATCGCCGCCATAATTCATCACCCAATGCAATACAAAAACAGCAAATCGGGATGAACCCTAAAGAATTCATCCCGATTAAAACTTGTTAGTAAGTCTAACGCCTTATAGGGGCAATCCCTACTACTGAGCAGCCACGCGGACAGCAGGCTCAGCATTCCAAGCCGTTGCAGCGGGGCGAGCCGGACGGGCCAGGGGCTGATTGCTCAGCTCAGGCACGGCGCCGTTGCTCACCTGAACACAGCTCGGTGTGAACAGGAAGATGCTTTCACCAATCCGTTCCTGGTGACCATCAATGGCGAAGGTGCCACCCGCGACAAAGTCAACGGCACGCTGTGCTTGGTCGGGATCCATAATCGTCAGATTCAAAACCACGGACTTACGCTCCCGCAGCGCCTGAATCACCTGGGGCATTTCCTCGAAGGAGCGAGGCTCAAGGACAACCACCTCAGAAATTCCATTGCTGGAGCCAGGCATGCCAATGACATTGTTGATTGCAGTAGCGGTCGAAGTGATACCCGTTTCTGCAGAAGTCAGAGCGCGATCGCGGAACCGACGGCGAGCAGGCTGCTCTTCCTGGGCAGGTGCAGCAGCAACTTCATCTTGATAGAGGTCCTGGTACTCCTGGCCATCCATCTCGTCATACTCGTAGTCGTAGTCCATCTGCTCATTAAACCCAACAAAATCACGCAGCTTGCTGAAGATACCCATGTTTGTTCACACTCCATTACAACCAAAAAGATTTAGGGAAAACACTGCTTAATAAAATGGCTCTGTAAAAAGACAAGCTTTTCCAACACCAGCCAACCTTGACAAAAATACAGACCAATCGAACTCAGAATTTCAACAACTCAACAGTAGAAGCCTCTAAACCAAAATCCAGATGCGTTTGCCTGATGGAAGTGAAGGGTCAGTATAAACGAGACTTTGAAAATTGAACGGCCTATTTTATGAAAAGATTCTAAATACGACCAAACCGTTTCAGGCAGTGTCTTTAGCTTTTCGGACCTTTCCTAAGTATCTCACCTGAAAGACAGGTTAATTTATACCGCACCTTGTCCAATTCGATCAACCCGTCAGTTTCTTTTTTTTGAATCTAAAAAACCAACTAGATCAAACGTCTCAGAATGTCCTGAATTCACCCTTTCGCACCAGATAACACCACAAATATTGAAGCTATATCCCGCTCAAGGCAATGACAGACAACACACCCTAAAGATTTGCTCTTCATCTTTACTAAATCCGAAGGATTTCGTAAAAATCACTCGCCCGTATTTTTTACCACAACTGCCAGAAATCGGCGAAGTCAAATTGGTAAATTTTTCGTGAGGACCATTGTCGGGTTTGATCCGAACAATGGGAAGCCTTAGCGGTGTGAGGTAGCCTACCATTTTTTCTCTGTAACGTCACTAAAATCTCACGAAGTTTGGCAAGAAGCCTGTTTTTAGTGCGAAAGTGACGACCAGTCTGCCTAAACCTGCCATCTGAAGGGAAACCCGCCATAAATCGGTGGATTTCTGACCTCTTTTTTTCTACGCAACAGTATTAATGCGGAGAAACACAGATTGGGTGGCAGAAGTAATGTCAGGTTTACGAATTGCCTGTTCAGCAACCCTTTTACAAAACAGGTGTTTGCCTGCTTGGGCCATAATCTAGCACAGTCATTTCAAAGATGTCACTAGATGTGGAGAAAATGTCCCCAATCGCCCCCAGATATACCCACATATGGGGTCTAAACCCCTCAGCCCTGGCGTTCTCCAAATAGGACCTGCCCTGGACGAATCATTGTGGATCCTTGGGCGATCGCTACACCATAGTCCCCTGACATACCCATAGAAAGTTCGGTAAAGCCCGATCCCAGCAATAGACTATCTGCGAGTTGGTGATGCAGTTTCTGTGCCCTACAGAACAGTTTTGTCAGGTCTGCGGTGGATAGCCCATAGGGGGCGATCACCATCAGGCCCCGAATGTTTAGATTTTTAAACGAGCCTAGGGCGGCGAGATCGCGCTGGAGGTCCGGGACCGTCCAACCCGATTTGGCGGGATCATCTAGCAGCTTCACTTGTAGGCAAATATTGGGCTTGGCTGACCGGGCGATTGCCAGGCGATTAAGCCGCTGCGCCAGGGCCAAGCTATCCACGGATTGAATCCAATCAAAGGAATCTAAGGCCTTCTGGGCCTTATTACTCTGGAGATGACCAATGTAGTGCCAGGTGATGTCGGGCAAATCTTGGAGTTCTGCCCGCTTAGCGATCGCTTCCTGGATCCGATTTTCCCCCACATCCCTAATCCCTACGGCGTAGGCGGCCCGGATCATCCAGGCGGGCAGGGTTTTGGTGACGGCAACAATTCGAACATGCTGGGGGATTGCGGCTCGAAAGGTCTGGATATGCTCTGTTAGGCGATCGAAGGCTTCTGGACTAGGCAGCTGAGGGGCAGCGGAGGACATGGTACGTAGAGATTAAGATTGGCCGCGTAAAGAATTACTGCATGGATCTTAAAAATTAAAAAGTTTGTTTGTAGGTGGTTTGCAAGGTATTGAAGGCCTCGATATTGCCATCTCTTCTGAGGATCCGGAGGCGATTTTCCAAGGCAAGTCTGGCATCGGTGCGGCTGACCGCTTCAAACTGCAGGGTCGAACCCCGGCCCGAAGCCATGAAGAACAGGCGCTGGGCATAGAGCGTCGAGAAGAGCTCGCGGCCATCGTGGGTCTCGCAAAGGCGGTACAGCAAGCCAAAGTTAGGGTGATTGAGGTAGTTTTCGGAGCTCATTAAAGGGTGACCCCAACGATTCAAAGGGATAGTAGAAAACCCGGCGATCGGATTTTAGTCGATGGAGCAATAGTTGACGGATCTTTATATTGATCGGTCCATTGAGATAGCTCCTACTCGATACTTCCAGCAAATTGGAACGGCTCAGGACGATTGCTCAATCCCAGGGGTGATTGGGGGTATCTGTTTGGGGGCCATCGCACAGATATTGTTACCCTTACTTAACTAGTATAGCAGAACCGATCCGGGGGCTAGGGCGAGCCTTCACTCCCATCGACTTTGATTGATGGGCCGAAGCTGAGATCGCTCGGGAAAATACGATACACTTATCTCCTTGGAAGCAAAGGGATAGGGTGTTAAGCGCGCCTAGGTGTCTCTTGTTTTGGATTGCCTGTTTTGGATTGTCTGTCTTAGATGTTTGTCATTGAGGTTGGAGTCGTCCTATGTCCCCCACAAAGAGTGCCGATCTAGAAGCTGCGCTGTCCCTTGAGATCACCCCTCAAGCCGAAGCCGCTACCCAATCCAAAAAAACGGCACCGCCGGCCCCAATGCCCTGGTCGATCGAACAGAGCGAGGAACTCTACCGGATCCAGGGCTGGGGGGACCCCTATTTTGCCATTAACGATGCGGGGCGGGTGACGGTTTCGCCTAAGGGACCGAGGGGCGGATCTATTGATCTCTACGAACTGGTTCAAGGTCTCCAGCAGAGAAATTTAGAGTTGCCCCTATTAATCCGCTTCTCCGACATTCTTGAGGATCGGATGGAACGCCTGAATGCGGCCTTTGCCAAGGCGATCGTGCGGTATAGCTATGGTGGCAGTTACAAAGGCGTCTTTCCGGTCAAGTGTAACCAGCAGCGGCATCTGGTGGAAAATCTAGTCCGGTTTGGCCAGCCCTACCAGTTTGGGCTGGAGGCGGGCTCGAAGCCAGAGCTGATGATCGCCATGGCCTCGTTGCAGACCCCAGGGGCCTTACTGATCTGCAACGGCTATAAAGATCGCGAATATATAGAGGCCGCGATGCTGGGCCAGCAATTGGGTCAGACAGTGATCATTGTGTTGGAGCAGCCCGAGGAAGTTGATCTGGTGATCGAGGCCCACCAGCGCTTGGGGATCCGTCCGGTGGTCGGGGTACGGGCCAAGCTCAGTGCCAAGGGGATTGGGCGCTGGGGGGATTCGGCGGGCGATCGGGCCAAGTTTGGCTTAACTATCCCCGAGATTTTGCAGGGGGTCGAGAAATTACGGGCCGCCAACCTTTTAGATTGTGTGCAACTCTTGCATTTCCATATTGGATCCCAAATCTCTGCCATTAGCGTACTCAAGGATGCGCTGCGGGAGGCCGGGCAGATCTATACGGAGTTGGCCCGTCTCGGTGCCAATATGCACTACTTAGATGTGGGGGGTGGCCTAGGCGTAGACTACGACGGATCCCGCAGTAATTTCCACGCCTCGAAAAATTACAACACCCAAAACTACGCCAATGATGTCGTCGCGGCGGTCAAGGATGCCTGCACCAAGGCCAAAATCAACGTGCCGACGCTGGTGAGCGAAAGCGGTCGAGCCATTTCCTCCCACCAGTCGGTGCTGATCTTTGATGTCCTCGGCACCAGTGAAGTGGCTAATCCCACGCTCGAACCCTTGGAGTCCGATGCCCCCACGGTGATTCGCAATCTGCATGAGACCTATGAATCGATCGGGCCGGACAATATTCAGGAAATGTATAACGATGCAACACAATTTAAAGATGAAGCGTTGAGTTTGTTTACCTTTGGTTATTTAAGTTTGCCGGAGCGGGCTAGGGCGGAACAGATCTATTGGGCCTGCTGTCAAAGGATCCGCACGATTACCATGGGCCTCGATGCAGTGCCGGAGGAGCTTGAAGAATTAGAGAAGATTATGGCGGCGATGTATTATGTCAACCTTTCTGTGTTTCAATCGGCGCCGGATAGTTGGGCGATCGATCAACTCTTCCCAATTATGCCCATTCACCGCTTAAATGAGGAGCCAACCAAGCGGGCGACCCTGGCGGATTTGACCTGTGACAGTGATGGCAAGATCGACCAATTCATTGATCTGCGCGATGTCAAATCAGTACTAGAACTCCATGCCTTCGAGCCGGGAGAGCCCTATTGTTTGGGCATGTTCCTCAATGGAGCCTACCAGGAGATTATGGGGAATTTGCATAATCTGTTTGGCGACACGAACGTGGTGCATATTGCGCTGACGCCTAAGGGCTATGCCATTGAGCATGTGGTCCGGGGGGACACGATGCGCGAGGTCCTGAGCTATGTGCAATATGGCTATGACGATCTGATCGAGAGCATTCGGAAAAAAACTGAGAAATCGATCGAAGCCAAAACCATGAGCCTCCAGGAATCTCAAATGCTGCTGCAATGCTACGAAAATTGTCTGAGCGGTTACACCTATCTATCGGCGACGTAAAACCATGGCGCGATCGGCTCAAGTGAAGTATGCCGGAGGAAGAATAGCCCTCTGGCTGGGGATTTTGTTCTTTGTCATCATGTTGGTGGTGGGATTGAACCGCTATTTTGCGCTGTTTTCTTCCTACGACCATGGACTGTTCACGCAGCTATTTTGGAATAATCTTCGTGGGGATTGGTTCCAGAGTTCCCTGACTTCTTCTAATTCAGTGGAATCCTTGGAAGATGGTGTGATTCCAAGGACATCATTTTTCCATTTGGGGCAGCATTTGGTGTTGAGTTTTGCGGTGTTGACGCCCTTGGTGGCTATCTTCTGCCACCCCATCACTTTAATCGTACTGCAAACCCTGCTGATGACTGCTGGTGGCTGGATGCTCTATGCCTTAGCCCGCTGTCGTTTGCCTGTCAAACTATCCCTTTGGATCACAGCCAGCTACTACGCCGCCAATGCCGTCATCGGTCCGACGGTGGCAAACTTCTATGAGCATTGCCAAATCCCGCTCTATGCCTTTGGGTTGTTTCTCGCCCTGGAAAAACGTCGATGGTCGTGGTTTTTACTATGGTCTGGATTGCTGCTGGCTGTGCGCGAAGAGGTGGGTGGCATTATTCTATTTAGTCTCGGGGCCTATTTATTCGCCACAAAACGACTGCCAAGGTGGTTTGGATTGGGGCTTTGTTTGGCGGGGTTTGGGTATGTGCGATCGCGACCAATATCGTCATGCCGCAGTTTTCCAGTGACAATTCGCGGCTGTATTTGGCGACAAGGTTTCGGCAGTTCGTCGATGGGCCGAATCCCTCGACGTTGCAGGTGCTGTGGGGGATGTTAACTCACCCGATTGAGCTATTAAAAAGTTTCCTGTGGCCCATCGATCGCCGTATTTTCTATCTATTGCGCCAGTGGTTACCCCTAGCATTTATCTCTGCGACTTCGCCAGCGACTTGGGCTTTGACGGCGTTTCCACTGCTGTCTTTGTTTTTGCAAAACGGTGTTTCTGCCCTATCAATTAGTTTGCGTTACAGTCTAGTCGTGGTACCGGGGTTGTTTTACGGAGCGGTTCTGTGGTGGTCAGCCCACGAAGCGCAGTTCACACCGAAGTTTCGCAAGCGCTGGGCGATCGCCATTGCCCTGTCGATCATTCTATCGATTACTTCCAATCCAAACCGTGCTTTTTCTTGGCTAATTCCAGATTCTATTAGTCCCCGTGTTTATATCAGTCTTCCCATGGGTTGGAGCCATGGTATGGCGGCGCGATCGGTGATGGGGAAAATCCCCCCTGATGCCAGCGTAGCAACGACGACCTATTTAATCTCACCGCTTTCGACTCGGCGATCGATCGTTCGGCTACCTGTAACGGAGATTCGCGGGGACAATGGCGTTGTCGAATCCGTGGATTTTATCATTGCTGATTTTTGGCAAATCCAGAAATTCAAAGTGGCCTTTAAAGAAGAACGGACGGCCTTGGCGAGGATTTTGCCTGTGATCGATCGATCGACCTATGGCATCGTTGATTGTCAAGATGGCGTGGTTTTACTCGGCAAAGGCCTACCGACAAACCCCCAAGCCCAAGCCGCCTGGCAGGACTTTCGCAAACAACTGGGTGCCTAGCCATGCAACCTCATCCCGACCCAACCCCTGTAGCTCTAGCCTGCGCGATCGTCACCGTCAGCGACAGCCGCACCCTGGAAACCGATACCAGCGGCCAACTGATTCGATCGCTGCTTGCAACCGCTGGCCATCAGGTCAGCCACTACGAAATCCTGCCCGACGAACCAGAACGGATTAGACAGGCGATCGCCCAACTATCCAGCCAACCAATCGATATTCTGCTCTTCAACGGCGGCACAGGCATTGCCCCTCGGGATACCACCTATGATGCGATCACTTCCCTACTAGAAAAAACCCTGCCGGGCTTTGGAGAACTCTTTCGGATGTTGAGTTTTGCCGAGGTCGGCTCGCGGGCCATGGCTTCCCGTGCAGTGGCGGGAACGATCGGTCGTCAGGTGCTGTTTTCCATGCCGGGGTCTTCTAAGGCGGTGAAACTGGCGATGGAGCAGTTGGTGTTGCCAGAGATGGTGCATTTGGTGAAGCAACTATCAAGCTAGCCCCCTCAAGGTTCGGAAGTTCTACGGATTGCAAGCCCAAAATGCAGCCTTAGTATGGAAGGAGTGCGCTCTATCCTCCCTCAGAGATAATCCCTAGGGTATAGATCAACGGCGATTCAGCACCAGATGGTACTTTCAGCTACTCCTACCTAGGACAGATGTCAGGGTTTTTACGGTTATGCCATACTTAAGGCCACACCACTGATATGTCTTTCTCGGATTCTATAATCATGAAACCCATGCGTTTGGCGATCGTTCAATACGGCGGAGACTATCGCGCAGTTAGCCGTTCCCTGTTCGACACTGGATTAGAAACCTACCATGGTCAACGGTATCTGCTGAAGTCACTGATCGCTATGGTGCAAGAGATTCCAGAATTAGAGCATATTTCATTTATTAGCTGCGCCTCTCCGGAAGCCTACCAAGAAGAAGTGGTGCCAGGATTGGAAATTATCGGTGCTGGGATGAATCCCTACAGTGATCAAAAGGCCGTTTGGCAGTTGATCGAAGCCCAGAAACCTACGCATTTTGTGTTGCAGGTTCCCCTGACGAATTTCTTTAAATGGGCTTCTAATCGAGGCCTACGGACCATGGGATTGCTGGCTGATTCCTTCAACCTGCATGGATTGCGGCCCTGGCTGTCCAAAAAGCGCCTGGCCCAACAGTTAAATCGATCCGAGGTTGAATGGGTAGCGAACCATGGCCTCAATGCCTGTGCTGGACTCCAGGACCTCGGGATTAGAGCCGAGAAGATCATTCCTTGGGATCACCCCTACGATCGCGATCCTGAAAAAATCCACCCAAACAACTGCGGGTTGGGACCCCCGGCACATTGCTCTATGTGGGTTCTGTGATTCCGGATAAGGGAGTGGGCGATCTAATTCAGGCGGTAGGGCATCTAAAGGAAAAGGGAATTAAACCCCAACTGCAAATTGCGGGCGGCGGCGATCTGGCACCGTTTCAGCGGCAGGTGGCGGAGTTAGGTTTAGCGTCGCAGGTGGCGTTTTTGGGCGTCGTGGCCCACAGTCGGGTGTCAGAATTGATGCGGGAGAGTTCGATCGTGGTGGTCCCCAGTTGGCATCAGTATGGTGAGGGACTGCCGCTGACGATCTATGAGGCCTTTTGTGCGCGGACGCCAGTCATCGGCTCTGACCATCCGATGTTTTTGGGCAATTTGCTGCATGGTGAAAATGCCCTGGTATTCCGAGAGCGGGATGCGGCGAGTCTGGCGGAGAATATTGAGCGATTGCTGACCGATGCGGACCTTTACGAGAAGCTATCGCAGTCCTCAGCGGAGGCCTGGCAGCGGTTGCAGATTCCGGTCAAGTGGGGCGACTTAATTCGGCGCTGGATGGTGAGTACGCCGGAGAATGCCGATTGGTTCCAATCCTATCGGTTTATTTCGGGGCGCTATCAGGTGCCGCGCGATCGTCTGTTGGTGTCCTAGGGTTCGTTCCATGTCTATTCGCCAGGGGCTGACGTGGCAAATGTGCTGATCTGTTCCATAGAAGTACGATCGATCTACCCCTAGCCAGAGGCCAGCCCACCTATCTACCGAGCTATAATTATCGGTATCCGCTAAGCGTGATCGAACCGAAGGTGAACCTGTGGTCGCAACCCAACCCATCGCAAAGACTATCACCAGCCTTGATGACCTCAAGGAGCGGTTTAATCTGTCCCCCGCATCGAGTGACGCCTTCTTTGCTGAGTGGTGCAGCGATCTGCCGTCACTGTCGGCGGTAGAAGAGGCCGCGATCGCCGAAATCTATCAGCGGTTTCGACGACATCGCGACCGGGGCACATTGTCAGAAGGTACCGTCAATCAGTTACTTGTTGCGCCGATCCTGACCTTGGCTGGACTGTATGATCCTCCCTTTTTCGTGACCAGTGAACCAACGGTGATGCTGGAAGTGAAGCGGGATGGGGAAATACTCCGGGGCCGGATTGATACCTTGGTCCTGCAAGGGCAATTGTGGGTATTGGTCGTGGAGTCCAAGGATTCCATTTCATTTACGACAGCCTTGCCCCAGGCCTTGGCCTACATGCTGGCCAAACCCGATCAACCCACACCGATCTATGGTCTGATCACCAGTGGCGATGAGTTTATGTTTCTCAAATTGCAGGCGGGCGATCCACCCATCTATGATTCATCGGATGTTTTCTATCTGCTGCATCCGAGGCGCAATCAATTGCTGAATGTGTTTGCTATTTTGAAGCAGATTCAGTTGGCGATCCTCCCCTCAGCCCAGATCTAACGCAAAACTGAAGGCATTAGGCCGCGATCCATCGGCAATCTAGAGGTCCCTGGGGGAACAGATCCGTAGTATGATCCTAAGCCAGTTTCCCGTCACTCTAGGATCCGCATGTTCTCAAAACGTCGTTCCAAATCCAACTGGTCCCTCTCCAGCAAATCCTCCTATCGATCGCGCCGCAAACCCAGCATCCCCACCTCCTGGCTGCTCGCATCGATTCCCCTCGGGATACTGGGCCTGGAACTCCTCCTGCGCATCCTCATGGCCCTCCTCGGCAAAGGTGGCGAAATAGACCAATACAAAGCCGAACCACCCCTGAACAACCAATATCACCTCGCCTACCACAACCAGTCCGGCCAACCCATCCAAGGCCTCCCCTCCAACGGCCAACTTCTCGCCCAACAACATCCCCTCCTCGGCTACCAACTCAAACCCAACCAGCAAAACCCCGCCCTCACCCTCAACAATCAAGGCCTCCGCACCACCAAACCCCTGGACCCAGCCAAACCCAAAACCGAAGTCCGCATCCTCCTCCTCGGCGGCTCCACAGCCTTCGGTACCTTGGCCCAAAACAACGACACAACCTTCGCCCAGCAGCTCGAAACCCAACTCAACCAGCAGGTCCAAGACCAGCGCACCAACAGCAAAAACTTCCGCCCGGACATCCTCCCCTACTTCGCCGACGAACAGGAAAAAGCTTTAAAACTCCCACCCAGAATCCGCGACGCCCAGTACCGCGTGATCAATGCCGCCGTCCCCGGCTACACCTCCGGCAACACCCTGGCCCAACTCACCGCCCTCCTCCCCTACCAGCCCGACGCGATCGTCCTCCTCGACGGCTACAGCGACCTTCTCCTCCCCAGTACGACGCCCGCCGCCAGTATCCCCAATCTCTCTAGCCTCACCAGCAACGCCCCCGGCCATCTCCTCACCACCCTCACCATGGGCCTGGGCCAATTCATCGGCCAATTTTATCTGGTCAAACTGCCCGCCTTCTTCCTCACCAAACCCAAACCCAGCGTTGAAGCCGTCGTCGATCCTAGCGAACTCAATCAGGGACCCCTCAGAGATCGCCTCCCCAAGGACGACGCTGAACTCAAACTGCGCAGCGATCGCTACCAATCTAACCTCCAGATGATCAGCCGGATCGCCGCAGGCGCAAAGATTCCTGTGATTTATACCCTACAGCCAGAACTTAGCCACCGCAGTGCCAGTAGCATCACACAATCTGAAAAATCTGCCTTAGATGCCCTTGGATCGGACTATGGTCAACGCATTGACAAAGCTTACAAAGCACTTCAAACCGCCACA
Organism: Alkalinema sp. RU_4_3; assembly: GCA_012031975.1. Classification (GTDB taxonomy): domain Bacteria; phylum Cyanobacteriota; class Cyanobacteriia; order Leptolyngbyales; family Leptolyngbyaceae; genus JAAUSA01. Next base: position 26,449 of record JAAUSA010000014.1, on the reverse strand, counting down.
GAAGAGGCGAAAAAAAACAGTTCCAATTTAATTATTCTTAAAAACAAAGAACGGATCGATCGCATTAAAGGTGATGTATTTCTCGATCCAATTCATTTAAATCAAGCTGGGAATAAAGCAATTGCCGATCAATTGTACGAAGCGATCGCTCCCAAACTCCATGTCGAAGCAAAACCCTTTAGTGGTGACGCTCCTTAAGATTTATCGTAGCGATCGCACTCTAAACAAAAAAGACAGAAGGTCCTAAAACCCTCTGTCTGAAAATGTGCTTACCAAAATGTGCATACCGAGAATAAACCGCCGCCTACGCCGCCTTCGCTTGATTGCGCACCTGCCAAGCCGCATCCAACAGCTTCGCCCAACGCTTCTGCACCTGCTTCGGCGTACAGCGCACCTGCTTGGCGATCGCCTGATCTGCATGACCCGCCTGCTTCATTTCCAGCAACAGGCGATCGTCCTCACTCAGCCGAGAGATAAACTCCTGCCACAGCTGCGGCGCCAACCCTAGATTTTGCTCCAAATCTGCCCCCAGCCACTCATGCACCAGCTTCCAGTTATGGGACATCGCAAACTTTTCGACATGGTACTTAAAGCGCTGCTGCAAATAATCCCGCTGGCGCGTAGACAGGCCCAGAATCTCATCGATTTCCGGCACCGACAAATCCTGCAACTTCAACGTCAAATAATTAACGCATTCCTGCTGACCCTGCTCCTCCAAATAGGCAATTAATTCATGGACCACGCGATCGCGCAGCGCTCCCTCCGACGGGTCCGACTTATCCGTCGTCACCATCTGCTCCCGAATCATCTGCATCACCGGAGAACGACCATAGGCCTCCGACTCATCGCTGCGAGCCGAATCCATTGCCGTCTCAATATCCACCGCAATTTCCTGGGGCTGACGGCTAGAGAACCGCGCCGCCCGCAAAATCACCAACTGCTGACTCTGATGACCCGGTAGATTAATCCGCCGCTTCGCATATTGTTCTGTAAACGCCATATACTCAGCCAATTGCAGTTTCGTCTTCGGCTGATAGGTTTCTGCCAAGCTATTTTCCCGCCGGAAAGCCCGCAGCGCCTCGGTGTAAAAACCCTGCAAAAAATCTTCAATCAACTGACACCGCGCCTGAAAACTCAACTGCAAATAGGCCGGCGCCACCGGACGATAAACCATCGTACTCAAAATGCTATGCAACTCCACCCGACCGCGCTGGGAACCCAGACGATAGTAAGTCACACATTTTTCCAAGCGATAGCGCGCCAACGTCATCTGCCAGGACAAAACCTGACCGGAGCTTTGAATCCGCTGACTCTTTGAGCAAATTCGATCGACCTCGATGGCAATTCTTTGGCAGAGCGTCTGAACCACGGGGCCTTTAACATCGAGCGTGGCTTCCAGTTCAGCCGCCAGCTTTTGGGTGAGTCCGACGATATCTAGGGATTGACCGTTGAGGGTGTTGTCGTCGGAGAGGAGCGTGGTAGGGGTTTCGAAATAGGTGTTCATGGTGGTTTGTTCTCGGTAGGCACACCTGTATCTACGCAGCCGACCCTTACCCTTTCGGGTAATAGGTGGCAGTTTTCAAGGTGGTTTTGCAGTCGGTGTCACACAACTGTCACAAATGGGTTGCACGATCGCGCAAACCTCTTCCACCAAGGACTTGAACCAGGTGGCGACGAGAAGCTAAACATTGATGACTGTGACAGTTGGGGTGGACGATTACCGATCTGTCCACAGGCATAGGGAAAGGGTCGGGTAGCCCCTGTCTCCTATGCCCCAAGACGTACTCCTTAAGAGGGAGAGCAGGAACTTTCCCTCCATTTCCCCTGGCATGGAAGGAATCCGGAAGATTTGGAAAGATTTTTCCCAGGGTTTTACCTCAGCGCCCAGTTGTCTCCGTCGCGATCGGTGTAGGCTGGGGTAATGCGCTGATCTATAGATGACACTAAGGGACCTGAATCCATGGCAAAAGTGGCCTATTTCGACTGCCCGACGGGAATTGCTGGGGACATGTGTCTGGGTGCCCTCGTGGATATCGGGCTACCCCTGGACTATCTGGTCACCCACCTCGATCGCCTCGGCATCAAAGGCGAATATAGCCTGCGGGCCGAACCCATGCAGCACAATGGCCAACAGGCCACCAAGGTCCATGTCGATCTCCTGCATGACCATGAACACAGCCACGAAACCCAATCCCACAGCCACTCCCACGGTGAAACCCACTCCCACAGCGAGGCGCATTCCCACAGTGAAACCCACTCCCACAGTGAAGTTCACTCCCACAGCCATTCCCATTCCCACAGCCACGAACCCCATTCCCACGGTCACGAACCCCATTCCCACAGCCACACCCGCCACCTGCCGGAAATTGAACAGATGATCATGGGTGCGGCCCTGCCCGATCGCGCCTCCGATTGGAGTTTGGCAGTATTTCGATCGCTGGCCAAGGCTGAGGGGGCAGTCCATGGGATTGCGCCGGAGCAGGTGCATTTCCATGAGGTGGGGGCGATCGATGCGATCGTCGATATTGTGGGCACCTGTCTTGGCCTCGAATGGCTGGGGATTGAGCGGATCTACTGCGGGCCTTTGCCCACGGGCGGCGGAACGGTTTGGGCGCAGCATGGACGGTTGCCTGTGCCTGTGCCAGCGGTGCTCAAGCTCCTGGAGATGCGGCAGGTGCAGCTCTACCACAACGGCATCGATCGCGAACTGGTTACCCCCACGGGCGCCGCCATTGTTACCACCCTCGCCCACCACTTCGGCCCGACTCCGGCCATGACCCTGGAAAAAATCGGCCTGGGGGCGGGCACCATCAGCCTGCCGATTCCCAACATCCTCCGCCTTTGGATCGGCCATGACTAGCACGCTCGTCACGGTGCTCGAAACCCAGATCGACGATCTCAGTCCCCAGGCGATCGGCTATCTGTTCGATCGCCTGTTTGAGCAGGGGGCCTTGGATGTGTTTACCCAGGCGATCGGCATGAAGAAGTCCCGCCCTGGGATCTTACTCACCGTCATCTGCCTCCCTGAGCAAGTCCCACCCATCGAGCGCCTGATTTTTACCGAAACCACCACCCTCGGCATCCGCCGCAGTCAGCAGGAGCGTACGGTTCTCGATCGCCGTTTTGAGACGGTCACGCTGCCCCAAGGCCCGATCGCCATCAAACTCGCCTACCACAATGGCGAACTCCTGAATGTCCAGCCCGAATACGAAGACTGTGCCACCATTGCCCGCCAGCACAATCTCCCCTGGCGCGAAATCCACCGTAGGGCCATAGATGCCTGGTACGCCCAATGAAACTGGTACGCTCAATGAAAATAGCCAAACCCCTGTTACGCTACGGCATTATTGCTTTGGTTCTGTTCTTCTTGGGCAGGATGCTCTGGAAGCATGGAGCGGCAGTGCTATCGCTGCCGATCGCAGCCCAGGCTTGGAGCAACCTGGCCTGGGCCTTTGGGGTAACGCTGCTGGCCCATGTTTGGGCGGGGTGGTTTGGGCGATGATTTTGCGGGGGTTGGGGCAGGGGGCTTCGGGTAAGTGGGGGGCGGCGACCTATTTGAGGACGAATATTGCCAAGTACCTGCCGGGCAACATCTGGCACTTTTACGGGCGTATCCAAGCGGGTCGCCAACGGGGGATGCCGGGGGCTCTAGTCCTCCTCAGTGTGCTGCTCGAACCCCTCCTGATGCTGGCGGCGGCGGTGGTATTAGCTGTCATCGGTTTACCTTCCCAACCCCATATTCCCCAACTCCAAGTCGCTCAGGCAGCGGTGTTGCTCCTGGTGCTGGCGGGTATTCATCCTCGGTTTCTCAATCCCCTACTGGCGATCTCCAGCCGCAAAAAGCCCAGGCCCTGGACCAAACCCCGATCGCCCTTCAGCAATATCCCTGGAAACCCCTGCTGGGGGAAGGGTTGTTTTTGGTGCTGCGATCGATCGGCTTTCTACTCTGTTGGGGGGCCGTCGGCAAGGTAGAGCAACCCTTGGCCCTGGTGAGTAGCTTTAGTGTGGCTTGGCTGGCGGGGTTGGTGGTGCCGGGGATGCCGGGGGGACTGGGGGTGTTTGAGTCCGTGGCCGTGGGGCTGCTCAATGCCCAAACCTCTCCCGAGCGGCTGCTGTGGATTTTGGCGGCCTATCGACTGGTGAATACGTTGGCAGAAGGGGTGGGGGCGGGGATTGCCTATCTCAGTCGGCGGCGTTAGGTCTCGGTGGTCTGGATCACGGTGCTCATATCATCGGGCTCGGCGCCTGCGGCCTCTTCTATGGCGGTTTCTTCAATCACGTAGCGTTTGGCCTGGGAGAAGATGCGATAGGCGTCGAGGTTGCCGAGGTCGTCTTGGAGGTCGTTTTGGTCGATGTCTTCCATGCGGATTAGGTTGTACTGGACGTTTTCGGCATGGATCGTGAAGATGACGTTGAAGATTTCCAGGAAGTTGACGACCCAGCGGCATTCGTCTTCGGGGTAGTTTTCGTAGTAGCGGATCAAGTCGGCAATGCGGGCTTCTAGGTAGATGCGGGAGTTGCGGGAGGCAAGGATCAGTTTGAGGAGGGCGATCACCAGGGTCATGGGGTTGCCCTGGGACAGCAAGAGGACAAACATCGAGGAGGGCTGCTGGCGGTTCTCGGTGGTCAGGAAGTCGATGACGCGGTTGCTGGTGCGCAGGATCAGGGCGTCGGTGACGGTGTCGTTTTCGTATTCCTGGTAGAGGGTATCGAAGCGTTCAACGATCAGTTTGCGGAGGGTTCTGGCATGGTCGGAGCCTTCGTGGGTGAAGCTGAGCAGGTAGGTAATCAGGTTTTGCTTGAATTCTTTGTAGGGGATGCCTTCGTTCTGCTGGAGGAAGATGTTGGCCAGGTTGGTGTAGTTGTAGGCGCCGCGTTTGACGACGACGGATTTGATTAGGCGCAGGACTTCTTCGCCGAGGACCGTGGGGTTGCGGGGGGGATGTTCCTGGGTGGTTTGAATGGTCTGGGACCGGGCGACGTACATGGCCAGGTCGAATTTGAACTGGTCGCGGAGCTGTTTGGCTAGGGCACGGGCGGCTTCGCGCTGCTCGATCGGATTGTTCTGGTCGATGTATTGGGGGACGAGCAGGTAGGAGGTGTAGCGTTTGACCCAATGGAGGTCTTCGGGGTTTTGTTGGCTGTCGTAGCGGCTGGTGAAGAGTTTGAGGTCTTGGAAGTCGGCGCTGTTTTTGAAGCGTTCGACCCAGGCGCGTAGGCGGTTAAGGGTGGGGGAGATGCTTTCTTTGGGGAGGGTGTCGTCCCAGAAGGCGTTGAGGAGCTGGCGGATGGGTTGGACGCGGCGGGCGGCATCCCAGTTGTTGACCAAGATGTAGCAGCTTCGCTTGAGGGTGTTGCGAAACTCTTCTTCGTTGTTGCTGAATACTAGGTCATAGACCGATTCCATGGCATCGGAGGTGGCTGAATCAACCCGACATAAAAATAGTCGCTTGAATTCTAGCAGCACCTCTTCTGGGGGCCACTTTTTGACAATATCCAGCAGAAAACTGTAGATGACTTGTTGGGCGCTTTGGAGATTCCGTGACTGCCGAGAATATCGACTGGACATAGAACTCTTGCGATCGCTGAATGAGGGGTCCCCGAGCATGTGACGACACTGAAATGTCTGGACTGAAATCTTCGCTTCTAGCCTAGCTATCTTACATCATGCACCGAATTCAGGGTGCCCGATCGATGGAAGATCACAACGTCTTGGTGCGATTTGTCACTAAACCGCGTTCAGGAATAGGTTTTGACAAACCTATGATGGGGGCAGAGGGACTTGAACCCTCACGACCTTGCGATCAACGGATTTTCTTACCACTACAGCTTTCACTGCCATACCTGAGATAGATGTGCCCATCTGAGTATGTTTGTAGTCTGGACTATGCCTTTACCTTTTAACGAACCCTTCGTCAGTCAGGTAGGAGCCGTCTAGTCTCTACACTTTTTCCGGAACGCCCGATGATCAAGTACACAGAATCAGAACTGAAGCTTGCGATCGCAACCTCCTGTTCCTACCGACAGGTCCTAATCAAGTTAGGACTGAAGCCTGCGGGCGGCAACTACGATTCCCTCAAGAAGCGCATCACCACATTGAACCTCGATGTTTCTCACTTCACCCATCAGGGTTGGAGTAAGGATCAGCAACTAGGTAGCAGAAGAGATATTTCAGACCACTTGACGAACAAGTATCCAATTCAGTCCTACAAACTGAAGCTCAAGCTGCTCAGAGCTGGAATCAAACAACATCGCTGCGAAGGCTGCCATCTAACGGAGTGGCTGGGCAAACCCATTCCACTGGAACTAGACCACATCAATGGCAACAACCAGGATAATTCCCTCAGCAATCTAAGACTGCTGTGCCCCAACTGTCACTGTTTTACCCCCACCTATCGTGGGAAGAAGAAACGGCGTAACCCGGAACTTAGCTCGGCGTTAGCAGATTAAAGCTTTCACCGAATTTGACTCCATTCACACAGGGCATTTCGGCCTTGGTGCTCAAATTGTCTAAGTCCGTTGCGTCTACCATTCCGCCATGCCCCCAGGGTATGGACTTGATAGGAACCCTAGCATCGACCCTAGAAGGGCCTACGGCAAGGAGAAGCCTATGGGCTAGAAAGCCTAGGACATAATATACTATGGATTGAGATGTCGATCGCAAACCTTCAATTTGTCTACACCCATGCTTGTTGCCCTCCTCTATCTAGCCCTCGGCGGCGCGTACCTTGTGGTGCTGCCCTTCTGCGTGTTCATGTACTTGAAGGCCCGCTGGAACTTTGCAGGCTCTGTCGAACGGGTGTTCATGTTCTTCTTCGTGTTCTTCAGCTTCCCCGGCATGATCGTCCTCTCCCCCTTCCTCAACTTCCGACCCCAAAAGCGTCAGATCGCGGCCTAAGTTCTGTACAAAAGAGAAGACCCATGCGCCGTATTGATGCGATTTTGATTACCCTGGGTGTCTTTGGCGCCGGGGGCTTGGCCTATGTGCTGCTGAAGGTGGCGGGGCTGGAGGAAGTGCAGGCGGGCATCTGGAGTCAGGTGGCCTTGGTCGTGGGGCTTTTGGGCTGGGTCTCGACCTATGTCTACCGGGCCTTGAACCAGAAGATGTCCTACGTGCAGCAGCTTAAGGACTACGAAGAAGCTGTGATCCAGCAGCGCTACGAAGAGATGACCCCGGAGCAGCTAGCGGAACTCCAGGCAGAGATCGATCGCGATCGCCCCAAAAACCCCGAGGAATCCTGATACAATCCCCGGAGCAACTGAATCACCCTTTCCACCCATGCCTTCTTCGATTTCCCAGACCTTTGAGACCCTGCGCGATCGCGCCCAATGCGCCCTGATCCCCTTCCTGACAGCGGGCGATCCAGATTTGGAGACGACGGCAGAGGCACTGCGGCTGTTGGACCAGCAGGGGGCCGATATGATCGAGCTGGGTGTACCCTATTCGGATCCGCTGGCCGATGGTCCGGTGATTCAGGCGGCGGCGACGAGAGCTTTGGCCAAGGGGACGACGTTAGATCAGGTTTTGGCCATGGTGACGCAGGTCGCTCCTACGTTGCGATCGCCCATCATCCTGTTCACCTACTACAACCCCATCCTGAATCGTGGGATTGAGCAATTTTTACAGAACCTCGTGGCGGCAGGCGTCAAGGGTTTGGTGGTGCCCGATCTGCCCCTAGAGGAAGCCGACATTCTATTGAAGCCCGCCGAGAAGGCTGGCATTGAGGTGATTTTGCTGGTGGCACCGACCAGTCCGGCGGAGCGAATTTTGGCGATCGCCGCCAAGTCCCAGGGGTTTATCTACCTGGTCAGTACGACGGGGGTGACGGGGGTGCGCGACACAATGGAGGACCGGGTGAAGGTGTTGATCGAGCAGTTGCGCCAGGTGACGGATAAGCCTATTGGGGTAGGGTTTGGGATTTCGCAGCCGGAGCATGCCCGTCAGGTGATGGAGTGGGGGGCCGATGGGACGATTGTGGGGAGTGCCTTTGTGAAGCGGCTTTCTGAGGGGAGTCCTAAGGAAGGATTGAAGGCGTTGAGTGAGTTTTGCCATACGTTGAAGGTGGCGATCACGCCTGTTTCGTAGCCGGGCTTCGGCTTCGCTCAGCCCTCGGTTGTTTGAATAGACAAAAGGCGATCACGCCTGTCTCGTAGTCGGGCTACCCTGCGGGAGGCAAGCCACGGCTTCGCTCAGCCCTCGGTTGTTTGAATAGACAAAATGGGTCCAGGATTTTGATCGTGATTTTGGGAATTCTGTGGTGTGGTCCAATGACACCGTGGAGAAGCATATGCCCCATATGTATATTCTGGAATGCTGTGATGGTTCTTTCTATACGGGCAGTACAAAAAACTTATCGCGCCGTCTATGGCAACATCAAAATGGCTTAGGGGCTAACCATACGGCAAAACGATTGCCCGTGAAGTTGGTCTATGCAGAGACATTTGCCCATGTAGCTGATGCTTTCTATAGAGAGAAGCAAGTACAGGGCTGGGGGCGATCGAAGAAGCTTGCACTGATAGAAGGTGACTGGGATCGGCTCCATATTTTGGCGGAATGTCAGAATGATTCCCACCATAAAGCTACTGGTTGATGCCCCAGGCGTTGGCTTCGGCTGCGCTCAGCCAACTAATCCTAAGATGAGGACCCAGCAAAAAGGAGAGATGATGGCTGAGCGCAGCCGAAGCCAGGCTAAACAAACAGTTTGATTTCTTAAATGCTGAAATTTACCCAGAAAAATGCTTAAGTCCCCCGAATACCAACAGCCAAGCCACTACAATCAACCAATGTAAAACGATCGATGGCCAAATCGATCCACTCTTCCAATAGGAAAGCGTGCAAACAACCCCAACAAGCGCTGCTCCAATTAGGAAAGCAGGCGTCCTGAAAAAGCTAGGGACAAAGGGGTGGAGGTGATAGAAGATGAACAAAACCAAGCTCATCAGCGCATAGAATTTTCGTTTCCCGATCGATCCCCCCTCAGTTTGATGCGGAATCAACAACGCACGAAACATTAACTCTTCATTCACCCCCGGCATGAGAAACGCACTGACCAATACACCCAGAATTTTCCATACAGAAAGCTGAACATCGATCGCCAGAAATTCTAAATAAAACCCGATCGGTAAATAAACGATCGCAAAGGCAATCAACAGACCCAGCGCATACTGCCAATCCCCTCGATTAGGGGCAGTTGTGCAAGCAGTTTTAACTCGGCGCAAAAGGTTCAACATAATCACCCCTCAATTGCTGTAACAAGGGTTGCGATCGCACCAACAACCGCCTCTGAAATCTCCGAATCAGCAACAATCCCCGCCGCATCCAGCTTGCGACCCATCAGCGCCACCGTAATCGAAGCCCCAGGAATCACCCTGCCCGCCATCGTCGTCAGGATTTCAACCAGAGATGCCTGGGCGTGAACCGCACGGGGCGAGGCATTTAAGAGGGCGATCGGCTTACCTGCAAAATCCTCGCTGCTAACCAACCAATCCAGGGCATTCTTCAACACCCCCGGCACCCCATGGGCATACTCCGGACTGCAAATCATCAATCCATCCGCCCACTTAATCTGTCCCTGCAAATCCTTCACAGCAGGCGGCTCCAGGGGTTCTAACTCCGGATTAAAATGGGGCAGATCATTCAGACCACCATATAGTTGCATCTCAACATGGGCAGGGGATAGGGCGATCGCCGCCCGCAGCAATGCCGTATTCGATGAAGCCTCCCTAAGGCTCCCTGAAATGGCTAAAATTCTAACTCGCTGAGATGTCATTGCTGTATTTTCCAAGGTTATCCTACTCCTGAAAGCTCAACGATTCGGTCTCCGACTCTAATCCCCAAGCTCTGCACCCAAAAGCCTCTTCCCAGCTTGGATGCGGGAGGTTTCTCCCATCAGAATACATTGGGCCATGAAAGCCCGATCGATCGCCGCTAAAGCCGGAATTTGACTGCGATCGGCCTTTTGGTAGCCATCAGTTTTGAGCCAATAGATATCCAGCACACCATCTTCCCATATCCAAACCTCATTAGTCCCAAGCGCCCGATACCGCTCCAGCTTTGATACAGAACCATTGGTGAAATCAATTTCTATGGCTAGCCGATATCCTTGAATTTCGTAGGACTCATCAGCTTCCGCCGCCACAACCCCTTCTACTTCTTGCGTTGCAGAACCTGTAGGCGTAAATTCAATTTCATAGTGAAACAGGAAAGTCTCAATCAGAAAGCCGACGACACTCTTAAATAATTCATGACGGAACGCTGGCATAAGAATCTCGATCGTCCCATTAAAGTAAAACAGCCGCACACCACGACTTTGCGCACAACCCTGTTGAATCAGCTTAAACTTTGCCCAATCGCCCTCAATCGTGACAACTTGGTCCGTTTTGATTTGAGATGGCCTATCGATCGCAACCGTCATAACTCAATGACTCCTTACTCTAGCCCTCTCCATCATAGCAAAACGATCCGACAAAACCCCCAGACCGATCGCCCAGGGATTTCATCTCAGCCGCGATCTACCAGTTACCTACTAGCTTCAGCGTCGGCCCAATCAAATGGCAATCCAACCCGCCCGCATGGCGGAACTGCGATCGATACCAGATCACCGCATCTTGACGATTCAAACTCTCCCCATTCACGAACTTATTGAGCTGAGCCTGGTCGCCATTGGGCGCATTCACCCGGCCCCCATCATCCAGCTCATTGCCCCTGTAGCGCACTGCCCAAAGGTCCGCAATCCCCCAGCTATCCGCAGGCAACTCCCCCGCTGCCGGGATAATTTCATAGCCGCGATTGGTATTGCGATCGAGCACCCGCCAACGACGCCCCGAAGCCTTAGGCCGCTTGGTCTCCGTATTCAAGGCACTCCAAGTCCCGCCATTGAGTTCATCCACCCCATCCGACGCCGCACCCTCAATGTCAAAATCTAGACGCCAATAGGCATGGTGATTGTGGGGCCGCTCCACGCAGGGGTCCTGAACCGCTGAAAAGCCTAGCTGGGGCTGAATTCGACCATCGGCATAGAACATCCACTTCTGGATATAGCGATACCAACCCGCCTGCATTTGGGTGGTGAGGACTAGGCGATCGGCCCGCTTCTCCACCGCCACCCCCTTAAAAGTGCCTCGGTCAAACCCAGGGTGATCGCATACCGTGACAGGCGGAGTCGTCGGTTCCGCATAGTTCGCCTGGATCACATTATTCGCCTCATAGGGAACCGTCACATTCTGCCAATCCCGGTAGGATAGGTCAGAACCCCCACAGCCGCCCGGATCATACTTCACATTCAAAATCGGCAGGTGACCCCGCGCAAACACCCGTCGTCCCTTATAGGACACCGACAACAACTCCAGCCCCGAACCATCCACCCCAGAACTATTCTCCGCTGTCTTCCAGCACATCTGCCAGACAGGATTATTGGCGGGCCAATTGGTGCTGTAAGGTGCCGCGCAACTACTCGCCAATTGACTATTGGCCGGGGAATGGAAAAACAACACCGATCCCAAACCCAGCATCAAACCCAGACTGACCAACAGCCAGCGGAATTTGACAATCACTAATTGAATACTTGCGATCATGATAAAAGGCCTATTATTTAAAAGCGTTGGAAAGTATTAGCCACCGAATTACTAGTCATATCCACCGTGACAAACCGCAGTAGACGGCGGCGATCGCTCGACAGAATTTTGATCTGCAAATAGCGGTGATCGATCGGTCGTCCCTCAGGCGGCGACACCACAAACCCACCTTCTAGGGCCGCATTTTCCTGGGTAATTAGACTGGATAGCTCCGGTAAATTCTTCACCACGGTCATGGCCTGATCGCGCTCCTCCCGAGAACTCTGGGGCACCCCGGACAGCGTTTCCTGGCGCACCACCGCACCACTCCTGGAATCCACATGGAGCCTTGTGGCCCGGTTCGTGGTGTAGTTGAAGACCACAGAGGTGGCGCGGCTCAAGGGATCGCCATTGCCTTCCTTATCCGTATCCACACTCGGCTTAACCGCCAGCACTCGAATCCGCTCATTGCGTTCTGAGGCATCTCGGCGCAGGCGATCGCCCACAGTCGCCCGCTCTCCGTCGGAAATGGTGGAACGAATTCGACCGACGGGCCGATCGATGGGCGGGCGCGGATTGGGAACCACCACCGGATCGGGGCGTTCCTGGGCTAGGGCAAGATCGCCCAGCCCCAGCCAAAACATCGCGGCGAACGCGATCGTGACTAAGGCGATCCGCCCTAGCCGATGAAAATAGTTACGCATTGATCGATCCTTTATTGAAAGGTTATGAAAACTGAATGGCCCTGATTGTGGGGTATTAGTCGGTGGTCGGGACGATCGCGATTTGAGTCAAATTGACAGTCACAGTCCGCAGCAGTTGGGTTCGGTTGTTATTTAAAATGCGCAGTTGGATATAGCGATCTGTGGTCGGCTGGCCCGGTGGGGGCGTCACCGCAAACCCATCCTCCAAGATCCCCTGCTGGGCAACCCTGGCCAGGTCTGGCTGGCGGTAGAGCACCTCCGCCGCCGCGAGGATTTCCTCCTCGGAGGCCGCAGGCTGGCCGGACAGCACCTCAGAACTCAGGGCCTTGCCCGTCTGGGGATTCACCTGATAGCGCAGGGCCTTGCCCGTGGTGTAGTTGAAGACCAAAAGCAGGACGGTGGTCTGGGGGGCGAGGCCGCCAGTAATCGGGTCCTTGGTGATGGCGATCGGCTGCACCCGCAAAACGCGTAGCCGCTGATTGCCATTGGCGATCCGATTGTCAGCCTGGGTCAGAAAGGCGGCGGATAATCCGATTCCCCTCACTGTGCCCAATCCCCTCTACCCCCGCCATACCGACCTGGGCCACCTGCACCGGGGCGCTGGGCTCCGCCGGAACATCGACTCGGGTCTCCGCCTGGGTTTCTGTTTCCATCTGGGCCAAGGCGGGCTGCACCACCGCGCCAGAACCACTGATCAGCAGGGCGATCGCTAAGCCCCCTGTCCACCCTCCAACGGATCTGCCAGACGTCATCCCGCCTAGCACAAACTGCCTGAACATAAGGCCCTCACTCCATCTGTTCAAAAATAATCACCGTTAAATTCCCAGCCGGAGAATCCCCCAAGCAGCTTGCAAACCCCTAATCCTTGTTAAATGCAAACCTGAAAAGCCTAGATGTCACCAGTATGGCTAAGCCCCACCTCGCTTAGCATCTATCTGAAGTTAGAGAAATAGGCCTTGAAAATCCTTTCAGGAGCGGTTTTGCAAGATTTCGTTAGGGTTTTAGTAACAGGTAGTAAAGATTCCCGGTGGCATTGACCAAGCCCGCTTCCGCCGCCGCCTGATCGCCGGATCCCATGAAAATATCCACCCGGCCCGGCCCGATGATCGCGCTCCCCGTGTCCTGATCGAGCACATAGCGGCTGACGGATTGTTGGGTGAGACTGCGATCGGGCAGTTGCGTTTGGAGCAAGGCGATTGCTCCGGGGGGCATGAGGCGTTTGTCGGTGGCTATCGATCGCCTTGCCAGCACAGGCTGGCCCAGGCTGCCGATGGGGGGCTGATTGTTGGTGTTTTGGAAAAAGACGAAGCGCTTGTTGCGGGGCAGGTAAGTATCGAGTTCCTCGGGTTTCTCGACAAAATACTGCTTGATCTTCGGCAGGGTGAGTTCTTCGAGCTTAAACTTGCCCTCCTTCACCAGCTCCCGGCCAATCCCGACGTAGGGATAGTCCGTACTGCCCCCAAACCCCACGGTCATCGTCGTCCCATCGGTGAGCTGCAACCGGGCGGATCCCTGCACCTGGATCAAGAAAGCATCCAGGCGGCTTTTTAGCCAAACCAACTCCGCTCCCTTGAGTTTCCCCTTGGTGGCCTGCAATCCATTGGCCCCCTCTAGCTCTAGGCGAGTCGGATGGGGTTTTTTCCAGGTGTTGAAGCTGGTGGGTTGGCGGTATAGGGGGTAGCGATAGTCCTCCGTGGCCTTGCGACTGGCGGTGAGTACGGGTTCAAAGTAGCCCGTGAAGCCCACCGTGCCCATGCCGTCATTGCCCGCCGACTGATAGAAGCTAAACTCCTTGCGTACGGCTGTTTGCAGCGCCTCTGGGGTTTTGGAGGCCAGGACTAACTGCCGAAACCGCCGCAGACTCTTCTCAACCCGCGATCGCGTCACGCCCTTAATCGGATAGCTCTGGTAAACTTTTGCCGCCCGATCGCTCTGCAAATACTTGAGGCTGCTGTCTAGCGCCCGGACCAGGACTGCGCGATCGCCCTCGGTGGCTGAGTACAGCAAGTCATCCAATCCCGCTGTTTCTGGAGCCTCGATCTCCGTCAGGGTTTGGGAGAAGCGGGGTTTTGTCGGGGCAGGCGTTTGGGTAGGCGTAGGGCTGGGGGTGATGGTGGGTTGGGCGATCGCGATGGACAGACCCATCATCAAGGGCATCAGGGGATTCAGCATGGGGATGAAGATACAGAAAGGGGGCTGTTGGCGAATTGATTGGAGGTACCATCAGCCGTAAAACCCTGCTTGAATCTAGCGGGCGCAGGATACGCGCCCCTACCAGAGAATGCAACGATGGATGGATGAAATACCCCACAAACCCCCAGGCGAATTGGTAGGGGCGCGTGCAGCGCGCCCGCCATCTCAACCCAGGACAAATCAAACGCTAATACCGATCGACGCTAGTCGTATACAGCGGTTCCACCCGAATGCCATTGATTTTAGAGGGCCGCACCACCATCATCTCGCCCTGGGCCGTCTTCATCGGCACCCCGACAAACTCATTGGATTCCGCCTTCGGCTTGATCGCCGTCTGGTACCACTGGGTAAACTCCTCCAACTTCTGGAAGCGCACCTCCTCGCGGTGTCCCCCCTCAATCAACAGATGGACCGCATATTCCGACGGCACCTTGGCGTAGCGACTGCGGCGCTCAGCGCCGCCAGCGGTAGGCGTCGCCCCCGAATCGGTCTCCTGGGGTGGAACAAAGTTTCTCATGGGCGCAACCTCACTAAATAAATCACGGGTGATCCAATTATCTTCACACAATGCCCATTGGCACGAGTTTTTGAACGGGGGTGCGGGTCACTACACCAGATTGAACCGCTTCAATTGGGCCTCAACGGCCTTGGGCAACAGTTTGTGCAACTGGTTGGCATCCTTAAACAGCAGTCGATTCTGGGTGGGCAGATCGAAGGGGAACTGACCCGCCATGCCCGATCGCTCCATCTGCATCAGCAAAATCTGCTCTGGACTCTTACTTTCTAGGGCATAGCCCACCTCGACACAGACATTGGGACTGGGAATCAACTGGGGCGGACTAACATTGGGCAGTTCCAGAATCGGTGTGCCATCGGCGACGAAGAGCAAACTCTGGCGAATGCTGCGCATCAGGGAGCTGTTCAGACGAATGGGGCCGTCGGAGAGGCGGTTGGACTCCTTGAGGGTCACGGGCACCCTTGCCTTGCGATTGATGGTCTCGACGATCGATTTAAGCTCCTCCCGCAGCAGCTCGCTCGACTCGGGGTACTCCTGCTGGTAGCAGAGGAAGATCACAGGTTCCAGGTTCGAGAGCGAATCTACCTTGGTGAAATAGATCTCATGGCTGCTCAGGTCAATGTTGGAGATCGCGTAGGTGCCACTGCCCTCGACGTAAAACTCCACATAGTCGCCTTCGAGGTAGCGCTGGAGCCAGAGGGCCTGCTTGACCTCTTCGCGATCGTCGAGGAAGTCCGCCCGCATGGCCGTCTTGAGCAGGCTATTTTTGCTCAGGCGCAGATCATGGGGCCGCTTCTCGATTTGTTTGAGCGGTTCGTACTCGGGTAAATACCAAGCCTTCAGGGCAATAATCGCCATAATCTTTACCTTTGCCAGTCAAGGGTGGAGCCTAGGATTTCGTGCATTTTAGCCACAGTTCCGGGAATCGGCACTGTAATCTCTGACGACAGATCCCAACACAAACCAAAAAGGGAAAGCCAAATTCTGGCTCTCCCTTAAACTATAGCAAGTTTTATGGTATACCTGTATCAGTACAGAGGACTAATCCGGTAACGTGGCAGAGACAGCACCCTTCCTATCGATCCAAACCACTGGCGTCCGATTTGGATCCGTGAAGTGGGTTTGCTCCTGGGCAATTTCCCTGGCCTGGGCGGGATCGAAGCTACGGGAGAACTCGCTCTTGAGCTTAGCCACCCGCTCCTCGGTCATCGTCACCTCGGACTGGAGTTCCTGGAGCTTTTCCTGCTGGCCGAGCCGGGCCGGGACGATATTGGCAAGGGTGGCGATCGAGACCGAGCAGACTGCAACGCTAACGGTGATCTTACCGACTGATTCGGCCATCAGCAGGCGGTATCGATGATTCTTGGCCTGCTGCCGGACGGGTTGGGCGGCGGCATGGCGGCGGCGACGATCGGCGGCGCGATCGATCGACCGACCTTGGCCCGTACGAGAAGAACTAGATAACTGACGTAGTGCACTCATGATGATCTCAGGATTTGTGACAGGTGAGAGGCCTGTACTCGAATCGTGTTCATGTCTTTGTGCTGCTAGGAAATCAAAACTACTGGATAAGTGCAACGGTAAAGCTACTGAGAAGCAAACAATGGCCCTGGTGGGGACTCAATATAAATATAACTCAGTGTTAACGCGCGTAGGATCCTTTGCAATGTCCTCAAAACCCTGATTCAGACTGAAATCTGGGTTGGCGCGGAGCATCAAAAAACCTGTCCCGATAGTCTACCGTAGTCTCTCCAAAATGAACGTCCAATTCTGGACTTTTTGCAGAAAAAACGATCAAAACTCGCATGGGACAGGCTATTGCTTAATGCCGCTACGATTGTGGTTCAGCAGTTCTACGGAGTAGGTGAGCTGGTCCGATCGTAGGGTGCCCATAGCGCGATCTATGGGGCATATCCGAGATTTAGGCGCGATACAGCTCCACGCAAAGTTTGTAGGCAAGCATGCCGGGGAACAGTGCGGTGAACAGGCCGATCAAAATTTGAGCTTCAGTTAAAGGCATGGGTAATCTCTCCTTAGGTGTCGCTAGATTCCTTGGGATGTACATCAGTCCTATATAGAACCTAGTATTCCTTAATGATCTGATTAAACAGCAAATCCTCCCCTGGAGATGATACGGTGTTACAAGTCGCAACACTTGACGGTAATCCCTATCCCGCTGGCCGATCGTTCCGGGTTAGCTTAGGGATCGGTTGATTTTCAAGCCCACCGCAGCTTGCGCCACCCTTTTCTAATAAGTGAACCAGTCCATGATTGACCTTGATCTGCCGTCCCACTTCACCCCCCAGGCACTGCTTGTTCTTCCGGTGCTGATCACTTTAGAGGCAGTGCTCTCAGCGGATAATGCTGTGGCGCTCGCTGCCCTAACCAAAGGTTTGCAAGATCCCAAGTTGGAGAAACAGGCCCTGGATTTGGGTTTAGTCTTTGCCTACGTACTGCGCATGGGGCTGATCTTGGCGGCCTCCTGGGTGATTAACTATTGGCAGTTTGAGCTGGCCGGGGCTTTGTACCTGCTATGGCTGGTCTATCAGTATTTCAGCTCCAAACAAGAAGAAGGCGACGCAGACGAGCACCATGGCCCCCGCTTCAACTCCCTCTGGCAGGCGATCCCCGTGATCGCCTTCACGGACCTAGCCTTTTCCCTCGATAGCGTGACCACCGCGATCGCCGTCTCCCAAGACACCTGGCTAATCATGCTGGGCGGCACCATCGGCATCATCGCCCTCCGCTTCATGGCCTCTCTGTTCATCAAGTGGCTGGCCGAGTACGATCACCTCGAAGATGCAGGCTACATGACCGTGGCGATCGTCGGGTTCAAGCTCCTCCTTCGGGTATTCAACGATTCCCTGGTTCCCCCCGAATGGGTAACGATCGTCCTCGTCGGCCTGTTGTTTGTCTGGGGTTTCTCCAAACGTAAGGAAGAAGTCATGTTGGCAGTGGTGGAAGAAGAGCAAGAGTTGGCGGCGATCGAGGAATAACCCAAACCACCCTCTGGTAGGGGCGCGTATTCCGCGCCCACTATCCCCCACCCACACCCCCCCAGCAACCCCATCAAAAAGGGGAGAGACCCCAAAGCCTCTCCCCTTTTTGCTATATCGAACCACCGATCGCTTACTCGTGGATCCAGTTCATATTCGTCGGTGTCCAAGCCGCCAGTTCGCTCTCCGCAAACCATAGCCCGATCTCCCGGTTCGCCGTATCCACAGCATCCGAACCATGGATCACGTTACGGCCCACATTCACCGCCAGATCGCCCCGGATCGTCCCCGGCTCAGAAGCCAAAGGATTCGTCGCACCGATCAACTTGCGGGCAGAGGCCACCACACCGTCGCCTTCCCAGACCATGGCCACCACAGGACCCGAGGTGATGAACTCGATCAAGCCACCGAAGAAAGGCTTGTCGTTCAGCGCTTCATAATGCTTCTCAGCCAATTCCTTAGACACATTGATCAGCTTCAAACCAACCAGCGTAAATCCCTTCGCCTCAAAGCGACGAATCACCTCACCCACCAGCTTGCGCTGCACGCCATCGGGCTTGATGGCCACAAAAGTTCTTTCCACTGCAATTAGCTCCCAAGCAATTTCTGTTTAGTGTTCAGTCTGAACAACTAATTTTCCAGATACCAGGGTAAAACAAATTTGACGTTTGTGGGCGGGCGTTTCTACATCTGGTCCAACCCTAGCCAAACAGCCAGCGCTTCGGCGGCTTCGGCGTCGGCAACTGACGCGACGTATGGAAATCCTCCTGGACCTTGCGGGTCAGACGCCGGGAAATCTGCCGCACCACCTTCTCCAGCAGCGCCTCCCCCGTCCGCTCCACCAATCCCTGGGGCAAAGCCAAAATAAACTTCGGAAACTGGATCGACACTGTCAAATCCAAGGTCCACTCAACCTTTGTCAAATGCTTCGCTTCCGGCGCGATCGCCTCCGACACCGCATCCGGGTCATGCTCCACCAGCTCCAAGGCCGCCTTGAAGTCCACATCGTAGCCCACTGGCACATAGCTCGGTACGGGCAGCGTCTCAATCCGATAGACCCCATGGTCCTGGGGCAGCAGGTGTAGACCCACCTTCGGCTCCAGCTCAAAGCCGAAATTGCCGTAGCGACCGATCGTCACCACATAGCCATTGTCGCCCAGGGCCTCCGTCATCAATGGCGCAGCACAGCGTCGAAACCATTCGGGATGGGCATCAAGATAGGCCGCCACGGTCGCCGCATCGGCATACATCTCCATGCTGTCCACAAACTGGCTCCGAAACATCGCCATCGATTTGCTGTCCCCATCAATTTGGGACATCGAGCCCTCCTGAGCACCTAATACATCGGACATGGGCACCTCGGAAGTGGGAATCAGCGCGGCTGCGGGTCGATCGGTAGAAGAAAACTGCATGGTGTTGGAATTCACAGGCGGAGATAACGAACAGGTCACACTCGGCAAGTTAGAGCCCCAAACGTCAGGACTCACCCTAAACTCCAGAATTCCCCACTTCAGAGGTGTTCGACACTGGCATTTCCACGCAAAACCCAAATTGAAAGCGCGGCAGAACCTCCGCACATCTTTCCTTCGGTCACCGGGAAATACATCGCTCACTAGCATAACCGATCTTCCTGACCGATCCCGGAGTCGAGGTTTCCACACCTCATGGGGGGACTAGCGTCGAGTGGGTACGGCCTGGAGTCGAGGTTTCCACACCTGATGGGGGTCGAAGTTTTACTTAGACAGCTTGTATGGTGGGAAGCATGACAACCCACGAGCATATTATTGAGGCCAAGCCATGAAAGCATTTGTAGCAGGGCAACCGGAGAGACCGGACGGAGAATTGTCCAGCAGCTCGTCGAGCAGGGTATCCCCGTGCGGGCCTTGGTGCGCGACCTAGATAAGGGCAAAACCCTCCTGCCCGGTGCGGTGGAACTGGTCTATGGCGACGTGCTGAAAGACGATATGCAGGGCGCCATCGGCGATGCCACCGTGGTCTTCTGCGCCACCGGGGCCAAACCCAGCTTCGATCCCACCGGACCCTATATGGTGGACTTCGAGGGCACCAAAAAGCTGGTCAATGCCGCCAAGGCTAAGGGCATCGAGCAGTTTGTCCTCGTCTCCTCCCTGTGCGTGTCAAAACCCCTCCATCCCCTGAACCTATTTTGGGGCGTCCTCGCCTGGAAAAAGTGGGCCGAGGAACATCTCCAGCGTAGTGGGCTGAACTATACGATCGTCCGCCCCGGTGGTTTGAAAAATGTGGACAATGACGACAAAATCCTGATGTCCCGTGCCGACAGCCTGTTTGAAGGCAGCATTCCCCGCACCAAGGTGGCCCAGGTCTGTGTCGCCGCCGCCCAGGACAGCAACGCCCGCAACAAGATTCTGGAAATCGTCGCCAAGCCGGAGCTGCCCGATCGCACCCTAGCCGAGCTGTTCAGCACCGTGACGGTCTAACTCCGTCCTAGGGCATACCTCCAGGGAATGGATTGATCCTCGATCTTTCCATTCCCCGGAAGAAACTGCCAGAATTGAACCTAAGTACTCTCTTTGTTTTGCAATATCGAGGTGTCGCACCCATGCCCGATCGTCTCAAAGCCATCCTCCTAACGGCGCTCCTCAGTGTGATGAGTTTCTTCGGCATCCACCTCGCGCCCGCTCGCGCCCTCGAATCCCCCGTCGTTTCCAAACCGCCCATCGTTTCCAAACCCCCTATCACCCAGGCCCCTCTGAAAGCTGCTGTTAAACCAGAGGTTACACCAGAGATTGCCAAAACGCCCTCTGTGGCAACGCCTGTAGCAACGCCTGTGGCTGCACCCCGCCCGATCGAACGCGGCAGTTTTGTTGCCGAGGCTGTGCAAAAGATGGGCAATGCCGTGGTTCGCATCGATACGGAGAAGACCATCTCCCGCAAGGCCACGGTCGATCCCATGCTGGATGATCCCTTCTTCCGCCAGTTCTTCGGCGGCGGTGAAATGCTGGCACCCCCTCGCAACGAAATGGTGCGGGGCCAAGGCTCTGGCTTTCTGATCGACCAAAGTGGCATTCTGCTAACCAACTCCCACGTGGTCAACGGAGCCGACAAGGTGACCGTCACCCTCAAGGATGGCCGCAAATTTGAAGGTAAAGTGAGTGGCATTGATGAGGTCACGGATCTAGCGGTGGTGAAAATCGAAGGGAAGAACCTGCCGATCGCCGCCCTAGGCGACTCCGACGCCACCCAAGTAGGGGACTGGGCGATCGCCGTCGGCAACCCCCTGGGCCTCGACAACACCGTCACCCTGGGCATCGTCAGCACCCTCAACCGGGCCAGCTCCCAGATCGGCATGAGCAACAAGCGCCTCGACTTTATCCAGACCGACGCAGCGATCAACCCTGGCAACTCCGGGGGGCCTTTGCTCAACGATCGCGGTGAAGTGATCGGCATCAACACAGCCATTCGGGCCGATGCCATGGGGATTGGCTTTGCCATTCCGATCAACAAGGCCAAGGAACTCAAGGACCAGCTCTCGCGGGGCGAGCGGATCCGCCATCCCTACCTGGGCATCCAGATGAGCAGCTTCGATCCGGAAATGGCCAAGGCCAACAATGACGATCCCAACTCCCTACTCCAGCTCCCCGCCGTCAATGGCGTCATCGTCCTGCGCGTCTTGGAAAACACCCCCGCCGCCAAGGCGGGCATCCGCCGCTACGACGTGATCACCAGCGTCGATGGCCAGTCCATTGACAGTGCCGAACAGCTCCAGCAGGTGGTCGATCGCAGTCGCCTGGGCAAGGCCCTCAAGGTGGAACTGCGCCGAGGCGATCAATCCATGCAGCTCTCGGTGCGCACGGCTGAACTGAAGGACGAAGAAGCTTAGCGCCCTATCCAAATCGCTGTAAAAGTCGGTACAATCTAAGCTTCAAAATTGACCATTCCTGGCTTGCGGTTCCGCAGTCCAGGGATGTTCTGTTTAGAGGGTGTGTTTCTTAGGTTTAAAACCGATTACTCAATCTACCGAGGGATTTATATGGCTGGGCTAAAGGGCAGGGACCTGTTGGGAATGGCGGATTTGAGTCGGGAGGAGCTGGCGCTGCTGCTGACCCATGCCCGTCAACTGAAGTCCGGGGAATTGATGCCCATGGCCCAGGGTCGCCCCCCGGTGCTAGGGCTGCTGTTTTATAAAGCTTCGACGCGGACCCGCATGAGTTTTTCCGTGGCCATGCAGCACCTGGGGGGCCATGTGATCGACCTGCCCCTGAATGCTACCCAGGTCAGCCGGGGGGAGCCCCTAGTGGATACGGCGCGGGTGCTTGATCGCTACCTCGATGTCCTAGCCGTCCGTACCTTTGCCCAGGCCGATGTGGAGCTGTATGCAAAACATGCCAAGATGCCGATCATTAACGCCCTGACGGACCTAGAGCACCCCTGCCAGATGCTGGCTGACCTTCAGACGGTCCAGGAAAACTTCGGTCAGCTCTCGGGCCTGACCATGACTTACCTCGGGGACGGCAACAATGTGGCCCACTCTATTCTCCTCGGCTGTGCCCTAGTGGGGATGAACGTCCGCATCGCCACCCCAGAAGCTTACAAACCGGATCCGGCCATTGTCAAACAGGCGGAGGCGATCGCCAACGGCCAGTCTGAAGTGACGATCACCACCGACCCGATCGCCGCTGTGAAAAACGCCCAGGTGCTCTATACCGATGTCTGGGCCAGTATGGGCCAGGAAGATGAAGCGGCTTCCCGGATTCCGCTCTTTCAGCCCTACCAGATCAATGATGCCCTGCTCAAGGAAGCCGATCGGGAGGCGATCGTGCTGCATTGTCTGCCCGCCCACCGGGAAGAGGAGATCACCAACAGCGTCATAGAAGGCCCCCAATCCCGCGTCTGGGATCAGGCGGAGAATCGTCTCCACGCTCAAAAAGCGCTACTTGCCAGCGTGCTGGGAATGATTTAAATGGGCATGCTAAGGATTAGAGCGGTAATCGTTTTAGTAGTGGCGATTACCTTCCTCCGATGAATGATCACAGAAAATCCTGATAAATCATCGACTTTTATCGATGATTTTGGGTGATAATTCTAGCGCTATGGCATTTCTCATCGGCGGGATTTAGTTAGTAATAACGACGTGAGTTGTTATTGAACCGTTTTCATCGGGGTGGTTTCTTCGGAGGCCGCTAGTTTTATGCATCAGGAAAACCCGTGTGTTTGTTTTTTGGGTTGAGCATCGCCTTCGCATATTGAATCGTCACCTTTTGAAATACCGTAGCTGTTTTTATGAGTCAGGTCTGGTCTGTGCTGTCGAATAGTCGTTACAAAGCGTTTGAACTGCCGGGGGCAAAGCCGCAGTACAATCCCGATCGCCCAGGTCAAGTTGAGCATATTGCCCTGGATCTGGTTCTAGACATTCCCCATGAGCGCGCCTCGGGCACCTGCACCACGAGAATTTGCCCCGTGCGCGATGGAATTACGAGCATTGTGATGGATGCGGTGAGTCTGGAAATTAAGGCGGTGACCATTGCGGCGGTTCCCCAGCCCTACAGCTACGATGGCCATCGGTTGACGGTGCAGTTGTTGCAGCCCACCGAGCGAGGGGGTCAGGCTGGAGGTGGCCATTGATTATGGGATTAATCAGCCCGATCGCGGCATGTATTTCATTAAACCTACGGAGCATTATCCCGACAAGCCTGTGCAGGTCTGGACCCAGGGCGAGGATGAGGATTCCCGCTATTGGTTCCCTTGTTTTGACTACCCAGGGCAGTTGGCGACCTCGGAAATTCGGGTGACGGTGCCGGGAACGTTTAGCGCGGTTTCCAACGGGGTCTTGGCGAGTGTGGAGGACTTGGGCGATCGGAAGATCTACCATTGGCAGCAAAACCAGGTGCATCCCAGCTACCTAATGACGCTGGCGGTGGCGGAATATGTGGAGCTGCGCGATGAATGGCGGGGTAAGCCGATTACCTACTATGTGACGCCGGGTCTGGAGGATCGGGCCAGACTCACCATGGGCAAGACCCCCAGAATGGTGGAGTTTTTCAGCAAGACCTATCGCTATGACTATGCCTACGATAAGTATGCGCAGGTCTGTGCGGATGATTTTATTTTTGGTGGAATGGAGAATACTTCCACGACGCTATTGACGACACGTTGTTTGTTAGATGAGCGGGCAGCGATCGACAATCTCAGCAGCGAAACCCTAGTGGCCCATGAATTGGCCCACCAGTGGTTTGGCGATTTGGCGGTGATTAAGCACTGGTCCCATGCTTGGGTGAAGGAGGGGGCGGCTTCCTACGCGGAGGTGCTCTGGCTGGAGCATGAGTATGGCGAGGATTTGGCCCATTATTATTTGTTGGGTCAGGCGGAGGAATACCAAAGTGAGGATTCTGGGCGCTATCGTCGGCCCTTGGTGACGAATGTTTACCGAGATGCGATCGAACTGTACGATCGCCATATCTACGAAAAGGGCTCCTGTGTCTATCACATGGTTCGGGCGGAATTGGGCGATGATCTGTTCCAGGAATCCATGGGTCAGTTTTTGCGCAACCATGCCCATAGCGTGGTGGAGACGGTGGATCTGCTGCGGGCCATCGAGCAGGCGACAGGTAAGAATCTTGCGCCGATGTTCGATCAATATGTCTATCGGGGGGTCATCCCGATTATAAGGTGGCTTATAGCTGGGATATGATAGTAAGCTAGCCAAAGTTACGGTGACGCAAACGCAGGCTGAATCGGATGCGGATTGCTTTGATTTGAAACTACCGATTGCCTTTGGTCGCAATCAGGAAATTGTTCAAACCCTGACTGTGCGCATCCATGAGAAGGAGCAATCTTTCTACTTCCCGCTGGCTGAGAAACCGGAGTTTGTTAGTTTTGATCGCGGCAACTACACCCTTAAATCAGTGGCGCTGGAATATCCTGTGCCAGAGCTGAAGGCACAACTCTTGGGCGATCCGGAGGCGGTCAGTCGGGTTCATGCGGCCAGAGCCCTAGGCAAAAAGGGTGGGTTGGAAGCGGTTAAGGCATTGCAGGAGGCCTTGGAGAACGACAAATTCTGGGGCGTTCGACTAGAGGCGGCCCAGGCGTTATCTCAGGTCAAACTCGACCAAGCCTTTGATGCGTTGCTGTTGGGATTAAAAGATCCAGAGGCGCGGGTCCGTCGAGTCACCATAGAATCCCTCACCAGTTTCAAAACCAAGGCGAGTTACGAAGCGGTGCGATCGATCGCCCAGTCCGGCGACGCCAGCTATCTCGTGGAAGCCGCAGCATTGCGAAACCTCGGGACATTTGCGGCCTCAGGTTTGCCTGAAGCCCCGGCTGAGTCAGAGGTTTTGAGTATTCTGTCGGAGGCGTTGGCGCAGCGATCGAGCTGGAATGAGGTGTTGCGCATCGGGGCGATCGGTGCCCTGAGTCGGATGAAAACGTCGAGGGCGGCGTTGGATCTGCTGATGCAATATACAGAAATCGGCGTTGCGCAGCCTTTGCGACTGGCGGCGGTGCGATCGCTTGGGAGCATTTCCACGGGCCAGGAGAAACCCAACCTAGAACGGATCTTAAATCGCCTGAAGGAACTGTCCCGCGAACGCTTCTTCCTGTCCCAGGTGTCGGCGATCGTCGCCCTAGAATCCATGGAAACCCCGAAGGCGATCGCCCTGCTGCAAGGCTTTACGGGCGATGGGGCGGATGGTCGAACGCGGCGGATGGCCGAGGAGGCAATAGCGATCGTCCAGTCTCGATCGGGTTCGACGGTGGCGGTGAATCAACTGCGGCAGGAGTTTGACCAGATGAAGGAGGAGAATCGATTGCTGCGGAGTCGGTTGGAGGCGCTGGAGGCGAAGGTGAAGACGGTCTAGGGCGATCTATTCAGGGGCGGTGGAATAGACTAGAATTATTAAGGAATGTAATAAATACTGCCTTTATGAATCTGATCTTCCTCCTTCAGTTGCTCCTGGGCCTTTCTGTGCTGGGTGTTGCGCTGTATCTGCTGACGCCCCGACGCTATCAGTCGGCGGATTCTGTCGCAACGTCCTATGACGAATGGACGGAGGATGGGATTCTGGAGTTTTACTGGGGGGAGCATATTCATTTGGGGCACTATGGTTCTCCGCCAGAGCGGCGCGATTTTCTGAAGGCGAAGTTTGATTTTGTCCATGAGATGGTCAAGTGGGGCGGGCTGGACAAACTCCCCCAAGGTACTACTGTGCTGGATGTGGGCTGCGGAATTGGTGGCAGCAGCCGGGTGTTGGCAAGCGACTATGGTTTTGCGGTGACGGGGGTGACGATTAGCCCCCAGCAGGTGAAGCGGGCGCAGGAGCTGACACCCGATGGTGTGAACGCGAAGTTTCAAGTGGATGATGCCCTGGCGCTGTCGTTCCCGGATGCCAGTTTTGATGTGGTCTGGTCCGTGGAGGCGGGGGCCGCATATGCCGGATAAGGCGTTGTTTGCGCGCGAACTGATGCGGGTGTTGAAGCCGGGGGGAATCTTGGTGGTGGCGGATTGGAATCAG
>JAAUSA010000157.1 GCA_012031975.1 Alkalinema sp. RU_4_3 | reverse complement strand
TGATACTGCGCCGCCCCTCGATGCCAAGCTGGAGGCCCAGATCCTGGAGGTGATTCGCAAGCATCCTGAGGTGATTCTCCAGTCCGTGGAGGACTATCAAACCCGAGAACGCGCTAAGCAGGAGGAAGCCCAGAAGGCGGCGGTGAAGAAGGTGACGGCTGATCCGAAACAGGCGATCGGGACTTCTCCGACGATCGGCAAGGGGAAAGTCCTGCTGCTGGAGTTTTCTGACTTCCAATGTCCCTACTGTGCGGCGGTGCGCGAAAACCTCAAGCAGTTCGCCCAGAAGTATCCGAATGACGTCACCCTGGTTTACAAACATTTTCCCCTGACCCGCATCCATGATCAGGCGCTGCCCGCTGCGATGGCCGCTTGGGCCGCTGGGCAACAGGGTAAGTTTTGGGAGTTCCATGATGCGTTGTTTGGGAACCAGAAGACGCTGAGTGATGCCTTCTACCAGGAGACGGCTAAGGGGTTGAATCTGAATATTGCGAAGTTCAATGCCGATCGCAAGGGTGCTGAGGCGACGAGGGCGATCGCGGCGGATGTGGCTATGGCGGAGAGTCTGTCCATAGATGGGACGCCGACTTTTTGTGATGGGTGGGGAGTTGTTTTCGGGGCCGGTGCCGTTGGAGGTGTTGGAGAAGCGGCTGTTGAAGGCGAAGGGGGTGAAATAAATGGGGTGCGGGGAGGTTGATTGTGGGTGGTATAGATTGCGGGCGCGGGATGCGCGCCCCTACCAATCCGTTGGTATGATGGGGTTTGGGGAATATTTAAACCAGGGTTCGTTGGGTCTCTGGTAGGGGCGCGTATCCCGCGCCCGCCATGTTCAAGCAGGGTTTTCCTCGATATTGGCCACCCCTACCAATCCGCAATCATTCCTGCTCTTCTTCGGAACTTTATACAGGAGGCCCATCGTCATGGAAAAGACAACCGTCCAATGCCTTATTAAAGCCATGAAAGTCTTCTCTTCGCTGTCGGCGATCGCCCTTCTCTCCGCTAGCCTCACCCTTCCGGTCAGCCCCCTCTTCGCCGCTGACGCCCAAGCCGCCCCACAATCCGCCTCCCAGGCCCAGGCCGCCAAAACCCCTGAGGCAGCGATCGCCCAACGCGCCCGTCGCCACCTAGCCCGCAAATTACGTCAGCCCGTCAAGAGCGTCACATTGGTGTCGATCAAACCCACCAGTTGGCCCGATGGTTGTCTGGGGCTGGGTCGCCCCGGCCAGGTTTGTAGCCAAGCGTTGGTGCCGGGCTGGAAGATCGAGCTGGAAGACGCTGAACAGGGTAGCTGGATCTATCGCACCAACAAAAAGGGCGATCGCCTCGTCCTCGAAACCCCTAGCGTTGAGAAAACTAGCGATCCCTTGCCTAAAAATGTTCTGTTTCAAATGAACACCACAGGCGGCATTGCCGGGGTGCAGCGCCAGGTCCAAGTGATGGCTGACGGTCGGGTGATGGAACAGGATCTGCGTCGGACGAACGAACCTGCTAAGTTGCTCCGGAAAGTCTCTAGTGAAGACCTCCAGGAATTCCGCAATCGTCTGAAGAGTTACCATGTCGATCGCTACTACGGCCAGGACTACAAGCACCAGGGCGGCGCGGATCTGTTCGGCCATACCCTGACGACCCACCAGGGTAGCGTGAGTTTTGAGGAGCAGGCCAAGATGCCCGAAGATATGGCGGCGATCGTTCAAGCTTGGAACCTAATGGTTCAGGGCTAACCTTCCCAGAGCCGCCCATCAACCTAACCTATTGAAATCATCAACAAATTTCATCAGAAGTTTAAGGATTTTTGTCAACATTTCCCCCGATCGGGGGAGGTTAATGTTAGGTTAAGGGAAGGATAATAAAAGAGCAATCAATCCTCTCAGAAAAGGAAAGAGAACCGGATACGGTCGGAATGGCTGCATAGTCTGACGGGGGAAATCGTATCGTTGAATACGCTTCTCATCGGTTTAGGACTTTCAGCGATCGAGCGCCGATCCAATACACAAGCGTTAGCCAGGAGGGCCATCAAGATGTCTAATCAGAATCAATTGGGATTTTTGTTTCCGCGCAGCCGTTATCGGGGCAATGTTAGACCTGAGAATTTGGTGTTTAATGCCAATTTGCAGGAGTTTGCCCAGCGCGTTAGTTACATTTCCAATCTTGAGACTGGCGGGAAGTTGACGCCCGAAGAGTCTTACAAGGAGATTAAGGCCCTCTGGAAGGAATTGAAGCGTAGTAAGAAGAGTTTGGGGATTGGGAAGGTGTCGCCGTTCCATGATGGGAATGGGCCTGAGGCGGAAGCCAGTTAGTTTGTGGTTTGAAGGCGCGATCGCTCTCTAGGGAACTGGGGGGCGATCCCGCGTTTTAAACGGAGTTGGCCAGCACCTTGTCGTAATAGCTGGCCAGTTGACGGGTGGCCTCGCTCCAGGCCCAGCGTTCGGCTTCCTGGCGGGCGTTTTGGCGGAACTGCTGGCGCAGATTGGGGTTGGCGAAGAGGTTTTGGGTGGCGCGGATGGGGCTTTGGTCGTCGCTGGGGTCGAAGAGGAAGCCGTTGATGCCGTCGGTGACGATGTCGGGGATGCCGCCCGATCGCGCGGCGACGACGGGACAGCCTGCGGCCATGGCTTCAAGGAGTACTAAACCCAGGGTTTCGGTGCGGGAGGGGAAGATGAAGGCGTCGGCGCTGGCGTAGGCAGATCCGAGTTCTTTGCCTTGGAGATAGCCGACGAAGTTTGTCGCGGTGTCTGCGAAGTGGGTTTCTAAGGCTTCACGGGTGGGGCCGCCGCCGATTAGGGCGAGGCGGGCATTGGGGATGGATTGGAGGATGGGTTTGATGCGATCAATTTCTTTTTCGGGAGAAAGTCTGCCGACGTAGAGCAGGAGGGGGGCTTCAGGGGTTCCTTGGGAGAGGCGATCGCGCATTTCGGCGCATTTTAGACTCGGTTCAAAGGTTTCGGTATCGACGCCGCGCTGCCAGAGGTCGAGGTGCCTGATGCCTTGATGTTGGAGGGTTTCGACCATGGCGGTGGAGGTGCAGAGGTTGAGGGCGGCGCGGTTGTGGATGGTGCGCAGGAGGCCCCAGAGGGCGGGCTCTAGGAAGCCGTAGCCGTAGTGCTTGAGGTATTCGGGCAGGTGGGTGTGGTAGGAGGCGAGCAAAGGGATGTTGTAGCGCTTTGCATAATAAACGCCGGAGAGTCCGAGGATGATGGGATTGACAACGTGAATGAGATCGGGTTTGAAGCGTTGGAGATCTCTGCCGATCGAGGGTCTGGGTAATGCGGCTTTGAGTTCTGGGTATAACGGGAAGGGAAATGCTGAGATGCTGTGGATTTCTGCGCCTTTGTATTCCGTGAGGTGGCTTTTGGGGCAGTAGACGCGGACTTGGTGGTTTTGGCGTTGGAGGTGTTCGACGGTGTGTTTGAGGCGGGTGACGATGCCGTCGATTTTGGGTAGGAAGGTTTCGGTGAAGAGCGCGATTTTCATGGACGGAGAATTGAAAAAACTAATACGAGATGGTAGGCCCCCCTAGCCCCCAAGTTTGGGGGGACCGAACCGTAAACCCAGACTGTTCAACCCAGTTCAAAGCCCCCAAACTTGGGGGTTGGGGGCCTTCTCTCTTTTATTTCCACTTCACCTTCGGTAGGATTTCGTTCATGTCTACCCGATGCTTGTATTTCGTGGCGAAATTCAGCAGGGAATCTAGGAGCGAATCCGAGAGGTAGTGGGGTTCTAGGCCAAGATCGATCAGCTTCGTATTTTTCGCGTTGAAATAGTGTTCTTCCTTTTCAATGCGGGGGTTTTCGATGTGGCTGACTTCGACTTTTAGGCCGATCGCACTGCCTGCCTCTTGCACCTTTTTGGCCAGGTCGCCCACGGAGAACATCTCGGTGAATTGGTTGAACACCCGGAATTCGCCGGAGTCAGCGGGGTTGTTGATGGCGATTTCCACGCAGCGGACGGTATCGCGGATGTCGAGGAAGGCGCGGGTTTGGCCGCCGGAGCCGTAGACGGTTAGGGGATGGCCGACCGCTGCTTGGATGCAGAAGCGGTTGAGGGCGGTGCCGAAGACGCCGTCATAGTCGAGACGGTTGATTAGCAGTTCGTCCATGCCAGTTTCTTCGGTGAGGACGCCGTAGACGACGCCTTGGTTGAGGTCCGTGGCTCGGAGTCCCCAGACGCGGCAGGCGAAGTGGATGTTGTGGGTGTCGTGGACTTTGCTGAGGTGGTAGAAGGAGCCGGGCTGCTTGGGATAGGGCAGGGTGTCCTTGCGACCGTTGTGCTCAATGGTGATGTAGCCTTCTTCGATGTCAATGTTGGGGGTACCATATTCGCCCATGGTGCCCAATTTGACTAGGTGACAGTCGGGGAAATGGTCTTTGATCGCATAGAGAATATTCAGGTTGCCGATGACGTTGTTGTTTTGGGTCAGGACGGCATGCTCGCGATCGATCATCGAGAAGGGGGCCGATCGCTGTTCGCCGAAGTGGACGATGGCGTCGGGTTTGAACTCAAGGAGGGATTTTGTCAGGAAGCTGTAGTCGCAGATGTCGCCGATGTAGAGGGCGATCTTCTGGCCTGTGAGGTCTTTCCAACGGGTGAGACGCTGCTGAATCGGGGCGATCGGGGTGAGGGTGTCGCTTTGCAGCTGCATGTCCCAATGCCGCCGTACCAAGCTGTCCATAATGCCGACTTCATGACCTCGATTCGCTAGATGGAGCGCCGTTGCCCACCCACAATAGCCATCGCCACCAATAACAAGGACTCTCATGCTTTTAAGAATTCTTTCTAGCTGTACTTCCTGCCAAATTTAGCAGGTTTTGACACGGCTTGGTGAAGACCTTGGACCGATGAAGATTAGGTTTTCTTGAGGTTAAGGGAGGGTTTAGGATGATGGGGCTTTTGTCATCTAACTCGCGATAGATTTTAGTTGTTGTTGGGCAGTCGAATGGGTAGATCTAGTTCCTTGGAGAGAATTTGGGCCTGGGTGGTCCAGGCGTCGCCGTTGGGGAGTTTGGGCAGTATGGGGAGGATCGATCGCAGTAGGGACAGGAAGTAGGCTTTGATTTGGATGGGGCGGCGGCGATCGGGCTGGGTGAGTTCGGCGGAAAGGTCGGCAAAGTAGACTTCGGTGAGTTCGCGCCAATCTGCGGGGAGGGCGGGGATCAGTTGGTCGATGGCGGCGAGGGCTTGGTTGATGGTGGGGAGGTTGAGGGTGGTTGTTTCGGCTGGGGTTTCAACCGGGGTTTCGGCGGCGGGGCTGTGGGAGGCGAGGAGGCTTGGCCTTCGGGGGTGAGGTAGGCTTTGACGACGATGAAGTCTCGGAGGTCGTTGTCGTAGACGCGGGCGGCTTTGACGTAGCCGTCATCGACCATGGTGTTGAGGAAGTGGGTGAGCATTTGCATGCTGGAGCCGAGATCTTCTACGAGGGATTCGCCGGTGGTGTTGCCGGAGGCGATGGAGCGGAGGATTCGTAGATGTCGATCGTTCAGTGCCATAGAAGCTGGTTGCCTAAATTTGAGTCGCCTCTATCGTACTGGAGTTTTTCCGTTGGGCAAGGGGTTTGGGCAATCTCTTAGCCAGAGGGCTATGCCTTGGCCGAGGTCGCCTTGGCTGGTTTCGCGGGGGGGCTCGGTGGTGGTGCCGTTGCTGAAGCGGGTGTAGAGGTTGACGATGCGCCAGCCGTAGCGGGTGTCGGTGAGGAGGAGGCGGTGGAAATGTTGGTGGGTGGTGGTGGTTTTGCCGAGGGTTTGGGTTTCGAGGGTGGTGAAGAAGACTTGTTTTAGGGTTGGATCCTCCGTTGTGTTGTCATCTCGTAGGGGTTCGAATTCGGGGCGTCCGGCGGAGATGATTTTGGGGAGGTCGCGGGTTTGGCTAGGGGGCGCGATCGGAGGGCGATGCGGTTGGTGTAGCTGGGGAGGTCTTTGAGTAGGTTGGTGATCAGGGGTTGGAAGTCGGTGGGGCAGGTGGGGACGGCGGCGATGACCTCCGGTCGGCCTATGGCCATCGCGCTGCTAGGAATTAGGAGGAGGGTGAGGGTGAGGAGGAGTTTCATGGGTGTTAGGTGAGTTCTTCGCAGATTCTAGCAAAGGCGGCGGCTGGATCCGGGGCGCTGGTGATGGGGCGTCCGATCACGAGGTAGTCGGCTCCGGCGGATATTGCGGCTTTGGGGGTGAGGGTGCGGCTTTGGTCGTTTTGGTCGGACCAGGTGGGGCGGACGCCGGGGCAGATGAGGAGGAAGTCGGGGCCGCAGGTGGTGCGGATGGTCGCTGCTTCTTGGGGGGAGCAGACGGCTCCGGCGAGGCCGCTGGTTTTGGCCATGAGGGCCATTTGTTGGGTGTAGTCGGGGACGGATAGGTTGCTGTGGAGTTCTGTATGAAGTGTTTCGGGGGGGATGCTGGTGAGGAGGGTGACGGCGATGATGTTGGGTGGGCGTTTGCCTTGGGCTTGGGCGGCTTCTTGGGATGCTTTTTGGGCGGCTTTGAGGGTGTGGCTGCCGTTGGCGGCATGGACGGTGAGGAGATCGACTTCGTATTGGGTGGCGGCGGCGCAGGCCCCGGCAACGGTGTTGGGGGATGTCGTGGAATTTTAGGTCGAGGAAGATTTTTTTGTGGCGGGTTTTGAGTTCGGTGAGGAGGGCGGGGCCGCTGTTGACGAAGAGTTGGAGGCCGATTTTCCAGTAGGTGGCGTTGGGGAGGCTGTCGATTAGGGTGAGGGCGGCTTGTTGGGTGGGGACGTCTAGGGGGACGATGATGCGATCGGTTGGGTTCATAGGTTGGGTTTTTGTTTATTTTGCCATGGGGTGGGTGGATGATGGGTGTCGTTTGGATGGAGAGATGCTGGCGAGCCATGGGGGATCCCCCCCCAAAACCTTTGGGGGGGCCATCGCCTATTATGAAAGGTGAACAATCCGGATTAGACGGAGGTCAGCCTATGTTGCTAACGAAGCTACTTGTCCCAACCTATACGCAAATGCTTAGAATGCTATCAGCTTGGCTGAAGAAAGCACAGGACCAAATACCGAAAGCAGAGTCGGAAGCGCTGTTGTCCGCGCGGCTTGCGCCGGATATGTTTCCTCTATCGACTCAGGTTCGGTTTGCTTGCTTGCAGGCTCAAGAGGCAATATTCCGGCTCAAAGGAGAGGCTTTCCCAGAATCTATCAACGAACTGCTCGAAGAAGGGCGAAATGCAGACGATCGACCCGGTTCGATCGCGGATGCTCAAGCTCGGATTGATGAAACCATTGCCTTGCTAGATGGTCTCGCCCCTGACGCCCTAGATGTTAACGCGGATAAGCCACTGGCCCATGAACTTCCGAACGGTATGATTCTTGACCTGTCCGCCGAGCAATATGCCCGCGATTGGGCAATAGCTCAGTTTTATTTCCACCTGATGACCGCCTATTCAATATTGCGCAGCGAGAAAATTGAACTTGGAAAAGCTGACTACGCAGCGCACATGTTTCAATATATTCGTCCTGAAACGATGCCTAAAGGTTAACAGCTTGGGTATGGCGATCGCCTGCATAACTCCTTCCCCTCCAGTATCTATGGTCATTCAACAACCCTAGATACCTACTGCTATGTCTCAGCGATCGATCCTCATCCTCTCCCTTACAGCCCTCCTGTTCGCGCCTACTCCATCCCTGGCGAAGGTCTATGACCCGGCGGATGACAACGTTTGTCACATGACACTGAAGGGTAAATCCACCAGCCTCAATAGGCTCTGCGGGGTCAAACCGCCTGTAAAACCTGTCGATCTGAGTATCGATCGCGATCGCGATGGGATTCCCGATGAATTGCTGGCAGCGGTGCAGGACTACCGGGCTCAACTGCGTAGTAATAATCGTCGCGAAGACTATGAAACGCTGGAAAGAAGATTTGAGCAGCGGTTGCCCTATAGCGATCGCGTCCGCCAAATCAAGGGCCAGATCCAAGGGCTCTATCAGCAATATGTGGGGACCAAGGATAGCAAGTATCAGAACGCCTTGATTGCTATGCGCAATCAGCTCCAAAAGGAAATGGATAGCGATCCGACCTATAAGGTGATTCAATCTAATATCTATAAGGTAAATAGGCACCTTAGCAGGAGGCGCTAAAATCCTAGCGTTAACCCCCCAACTCTGCTTCAATTTCTTCAATGCTGGGCAGACTCGATCGCACTTCCTCCGGTAAATCATGGGTGATGTGATATTCCGAAATCCCAATCGGCTTATGGACATCACTCAGTGCCCATTCTGCCACCAGTCGATCGCGCTGTTTGCACAATAGGAGTCCGATGGTGGCTTGGTCGCCCGATCGCCCCTGACCTCGAAACCCAAATCCGCGCCTTCCCCCGCGAACAACTCGAAACCCTCGGAGACGCCCTCCTCGGCTTCTCCGGCCCAACCTGGCTCAGCCAAAACACATAGCCTTAGGGGGCACAAATCCTAGGCCCCCAGATGTATCAAACCCCGATCGCCACCTCATCCCCAGCATCCACCGCCAAAGGAGCCCGATCGACCGCCGCCTGCACAAACCCCTGGAACAACGGATGGGGCGTACTCGGCCTCGACTGAAACTCCGGATGGAACTGACAGGCCACAAAAAATGGATGACTCGGCAACTCAATAATCTCCACCAGCCGCCCATTGGGTGACGTCCCACTCACCACATAGCCACTTTCCAAAAACGCCGGACGATATTGATTATTAAACTCATAGCGATGGCGATGACGCTCATAGATCACCTCCTGACCATACATTGCCATCGTCTTCGTATCCGGCGTCAAACGACAGGGATAGGTACCCAACCGCATCGTACCCCCCAAATCCACCACATCCTGCTGCTCCGGCAGCAAATTAATCACCGGATTCTTCGCCTCAGGCACAAACTCCGCACTGTGCGTATCCTCCAGCTTCGCCACATTCCGGCCCCACTCGATCACCGCACATTGCATCCCCAGACATAGTCCCAAAAATGGAATCCCATTTTCCCTGGCATACCGAATCGTATCAATCTTCCCATCCACACCTCTGATGCCAAACCCACCCGGCACCACAATCCCATGCATATTTTTTAGCAATGTCTCCGCACCCTTTATCTCAATATCCTCTGAATTCACCCAGTGAAGCTTTAAACTACTGCCTGTGACAATAGCCGCATGGCGCAATGCCTCCACCACCGACAAATAGGCATCACTGAGCTGCACATATTTACCAACGAGCGCCACATCAATCGTCCGCATCGGCGTATACATCCGCCGCACCAGCGTCTCCCACTGACTGAGATCGGGAATGCGATTCTCCAGACCCAACAGCGCGATCGCCTGAATCGCCAACCCCTCACGCTCCATAATCAGCGGCACCTCATAGATACTCCCCGCATCCGGAGCCGTAATCACACAATTCTGCTGCACATCACAAAACTCCGCCAGCTTGCTCTTCAAGCCCTCCGGAATCGGTCGATCGCAGCGACAGACCAAAATATCCGGCTGAATGCCGATCGATCGCAATTCCTTCACCGAATGTTGCGTCGGCTTGGTTTTCAATTCACCGGAGGCCGAGATAAACGGCACCAAGGTCACATGCATATAGAGCACATTGTCCCGGCCCACATCCTTACGGAACTGACGAATCGCCTCCAAATAGGGCAGCGACTCAATATCTCCAACGGTCCCACCAATCTCAATAATCACCACATCGGGATTGGTATTATGGGCGACTCGATGAATCCGTTCCTTAATTTCATTGGTGATATGGGGAATCACCTGCACCGTGCCACCGTTATAGTCGCCCCGGCGTTCCTTATTAATCACAGCTTGGTAAATAGACCCCGTCGTCACACTATTGAGCCGCGACATCGACGTGTCCGTAAACCGCTCATAGTGTCCCAGGTCCAAATCCGTCTCCGCCCCATCTTCGGTCACGAACACTTCCCCATGCTGATAGGGACTCATCGTGCCGGGGTCCACATTCAAATAGGGGTCCAGCTTCAGAATCGACACCGTATAATCCCGCGACTTCAGCAACCTGCCAAGACTTGCCGCCACAATGCCCTTGCCGATACTGGAAACCACACCACCAGTAACAAACACAAACTTCGTCATAAGCCCCGCCGGAGTCTTTGGAAAAAACTACCGATTCAGTATAGGGCAGGTTGTCCCCGAATCCCTGGAACCTAGTCCAAGGATTCGGGATCTAGGCGTTAGTCAGCCATCCACTCCGTATGGAAGGTGCCAGGGCGATCGATCCGCTCATAGGTATGGGCACCGAAGTAGTCGCGCTGGGCCTGGGTCAGGTTCTGGGGCAACTGAACCCGACGGTAGCTGTCGAAGTAATCCAAGGAAGCACTAAAGGCTGGCACCGCAATACCGCCCTTCGCCGCCATCATGATCACCTCACGCCAAGCGGTCTGGCGATCGAGCACAGTCTGACGGAATTCCGGTGCCAGCAGGAGGTTCGCCAGATTGGGGTCGTCGCTGAAGGCCTTCTTGATCTTGTTCAGGAAGCCCGCCCGGATGATGCAGCCACCCTTCCAGATCCTTGCACATTCGCCCAGGTCCAGATTGTAGTCGTAGGTCCGGGAAGCAGCAGCGAGAAGCGCCATGCCCTGGGCATAGGAACAGATCTTCGAGCAGTAGAGGGCGTCGCGCACCTGGTCGATGAGCTGTTGGCGATCGATCCCCGTCAAAGGCGCAGGCCCTGGCAACTGGGGAGCCGCCGCCACACGCTCCGTCTTGTAACCCGACATAATCCTGGCATTCACCGCCGCCGTGATCGTCGGGATCGCTACCCCCATCTCCAGGGCTTCCATCACCGTCCAACGACCCGTGCCCTTTTGTCCCGCTGCATCCATGATCACTTCCACCAGGGGACCACCCGTTTCAGGGTCGAGGCGCTTGAACACATCCGCCGTGATTTCCACCAGGTAGGAGTTCAGCTCGTCGGTGGTGTTCCACTGGGTGAAAACTTCCTGGAGTTCCGTATGGTTCAGGCCACCCACGGTCTTGAGCAGGTCGTAGGCTTCAGCGATCAGCTGCATGTCGCCGTACTCGATGCCGTTGTGGACCATCTTGACGTAGTGACCCGCACCCCCCGGACCCACATAGGTGACACAGGGACCGTCATCGACCTGGGCGGCAATCTTGGTCAGAATCGGCTCCAAGTAATCGTAGGCCGCCTTCGTCCCACCGGGCATCAAGCTCGGACCATTGAGCGCACCTTCTTCGCCGCCGCTCACGCCCCATGCCGATGAAGGTAAACTTCGCGCTTTCGAGCTCCTCGGCCCGACGCTGGGTATCGCTGTAGAGGGAGTTGCCACCGTCGATCAGGATGTCGCCTTCATCGAGCAGGGGTTTGAGCTGGTTGATCACGGCATCAACGGGGGCACCCGCCTTGACCATGATCAGGATTTTGCGAGGCTGCTCCAGGGACTGGACAAAATCCTCCAGACTATAGGCCGCATGGACATTCTTGCCGCCTGCGCGCTTCTCCATGAAGTCATCTGTTTTCTCTCTAGAACGGTTGTAGACCGAAATGGGGAAACCGTTCCGTTCGACGTTGAGTGCCAGGTTTTCGCCCATGACGGCCAGACCGATTACACCGAAACTTTGTGTTGCACTTTTAGGCATTGATGTCGAAACCATTGGTTTAGGGGCTGTTGAGACCATAAGAATTATTACGCTACTTAGGATTGAGGTACGCTTTCTTGTACAGCTACAGGTTAGCTTGATCCCCAGAAGACAGGGCTCAAGCTTAAAGTTCTCTTTCGCTTAGAATGCTATTTGGGGGTTTTCCCTTAGTTTATTTCGGTGATCCCGGCTCACCTGTGGGCCAGAGAATCCGGCAACATGTTAGTAAATGTCCCATTTAGGAGCTGTATCACATCATGCTGACCTACCTTTTAGCCGATGTCGTGGCGATCGCAAGTATCGGTCTCTTTGTGGCCGGAGCCTTTCTACTCCCTTCGATCAAGCGCGATCGTGACGAAATTTGGAGTGGGGTAGGTCTTTTCTATGCCCTGGTGCTGTTTGCCTGTGCAGGGCAGGTGCGCGGTGGTCTGCTCCTGGGACAGATTGCAGGGGTAGCGCTGATGGGATGGCTCGGCTGGCAGGCGTTTGCATCCCGGTGGGCGACGGTGCCAGCGGATGAGAAGCAGAAGGTGCAAAGTCTGACAAACCTGACGGAGAAGGTCAAGGGCATTGATTTTGGCAACCTGGGCGATCAGGCCAAGGGTTTGGTCGGCAAGGTGAAGGATTCGGCGGGGTCCGTGACCTGGGTGAACT